>CAZUYW010000171.1:0-6633 GCA_964624775.1 uncultured Iamiaceae bacterium
TTGGTCTGGCCGGTGAGATTTGAACTCACGACCCCCGCGTCCCAAACGCGGTGCGCTACCAAACTGCGCCACGGCCAGTCGCCCGCCACGGTACCGGGTGGCCACGGACCCCCTGGCACGCGAACCCCTAGGGTCGGGCGCATGACCGACCTTGCCAGCGATCGTCCGGCCGGCGGCCCCGGCCGCCTCCTCGAGCTGACCATCGCCGACGAGCCCGAGGCGTGGGCCTCGGCCGGCTTCGCCGTCGACGGCGGTGCCGTGCACCTCGGCGGCACGGTGCTGCGCCTCGTCGGGCGCGAGGGCGAGAGACGAGGGATCGTGTCGTGGACCCTGGCGGGCCTGCCCATCGTCGACGGATCGCTCGACGGCCTGCCCACGGTCTCGGTGCCGGCCGGCGACCCGACGGCGCCCGACGCGCCGCTCGTGCCCCACCCGAACGGCGTCACCGGGATCGACCACGTCGTGGTGGCCACGCCGGACCTGGATCGCACGATCGAGGTCGTGGTCGCGGTCGGCCTGGACCTGCGCCGCATCCGCGACACCACCTCGTACGGCGCGCCGATGCGCCAGGCGTTCTTCCGGCTCGGCCCGGTCGTGCTCGAGGTCGTGAGCGGGGACACGGGCAGCGGGCAGCCCGCGGCCGAGGCGCCGGCGACCTGGTTCGGCCTCGCGGTCGACGCCGCCGATCTCGACGTGCTCGCCACCCAGCTCGGCGAGGGCCTCGGCGGGATCAAGGAGGCGGTGCAGGAGGGGCGGCGCATCGCCACGTTCCGCCACAAGGCGCTCGGCCTGTCGGTCCCCGTGGCGGTCATGGACGATCACGCCGACCGGTAGGGTCGGCCCCGCATGCTCGACCACGTCTTCACCGATGCCATCGGCGCCCTGCGCGACGCGGTGGAGAGCGCCATGCTCGAGCGCCAGGCGTTCGAGGAGCGGTTCCAGACCGACGTCCTCCTCGGCGACCTGACCTGGGAGACCTCCTACGCGCTGCCCGGCGAGGGCTCCCCGCCGCGGTCCCGCGCCGATCTCACGCTCGACTGGCCCACCTGGTCCCAGACGGCGTACCGGTCCTGGTACATCGGCGAGCCGCTCGACGAGCCGCCGCGCATCGAGATCGAGATCGTGTTCCGCATCCAGCGCCTCGCCGCCGCCCCCAAGCCCAAGCGGGTGCTGTCGGTGCTGCCGGCCGAGTCGTCGCCGATCGGCAACGAGGTCCTCGTGCGCTCGGGCCCCACCGTCGAGACGATCTGGGACAACGACCTGTCGACGGCGTCGTGGGCGATCGAGGTGTCCTACGAGGGCTCCTACGAGCTCGACGAGGACGTCCTCGCCGACGGCTCCCGCCTCGACGAGCACTTCTCCTCGATGGGCGGCTGGATCGCGTCGACGCTGGTGCGCATCGGCGACCTCACCTTCGAGTTCCTGCCGCCCGACGACGACGAACCCGCCGACTGACCGACCGACTGACCGCGGGTGCGCCCGCACCCGACACCGTGGAGGGCCCCATGTCCGAGCTCGTGCGCACCGAGGTGCACCACCGCACCCTCGTGGTCACCCTGAACCGACCCGAGGCCCGCAACGCGCTGTCCCGCCAGCTGATCCGCGACCTGCGCGCCGCGGTGCGCGACGGCCAGGGCGACGACGCGATCGACGTGATCGTGCTCACCGGCGCGGACCCCGCGTTCTGCGCCGGGCTCGACCTCTAGGAGCTCGGCTCGGGCTCGAGCGACCTGGCCGAGACGGCCCCGAAGGACGACACCCCGGTCGCGTCCCGCGGCCCGCTGCCGCCCGGCCCGAAGCCCGTCATCGGAGCGATCAACGGCGCGGCCATCACGGGCGGCTTCGAGCTCGCCCTCGCCTGCGACTTCCTCGTGGCCAGCGACCGCGCCCGGTTCGCCGACACCCACGCCCGGGTCGGCATCCAGCCGTGGTGGGGCCTCAGCGTCCTGCTCCCCCAGGCCATCGGCGTGCGCCGCGCCCGCGAGATGAGTACCACCGGCAACTTCTGCGACGCCCAGCGCGCCCTCGACTGGGGCCTGGTCAACCACGTCGTCCCCCACGACGACCTCCTCCCGTTCACGCTCGGGCTCGCCGCCGACATCGCGTCGAACGACCAGCGCGCCGTCCGCCAGCTGCTCGCCACCTACGCCGAGGGGTCCCTCGTCAGCGCCGGCGAGGCGTGGCTCGTCGAGTCGCGCGCCGCGGCGGCGTGGCAGGGGGCGGGCCTCGACCCGGCCGAGATCGAGCGCCGCCGCCAGGACGTCGTCGACCGCGGCCGCACCCAGCTCGGCTGACGATCAGCCGGGGACGGTGGTTGACGTGTCCCCGCGGGACGTGTCGACCCCGTCACCGCACACATCGGCCGTCTGCCAGCCCGAGACGGTGAAGCGCTGGAGCGGATCGCCACCCATCACGCGGTCCTCCACCAGGTCGG
Source organism: uncultured Iamiaceae bacterium (assembly GCA_964624775.1). Taxonomy (GTDB): domain Bacteria; phylum Actinomycetota; class Acidimicrobiia; order Acidimicrobiales; family Iamiaceae; genus Aquihabitans. The sequence goes on from CAZUYW010000171.1 coordinate 2,435, forward strand.
CGACCGAGTACCGGATCCCAGCAGGCTGCTGGCCCCTGCGGAACACGACGAGACGCAGCACCGCCCCGCGGGGCGGCTTGTGCAACGGCGTGTCGACCTTGAACCCCTCGGGCGTGGCACCGACCGAGAACGTCGCCATCGGCGTGGCGGGCCCCGACACCGACCAGTAGGGGTCTGCGTTCTCGTCCCACAAGACGATCTTCGACACGGCACCTGAGGCGCAGTCGGGGATGTGGCCCACCATGAAGCCCCGCACGCTCTCCACGCCGATCGGCTCGGTCCAGGGCTCCTCTCCAGCCTTGTCCTTGCCGACCTCGGGGAGGATGTCCGCGGTGCGGCGGCCGAGCACGAACGCGGTCAGCCCGAACAGGGCCAGCACCACGATGAGGACCAGCGCGGAGGGACCTCGACGCAGCCACCAGTGGGGCTCGCGGATGACGGTGCGCCGACGCATCCCCTAACGATCCCACACGGCGGCCACGGCGCCGGTCAGGGCGCCGACGGCGCGCCCACGGCGGCCACGAGCCGGCCGATGAGCTCCTCCCACGCCGCCGCGTCGGGCATCGGCGGGTCGAGCACCTCGAGCAGCAGGAAGCCGAGTCCCACGGCGTGGCAGAACGTGACCAGCGCGTCGGTGTCGAGGGCGTCGTCGATGCCGCCCGAGGCCTTGGCCCCCTCGATGATCTCGGCGAGGCGACCGGCCCGGTCGAACATCCGGGACCGGAGCAGTTCGGCGACATCGGTCTCGTGGCGGGCGGCGGTGAAGGACTCGAGCAGCATCCCGGGCGCCGGGGAGTCGGAGCGGTCGACCAGGTGGCTGCCGGCGATGAGGATGATGTCCTCCATGCGCCCCTGGAAGCGGTGGTCGGCGAAGAGGGCGTCGAGCTCGCCGGAGGTGGCCTGCTCGATCGCCTCCGACAGCAGTTCGGCCTTGCCGCGGTACCGGGAGTAGATCGCGCCGGTGGTCACCCCGGCTCGCTTGGCGATCTCGGCGACCCGCGCCCCGGCGTAGCCCCGCTCGGCGAACTCCGCCGTGGCGGCGGCCAGCAGGCGCGCCCCCAGCGGGTCATCGTCGCCGGCGTCGGCCGGGGGCAGCGGGTCCATCGTCACGGCCGGGAGGGTACCGAGCGCCCCGCGCGCTGTCGACCTCGGCTCAGGGCCCCTCGAGCACCGCCCGGGTGCCTGAGCAGCCGAGGCGGGTGGCGCCGGCATCGAGCATCGCCAGTGCGGTCCGGTGGTCACGGATGCCGCCCGCCGCCTTCACACCGAGCCGACCGTCGACGGTGGCTGCCATCAGCTCCACGTGACGGAACGTGGCGCCACCTGCGGGGTGGAAGCCGGTCGACGTCTTCACGAAGTCGGCCCCGGCCGCCTCGGCCGCGCGGCACGCGGCGACGACCTGGTCGTCGGCGCCGAGGGCGGCCGCCTCGATGATCACCTTGAGCACGATGGGCGCCGGCGCCGCGGCGCGGACGGCGACGATGTCGGCCTCGACCGCCGCCCACAGGCGGGCGTCGGCCAGGCCAAGGTCGATCACCATGTCGAGCTCGGTGGCCCCGGCCGCCACCGCGCCGGCGGCCTCCGCCGCCTTGACCGCCGAGGTGTGGGCGCCGGTCGGGAAGCCGACGACGGCCACCACGCCGATGCCCGGTGCCAGCGCGTGGGCGGGCAGCGGGAGCCGGCTCGGTGCCAGGCACACCGCACCCACCCCCAGCTCAGTGGCCTCCCCGCAGAACATGGCGATCTGCCCGGGCGTGGCCGCCGGGGCGAGCAGCGTGTGGTCGATCAGGCGGGCGAGCGCGGCACGTTCCATCCCGGCATCGTGCCAGGACGGGCGCCCGCTGCCGCGCGCCGGGACCGATCAGGGGGCGACGAGCTCGGCGACCGCGTCGACCAGTTCGGCCACGGCGGCACCGGCACGGGCCCGAGCCGCCGCGAGGTCACCGTCGGCGACGGGCTCCACGACCTCCACGTAGCACTTCAGCTTGGGCTCGGTGCCGCTCGGTCGGACCACCACCCGGGCGCCATCGAGGTGCAGCAGCACGACGTCGGCGGGCACGAACCCGCGCACCGGATCACCGTCCCGCAGGTCCTCGAGCCGCTGGACCTCCCGACCCGCCAGGCTCGCCGGCGGCGCGGCGCGCAGCCCGCTCATCACCGCCGCGAGGCGGGCCCTGGCACCGAGGCCCGGCAGGCGGGTCACGTGCTGGGCCGTGCGGTGCACGCCGTGGCGGCACTCCAGGTCGTCCAGCACGTCGAGCACCGTGCGACCGGCGCGGGCCTGGGTCGCGACCGCCTCGGCGAGCACGACCGCGGCGGTGATCCCGTCCTTGTCTGCGACGACCGACCCGACGCAGAACCCCAGCGCCTCCTCGTACCCGAAGCCGAACACCTGACCGGGCTTCGGAGCCCGGGCGATCCACTTGAAGCCCGTGAGCGTCTCGGCGTGGGGCCGACCGGCGGCCTCGGCCAGGCGGGCCAGCATCGTGGACGACACGATGGTGGTGGCGAGCACGCCGTCGGTCGGGATCGATCCGGTGGCGAGCAGGTGATCGGCGAGGATCCACCCGATCTCGTCGCCGGACAGCACGCGCCACCCCGCCGGGTCGTCGGGCGGACCGAGCACGGGGTCGGGCACGGCGGCGCCGAGCCGGTCCGCATCGGGATCGTGGGCCAGCAGCACGTCGGCGCCCGCACCGGCCGCGGTGGCCAGGCCGAGATCCAGCGCACCCGACTCCTCGGGGTTCGGGAACGCGACGGTCGGGAAGGCGGGGTCGGGGGCCACCTGCGCGGCGACCTCGACCGGTGGGGGGAACCCGGCAGCCGCGAGGACCCGCCGGAAGGTCGCCGCGCCGACGCCGTGCATCGCCGTGTAGGCGATGCGGACGCGGCGGTCCCCCGCCGCGCCGGCGACCGCCGCGGCCGCCTCGACGTAGGCATCCACGAGCTCCGGGCCGACGCGCACGAGGTCGGGATCGTCGGGCCCGGTCCGGGGCACCTCGCAGACCCGGCCGACCGCAGCCATGGCCGCCGCGATGGCACCGTCGGTGGGGGCCACGATCTGGCGCCCCGACCCGTCGTAGACCTTGTAGCCGTTGTCGCCCCGGGGGTTGTGCGACGCCGTGACCATGATCCCCGCCGCCGCCCCCAGGTGGCGCACCGCGAACGCGAGGAGGGGCGTGGGCAGCGCCTCGGGCAGCACCAGGGCCCGCACGCCGCGGGCGGCGAGGACCTCGGCGGTGGCCTCGGCGAAGGCGGCCGAGTTGGCGCGGGCGTCGAACCCGATGGCCACCCCGCGGCGGGCCGCGTCGACCCCGCCCTCGGCCCCGACCCAGGAGCCCCTAGCGCACGCGGCCCGGATCACCACCGCCAGGTTCATGCGGTTCGCGCCCGCCGCCATGGCACCCCGCAGGCCGGCGGTGCCGAAGGACAGGTCCGCGGCGAAGCGGTCGGCCAGCTCGGCGACGGCCTCTGCCTCGCCGGAGGTCGCGGCGTCGATCAGCGCGTCGAGCTCGGCGCGCGTGGCAGGGTCCGGATCGTCGGCCACCCAGTCGCGCGCCCGCGCCACCAGGTCGGCGGGAAGGTCGGCGCTCACAGCTCCCCCACCACGGCGCCGAGCAACCCGGCGAGGTGATCGGCGGCACCACGTGCGGCGTCGAGCACCTCGGTGTGGGCGAGCGCACCGGGGCCGAGGCCCGCGGCCGCGTTGGTCACGAGCGACAGGCCGAGCACCTCGGCACCCGCGTGCACCGCGGCGATGGTCTCCAGGACGGTGGACATGCCCACCAGGTCCCCGCCGAGCGTCGCCGCCATCCGCACCTCGGCGGGGGTCTCGTAGGCGGGCCCCGTGAACCCGGCGTAGACGCCCTCGGGCAGCGACGGGTCGACCGAGCGGGCGATGGCGCGCAGGCGCGGCGCGTAGGCCCCGCTCAGGTCCGGGAAGCGGGGGCCCAGGCGCGGGTCGTCGGCACCCACGAGCGGCGAGCATCCCGTGAGGTTCAGGTGGTCCGCGATCAGGACCGGTCGCCCGACGGCGAGGTCCGGGCGCACGCCCCCGGCGGCATTGGTGAGGACGATGGTGCGGCAGCCGGCCCGGATCGCGGTGCGCACGCCGTGCACCACGACGTTCGGGTGGTGGCCCTCGTAGAGGTGGACGCGCCCGGTGAGCACGAGGATCCGCCGATCGCCGCGCCGCAGCG
>CAZUYW010000172.1:0-2543 GCA_964624775.1 uncultured Iamiaceae bacterium
CCGTTCGAGCACGGCGAGGTGTTCGTCACCGACGACGGTGGTGAGACTGACCTCGACCTCGGCCACTACGAGCGCTTCATCGACGAGAACCTCAGCCGCAACTCCAACGCCACGACGGGGTCGATCTACTCGGCCGTGCTCGCGGCCGAGCGCCGCGGCGACTACCTGGGCAAGACCGTCCAGGTCATCCCGCACATCACCGACGAGATCAAGCGCCGGATCACCATGCTCACCGGCCCCGACGTCGACGTCGTGATCACCGAGGTCGGCGGCACGGTCGGCGACATCGAGATCCTGCCGTTCCTCGAGGCGATCCGGCAGTTCCGCCAGGGCGTCGGCCGGGACAACGTCTGCTACATCCACGTCACCCTCGTGCCGTTCATCGGACCGTCGGGAGAGCAGAAGACCAAGCCGACCCAGCACTCCGTCACCGAGCTGCGCAGCCGCGGCATCCAGCCCGACACGATCGTGTGCCGCTCCGAGGCCGCGCTGTCGCACGACCTGAAGCACAAGATCTCCCGGCTGTGCGACGTGCCGGAGAGCGCGGTCGTCAACTGCGCCGACGCCAAGAACATCTACGAGATCCCCCTCGTGCTCCACGAGGAGGGCCTCGACGACGAGGTCTGCAAGATCCTGCGCCTCGACGACGTCGCCCCCGACCTCACCGAGTGGGAGGCCCTCGTCGAGCGGGTCGAGGCCGCCACCAAGCCCGTCCGCATCGGCATCATCGGCAAGTACGTCACCCTGATCGACGCCTACCTGTCCGTCGTCGAGGCCACCAAGCACGGCGGCTTCGCCCACGGCGCCAAGGTCGAGATCGAGTGGATCCAGGCCGAGGACGTCGAGGGCCTGCTCGCCGCCGGGCGCCTGAAGGACCTCGACGGCATCGTGATCCCCGGCGGCTTCGGGGAGCGGGGCACCGAGGGCAAGATCGCCGCAGCCGCCTACGCCCGCGAGCACGAGATCCCGTGCCTGGGGCTGTGCCTGGGCCTCCAGATGATGGTGATCGAGTACGCCCGCAACGTGCTGGGCCTCACCGGTGCCAACTCCCGCGAGCTCGACCCGCAGACCCCGCACCCGGTCATCGACCTCATGGACAGCCAGCGCGACGTCACCGACATGGGCGGCACCATGCGCCTCGGCGCGTACGTCGCCGAGCTCGAGCCCGGCTCGAAGGTGGCCCAGGCCTACGGCAAGACCGTCGTGTCCGAGCGCCACCGCCACCGCTACGAGTTCAACCCCCGCTACAAGGGCCAGTTCGAGGAGTCGAAGCTGCGCCTGAGCGGCACGTCCCCGGATCACCGCCTGGTGGAGTTCATCGAGCTCGACGACCACCCGTTCTGGATCGGCACCCAAGCCCACCCGGAGTTCAAGAGCCGGCCCAACAAGCCCGCCCCGCTGTTCCGCGAGTTCGTCGGGGCCGCTCTGGCCCGCGCCGAGGGGCGGTCACCCCACCTCTTCGAGCTCGACCTCAGCGACGAGGCCGACGCGTCCAGCTCCCGAGCCTGATCGTGCCCGACGCGGGGTTCCGGCACCTGGGCGACCGCGAGGTCGTCACCCTCGACCGGATCCGCGTCGTGCGGGGCCGCTTCGCCGCCCCCGACGGCACCCAGTTCGAGCGCGACGTGGTGCGCAACCAGCGCGTCGTCGCCATGATCCCGGTGCTCGACGACGGGCGCGTGCTGCTCGTGCGCCAGTACCGCGGGCCGATCGACGGCGAGATCCTCGAGATCCCCGCCGGGCTGTGCGACCAGCCGGGCGAGGACCTCGCCGCCACCGCCGAGCGCGAGCTCGTCGAGGAGATCGGGCGCTCGCCCGGGCACCTCGAGCTCGTGGCCCGCTTCCACCCGGCCGCGGGGTTCAGCGACCAGATCGTGCACCTGTACCTGGCGACCGACCTCACCGAGGTGCCCGACGCCCGTCAGGGGGTCGAGGAGGAGCACATGACCGTCGAGGCGGTCGACCTCGACGACGTGCCGGCGATGATCGCCGACGGCCGCCTGGTCGACGGCAAGACCCTCATCGGCCTGCTCCTCGCCCGCCAGCTCCTGGGCTGACATGGCGCCCCGCGCCGGCCGCGACGGCACCCCTCCCGAGGTCGAGGATCTCCTCACCTGGCTGCGGGTCGAGCGCGGCCGCTCGGCCAACACGCTGGCCGCGTACCGCCGCGACCTCGACGCGTACGTCCGCTGGCTCGACGACCGCGGGCTGGCGATCGGCGACGTGACCGAGGCCGACATCACGGCCTACGTCGCCCACCTGAAGGCATCGGGCCTCGCTCCGGCCAGCACCAAGCGGGCGCTCGTGTCGGTGCGCGGCCTGCACCGGTTCCTCGCCGAGGAGTCCGAAGGCGTGGCCAACCCCACCGCCGACGTCGCCATGCCCAAGGTGCCCCGCGGCCTCCCGAAGGCGCTCACCGAGGCCGAGGTCGAGGCCCTGCTCAGCGCGGTCGTCGGCGACGGCCCCGTCGAGCGGCGCGACCGGGCCATCCTCGAGGTGCTCTACGGCACCGGGCTGCGCATCTCCGAGCTCGTCGGCCTGTC
>CAZUYW010000172.1:2643-6592 GCA_964624775.1 uncultured Iamiaceae bacterium
GCTCTCGGGCCGCCTGAGCCCCCACGTGCTGCGCCACTCGTGCGCCACCCACATGCTCGATCACGGGGCGGACATCCGCACCGTTCAGGAGCTGCTCGGCCACGCCAGCATCTCGACCACCCAGGTGTACACGCTCGTCTCCACCGACCGGCTCGTGTCCGTCTACCGGGCAGCGCACCCGCGTGCTCGCGTCGATGCGGGCGGGTCGACGGTTGCCGACCCGGCCGCGACGGATCGGTAACCTGGCCCCATGACCCCCACCGTGCCCCAGAACCTGCGGGAACAGCTCGACGCCGAGCGCGCCGACCTGGAGCGCCAGCTCGGCGAGCTGTCGATCGACGGCACCTCGGGCGAGGACTTCGACGAGAACTTCGCCGACTCCGCGCAGGTCGCCGCCGAGCTCGGCGAGCACCTCTCGCTGGCCGCCACCCTGCGCGAGCAGCTGAAGGACGTCGAGGGCGCCATCGCCCGCATCGAGGACGGTAGCTACGGCCTGTGCTCGGTGTGCGGCGCCGAGATCGGCGAGGCCCGCCTCGAGGCCATGCCGGCGACCCCCTTCTGCATCACCCACGCCTGACGCGTGAGCGGCCCCGGCCACCTGGTCAAGCGCTTCTTCGGGTCCGTCCTGCCGCTCGGCCCGCGCGCCGAGGACCGCGCCTGGATCGCCGAGCAGCTCCTGCCCGGTGAGGTCGAGGTCTGGCAGCGCATGTCACGCCAGGACCAGCGCCACGCCGCCGGGGTCGCCCGGCGCGTCGAGGCCGCGCTCGGCGAGACGGCGACGCGGCCGGTGCTGGCCGCCGCGCTGCTCCACGACTGCGGCAAGTCCGTCTCGGGCCTCGGCACCTACGGCCGGGTGATCGCCACGCTGTCGGCGGCCGCCGCCGGGCGCGATCACGCCATGGCCTGGAGCGAGACCCGCGGCTTCACCCGCCGGGTCGGCCTGTACCTCGAGCACCCGCGCCTCGGCGCCGACCTCCTCGGCCTCGCCGGCTCGGCACCCCTCACGGTGGCCTGGACCGCCGAGCACCACTTCCCCGAAGCGGAGTGGACCGTGCCCCTGGAGATCGGCCAGGCCCTCAAGGCCGCCGACGACGACTGAGGTCCTACGACCAAGGTCCACTGTTGCGCCGCGCCCCGGTGCACCGATCCTCGTGGCAGTCCCCCCGACCGACCGGGTCGGGGACCTTCCCCCGAGGAGCATCCATGCCCGCCACCACCGCCCGTCCCTCAGCCCTCCGCCGCCGCCTCGGCGCCGTCGCCCTCGGCGCCAGCGTGCTGGCCGTGGCCTGCACCGGCACCGCCGCCAGCGCCAAGGAGATCGGCAGCGGCTCGGGCACCGGCATCACCACCACGGCCTGCTCGCCCGTCACCAGCCTCATCACCAAGGGCGACCCGAAGGTGGGGGAGACCGGCCTGGCCTCGATCGCGGTGACCTACGGCGTGAAGGCCTGCGACAAGGGCCAGACGGTGAAGGCCGCGGTCAGCGTGTACCAGTACACGGCGCCGTCGAACGTGCTCTACGACGCCCCCGACGCCCCGCTGAGCGGGAAGTTCACCGTGTTCGGGGTGAAGCTCAGCACCAGCTACGTGGTGAAGGTCACCGTCACCGATGCCGCGACCGGCGCCGTGGTCGGCACCGGCACGGCGTTCGCGGCTGCGGTCCCCAAGGGCGTCTGAACCCCGCCCGACCGACCATGACCGGCCTCAGGCCGGCGGCAGCAGGCCCAGGTTCGTCCGAGCCCGGTCCAGCGTGGCGGCCGCTCGTTCGGCCGCCTTCGCCGCGCCCACGGCCAGGATGCGGGTGACCTCGCCCGGGTCCGCCTCCAGCTCGGCGAAGCGGGCCTGGATCGGGGCGAGGCGCTCGATCACCGCCGCCGCGGTGTCGGCCTTCAGGGGGCCGTACTGCTCGTACCCGATCGCCGCCTCCTCGGGGGTGCGGCCGGTGGCGGCCCCCAGGATCGACAACAGGTTCGACACGCCGGGCTTGGCGGCGACGTCGTAGCGGACCTCGGACTCGGTGTCGGTCACCGCCCGCTTGATCTTCTTCTCGATCACCTTCGGATCGTCGAGGACGAGGATCGTGCCGGCGGCGCCGTCCTCGGACTTGGACATCTTCGAGGTGGGGTCCTGGAGGTCCATGACCCGGGCCCCGGCCTTGGGGTAGGTGGCCTTGGGGATGGTGAAGGTGGGGCCATAGCGGCTGTTGAAGCGCTCGGCGAGGTCCCGGGTGAGCTCGACGTGCTGGCGCTGGTCGTCGCCCACCGGCACCTCGTCGGTGTCGTACAGGAGGATGTCGGCGGCCATGAGCGCCGGATAGGTGAACAGCCCGCCCGACACGAAGCCGCCCTTGGCGGACTTGTCCTTGAACTGGGTCATCCGGCTGAGCTCGCCGTGGGCGGCGGTGCACTCCATGACCCAGGCCAGCTCGCTGTGCTGGTGCACGTGGCCCTGCACGAACAGGGTGCAGACCTCGGGATTGAGCCCGACGGCCACGAGGATCTGGGCGAGGCGCAGGCTCGTGCGGTGCAGCTCGGCGGGGTCCTGGGGGACGGTGAGGGCGTGGAGGTCGACGACGCAGTAGATGCTCTCGGCCCGGTGCTGGTCGTCGACCCAGTTCACGAGGGCGCCCAGCAGGTTGCCGAGGTGGACGTTGCCCGTGGGCTTGATGCCGGAGAACACGCGGGTCATGGCCGCACACCCTAGGAGGCCGCTCACGTGGGCCTCGCACCGGTTCCGAACCCGCCCTGGACGAAATACACCCGTGTAACTAACCTGTCGCCATGGCCTACGAGGTGCAGACCACGGTGTTCGAGGGTCCGTTCGACCTGCTGCTCCACCTGATCTTCTCCGAGCAGGTCGATCTCTACGAGATCTCGCTGTCGCGCATCGTCGACGCGTACCTCACCGAGCTGGAGCGGATGGAGACCCTCGACCTCGAGGTGGCCACCGAGTTCCTCCTCATCGCCGCCACCCTCGTCGAGCTCAAGACCCGGCGCCTGCTCCCCGGCGATGCCGACGTCGACATCGACGACGAGCTGGCCCTGTGGGAGGAGCGTGACCTCCTGCTCGCCCGCCTCGTCGAGTGCAAGACCTTCAAGGACGCCGCGGTCCTGCTCGCCGGCCTGGCCGACATCGCGAGCCACAGCTTCCCGCGCACCGCCGGCCTCGACGAGCGCTACCTCGACCTCGCGCCGGATCTCCTCGCGGGCGTCACCCCCGCCGATCTGCACGCGGCGTTCGGCCGGGCCATCACCCCCAAGCCGGTGCCCACCGTCGACCTCCACCACGTCGCCCCGGTGCGCATGAGCGTCACCGAGGCGGTCGCCGAGCTGGTCGACGAGCTGCCCCGCGTGGGGCGCATCACCTTCCGCCGCCTCACCGGGGAGCTGGTGGAGCGGCTCGAGGTCGTCGTGCGGTTCCTCGCCGTGCTCGAGCTCTACAAGCAGGGGATGATCGACCTCGATCAGCCCACCACCTTCGGCGAGCTCACCATCACCTGGCTCGGCGGCGAGGTGGACGACGACGATCGCTCGGTCTTCGTGGACCTCGCCGAGCGCATCGACGTCTACGAGGGCTGACCCGTGGCCACCGAAGCCCATCGGGCCATCGAGGCCGTGCTCATGGTCGCCCAGGAGCCGGTCGACCCGCACCTGCTCGCCCAGCTGCTCGAGGTGCCGCCCACCCGGGTCGAGGAGCTGTGCGCCGAACTGGCGGCGGGCTACGAGGCGCAGGAGCGGGGGTTCGTGCTCGTGAAGGTGGCCGGCGGCTACCGGTTCCAGAGCCACGGGGACCTCTCGCCCTACGTCGAGCGCTTCGTGCTCGAGGGCCAGAGCGCCCGGCTGTCCTCGGCGGCGCTCGAGACCCTCGCCATCGTCGCCTACAAGCAGCCGCTCTCCCGGGCCCAGGTCGCCGCGATCCGCGGGGTGAACGTCGACGGCGTGATGCGCAC
>CAZUYW010000173.1:0-4427 GCA_964624775.1 uncultured Iamiaceae bacterium
ACCCCCTGGCCCGCACCTCGTGCTCGCCGTCGGCCTGGCCGCGCGCGACCTCGACGTCGCCGCGCTGGTGCTGCCGCCGGGCGCCCACGCGGTTGTGGCCGGGCCCGGCCGGTCGGGCCGCTCGAGCACCCTCGCCGTGCTCGGGCTCGCCGCCGAGGACGCAGGTGCGCGCGTCGTGCGCCTCACCGCGGCGAGGTCCGGCGCCGCCCCGGGCTGGCGCTCCCTCGGCGACGCGGTGGCGATGGAGCTCGTCGACGGGCCAGGGCACGTGGTGGTGCTGGTGGACGACGCGGACCTCGCCGAGGACGGCGATGCGCTCCTCACCCAGCTCGCCGAGGAACGGCGGCCTGACCGCCACCTGATCATCGCCGGCCGGGCCGACCGGCTCCGCGCCGGCTACGCGTCGTGGTGGCGCGAGGTCCGCGCGGACCGTCGCGGCCTGCTGCTGGCGCCGGACCCCGACCTCGACGGCGATCTGCTCGGCATCCGCCTGCCCCGCCACGTGCCGATCGCGCCCCGCCCCGGCCTCGGGTGGCTGGTCGGCGGGTCCGCGGACGGCCTGGTCCAGCTGGCCATGCCCCCGTTGCCCTTTCCATAAGTGCCATGTAGTTTCATGGTTCCCCCCACCAAGGAGCAGCCCATGCCTCGTGTCCTGTCCACCGACAGCGCTCGCGCCGCGATCACGGCGATGTCATCGATCATCAACGGCGGCCTCGCCGACCAGATCGCCCAGCTCGACCAGCAGGGTCGCCAGCTCTCCCGACCCGACGTGTGGGACGGCAGCCTCGCCGCCCAGTTCCGCGCGTCCTGGCCCCAGACCTCGCGCGCCCTCCAGCAGCTCCGCGAGGAGCTCGACGAGCTACGGGTCCGGGTGGACCGCATCAACGCCGACATCATGGCGGCGGGCGGCAACTGAGCCCCGGACGCGGACCGGCCGGCCCCGAGGGGCCGGCCGGTCGACGTCTGGTGGGCGGTGGGGCCGCAGGAGCCCGACCGTCAGCGGTGGATCAGAAGTCCTCCATGCCGCCGGGCATGCCGCCGCCCGCAGACTCCTCGGGCTTGTCGGCCACGACGGCCTCGGTGGTGAGGAACAGCGCCGCGATCGAGGCGGCGTTCTGCAGCGCCGAGCGGGTCACCTTGGCGGCGTCGGGCACGGCGGGGAGCATCTCGCCGTACTCGCCGTTGGCGGCGTTGTAGCCCTCGGTGCCCGAGAGCTCCTTGACCTTGGCGACCACGACGCCACCCTCGACCCCGGCGTTGAGCGCGATCTGCTTGAGCGGCTCCTCGACGGCCCGGAACACGATCGAGGCACCGGTGGCCTCGTCGCCCTCGAGCTTCTCGGCGGCAGCCTGGATGGCGGCCTGGGCCCGGATGAGGGCCACGCCACCGCCGGGCACCACGCCCTCCTCGATGGCGGCCTTCGCCGTGGAGACGGCGTCCTCGATGCGGTGCTTCTTCTCCTTGAGCTCCACCTCGGTGGCGGCGCCGACCTTGAGGACGGCCACACCGCCGGACAGCTTGGCGAGGCGCTCCTGGAGCTTCTCGCGGTCGTAGTCGGAGTCGGTGTTGTCGATCTCGGACTTGATCTGGGTGACGCGACCGGCGACGTCGTCAGCCGAGCCGCCGCCCTCGACGATGGTGGTCTCGTCCTTGGTCACGATGATCTTCTTGGCCGTGCCGAGCAGGTCGATCGTGGTGTTCTCCAGCTTGAGGCCGATGTCCTCGGAGATGACCTGGGCGCCGGTGAGGATGGCGATGTCCTGGAGCATGGCCTTGCGGCGCTCGCCGAAGCCGGGGGCCTTGACGGCCACCGAGCGGAACGTGCCGCGGATCTTGTTGACCACGAGCGTGGAGAGCGCCTCGCCCTCGATGTCCTCGGCCACGATCACGAGCGGCTTGCCGGCCTGCATGACCTTCTCGAGCACCGGCACGAGATCGCGCACGGCGCTGATCTTGTGGGAGACGAGCAGGATGTAGGCATCGTCGAGGACGGCCTCCATGCGCTCGGGGTCGGTCACGAAGTACGGCGAGATGTAGCCCTTGTCGAAGCGCATGCCCTCGACGAAGTCGGTCTCGATGCCGAACGTGTTCGACTCCTCGACGGTGATGACGCCGTCCTTGCCGACCTTGTCCATGGCCTCGGCGATCTGGCCGCCGATCTCGGTGTCGTTGTTGGCCGAGATCGACGCGACCTTGGCGATCTGGTCCTTGTCGTCGACGTCGACGGCGAGCTCGTGGATGGCGCCGACGGCGGCCTCCACGGCGGCCTCGATGCCGCGCTTGAGGTCCATCGGGTTGGCGCCGGCGGCCACGTTCTTGAGGCCCTCGCGCACCATGGCGCGGGCGAGCACGGTGGCGGTGGTGGTGCCGTCGCCGGCGACGTCGTCGGTCTTCTTGGCGACCTCCTTCACCAGCTCGGCGCCGATCCGCTCGTAGGGATCCTCGAGCTCGATGTCCTTGGCGACCGAGACACCGTCCTTGGTGATGGTGGGGGCGCCCCACTTCTTCTCGAGGACGACGTTGCGGCCCTTCGGGCCAAGGGTGACGGCGACAGCGTCGGCGAGCTGGTTCATGCCGGACTCGAGGGCCTTCCGGGCCTGCTCGTCAAAGGCGATGATCTTGGGCATCGGTGATTTCCCTCCAAGGGACGCGACAGTGCTGTTAGCACTCTCTTCTCGAGACTGCTAACAGCAAACCACTCCGGAGCGCCGTTAGCAACCGCGAGGGTCGACTGCTAATGGACGGGGCTGACCAGGGGCGCCCGAAGGACCCGAGACTGCGTCACGTGCCGTGAGCATCCCAACACGAAGAGCGACAATGGTCCGAACGGCCCATGTCCGGATCGGTGGTGGCTCCGATGGATGAGCAGCCAGTTCGGTGACGGACCGGTTCAACAGGGACGGGCACCGATGGACTGGAGGGAGACCATCGGTGCCCTCCCGTCGCGCTCGGGTCCCGACGTGGAGCCCGGCGAGGCTCGCTCAGCTGGCGCCGCCCGCAACCGCGGGGATGATCGACACCGTGTCGCCGTCGGCGACCGCGGTGTCCATGCCCTCGCGGAAGCGCACGTCGTCGTCCGCGACGTACAGGTTCACGAACCGCCGGAGGCCACCGTCGCCGTCGAGCAGCCGATCCTTGAATCCCGGGTGCACGGCCTCGAGCGCGTCGAGCACCTCGCGGACGGTGCCGCCCGCCACCTCGACCTCGGAGCTGCCGGCGGTGAGGGTGCGCAGGGTGGTGGGCACTCGGACGGTGACGCTCATGATGTGACCTCGGGGAACAGGGCGGGGCGGCTGCCGGGACGCGCCGATGGTAGTGCCGGTGCCTCGGGGTTCCACCAGTGCGGGCGGTGACACCTGCCGTCTTGCCCGCACGCTCCGGAGCGGTGACGATGTCGCCCATGCCCGCCGGGACCATCGCCTCGTTCCCGGCTTCAGCGTTCGTCGTCGACGACCTCGTGTCGGCCAAGGCGACCACCGGCGCCACCGTCTCGGTCTGCCTCCCCGCCCGCAACGAGGCACCCACCGTCGGCGCGATCGTCGAGGCCATCCGCACCACGCTGGTCGACGGCGTGCCGCTGGTCGACGAGGTGCTCGTGGTCGACGACCACTCCACCGACGGCACCGCTGCGGTCGCTGCGGCGGCAGGCGCCCGCGTCATCGACGCCGCAACGGTCCTGGCCGAGCACGGCGAGGGCCACGGCAAGGGCGAGGCCCTCTGGAAGGGCCTCTGGAGCGCGACCGGCGACCTGATCGCCTGGATCGACGCGGACATCGTCGGCTTCGACCCCGCCTTCGTCGTCGGCCTCCTCGGACCGCTCCTCACCGACCCGGCCATCGACTTCGTGAAGGGCCACTACCACCGGCCTGAGTCCGGCGGCGTCGGCGGAGGCCGGGTGACCGAGCTCCTCGCCCGACCGCTCCTCGCCCAGTACTTCCCCGAGCTCGGCGGGATCGCCCAGCCGCTCGGCGGCGAGTACGCCGGACGTCGGAGCCTCCTCGAGCAGCTCCCGTTCGTGATCGGCTACGGCGTCGACGTGGGCCTCCTCATCGACGCCGCCCGCGCCACCGGCGTGGACCACCTCGCCCAGGTCGACCTCGGACGCCGCGACCATCGCAACCGACCCCTCGACCAACTTGGTCCGCAGGCGCTCGCCGTGTCGCAGACCATCCTCGAACGGGCCGGCTGCCGCCCCCCGGGCCCGGCCACCCTCCAACGCCCGGGCCATCCCCCGGTCACGCTCGACCTGCACGAGCGCCCCCCGCTCGCCTCCTTGCGCTGAGCCGCGCGCGTGCCCGCCGCCCCGCCGGACGGGTGATACGGGCAAGTCGCCATGATCCCCGGGGTCGACGGGTACAGCCCGGGCCATGCCACGACCCACTCGCCGCTCCCCCGCGCACGGACGCCTCGCCGGCGCCCTCCTCGCC
>CAZUYW010000173.1:4527-6588 GCA_964624775.1 uncultured Iamiaceae bacterium
CGGGTGGCGTGGTGGGTGTCGGCGACGGCGGTGGGTCGGGAGGCGGCTCAGCGGGGAGCTCGCCCTACAGCTCGTGTGTCTTCCGCACGATCGACAACACCTGGGACAATGCCGGCGCCCTGCTCCTGGGAGGGAGCGTCGAGCCCTTCTACGACGGGGGCGAAGGCACCGCGACCTGCGTCCGGCGCTCCGATGGCTCGACGGCCTTCTTCTTCATCAGCCCGCGGGACGCTGCGGCGCTGGTGGCAGACATGGCGGTATCCCAACTCGTGCTGCCCACACCCGACGTCGCGACCTCGCCACCACGCGGCGGACTGACCCTGGTCGGCGTGCCCGTCTGGTTCTGGACCACCAACACCGCACCGGTCTCCACCACCGCCACCATCCCCGGCCTGTCCGCAACGCTCACCGCCACCCTCGACTCCACCACCGTCACCGTCGACGACACCACCACCACCTGCCGCGGCGGCGGCACCGCCTACGACCCCACCCACCCCAACGCCACCGGCAGCGGCGGCCTCGCCTGCGCCCACACCTTCCAGACCCACGGAGCCCGCACCGCCACCATCACCACCCGCTGGCGCCTCACCTGGACCGCCACCAACGGCCAGAGCGGGACCCTCGTCGACCGCACCCGGCCCACCACCGTCACCCTGAACCCCCACCAAGCCCAAGCCACCACCGACTGACCGCCCCTCCCCGCCAGACCAGGCGGTTCGGGCGGTCTGGCCCGGTTCAGAGGGGGTGTTTCGAGCAAAGCTGCATGTGGCCCCGGGCACCGGGGTACGGCGCCGGCCATGCCCGCGCCGTCGCACCGACCCGCACCTCGTCGTCCAGCTCGGCGCCACAGCTCGTGGGGGTACGGCTGCGACGAGGACGATCCCGTCGCCAACGCACTCTGGGTGTTCGGACTCGGTCGGCGCCTGGTGGCACGTCACCGCAAGGGGGTGCTCGTCGCCTGCCTGGCCCTGGTGCCGGTGGCGCTGTGGGCGTCAGGCATCGCCGCGGAGTTCGCACCCAAGAGCGCCGCGTGGCGTGCCGCCCACCACCAGCCAGCACCGCTGCCCGATCCCGCACCGAAGGACCCCGCGGACGACGCTGACCGGTTCCAGCCTGGCGACCAGCCGTGGATCGCGGCCTACCGACGCGCCGACCGGCAGTACCAGCAGGCCCTCGCCACCCCCGACGACCCACATCCGGAGCTCGCCTCCTCGTGGTCCGGGTCCGGCCTCGCCGAGGTCCGTGCCGCGATCGCCCGCCTCGCCCGGACGCGCGCCCACGTGGTGCCACAACCCGATGCCCTCACCGGCCACCAGGTGATGATCGAGGACGTGGACGAACACGGCGACGGCGCGCTGATCCTGGCCTGCGTCGTCGATCGGACGGCCCGTGCCGAGCGATCGCGACCGGTGGAACCGGCCGTCGTGCGCGCGAGTCGCCATCGCGTCACCCTTCGCTGGGTGGACGCCGCCCGTCAGGTCGTTCGGGTCGACACGCTCGGCGTGTGGCCGCGACGACGAGGCTGCCCAGGGTCCGGATGACCAGCGCGCCCAGGCGTTCGGGAACAGCCAGCGCGCCGACGGCGTTGGCGCCGGGACCGGCCCATCTCGGGCCACGACGAGGAGCACCATGGCACGAGCGATCTGGAACGACACGGTCATCGCGGAGAGCGACGACACGATCGTGGTGGAGGGCAACCACTACTTCCCACCCGAGTCCCTCGTCCGCGAGCACTTCAGGGCGAGCGAGAAGCACACCGTCTGCCCTTGGAAGGGCACGGCGTCGTACTTCGACGTGGTGGTCGACGGCCAGACCAACGCCGATGCCGCCTGGACCTACCCCGACCCGAAGGACGCCGCCGCCGAGATCAAGGACCGCGTGGCGTTCTGGCGCGGGGTGACCGTGGACGCCTGAGCATCCCGATCTCCACATGCCCCAGAACAGGCTGTGGATGACGGAAAGGGCTTCACTGTCACACCCGCTGGGCAAGATGGTGGGCATGGAAGCGGTGTCCGATCCCCGGCTCGAAGCAGCGTTCGTCAAGGTCGACGATGCGCTGGT
>CAZUYW010000174.1:0-6580 GCA_964624775.1 uncultured Iamiaceae bacterium
TGGGCCACCGAGGAGAAGGCGATGAGGCGCTTCATGTCGGTCTGGGCGAGGCAGCCCAGGGCGCCGTAGATGATGCCGACGCAGGCGAGGCCGCCGATGATCGGCGCCCACCAGTGCGCCCCCTCGGGGAGGATCGGGATCGCGATGCGGACGAAGCCGTAGGTGCCGAGCTTCAGGAGCACGGCGGCCAGGATCACCGAGCCCTGCGTGGGGGCCTGGGTGTGGGCGTCGGGCAGCCAGGTGTGGAACGGGAACATCGGCACCTTGATGCCGAAGCCCATGAAGAAGCCGCCGAACACGAGGATCGCGGTGCTGCGGGCGAGGCCGGCGCCGGCCCAGTCCGACAGGGCGATCATCGAGAAGGAGTGCTGCCCGCCGACGGTGGGCGACAAGAAGTACACCGCCAGGATCGACACGATCATGAGCGCCGAGCCGAACGCCGTGTAGAGGAAGAACTTCAGCGAGGCGTACTTGCGGTCCTCACCGCCCCAGACACCGATCATGAAGTACATCGGGAGCAGGACGAGCTCGAAGAACACGAAGAACAGGAGCAGGTCCTCGGCCACGAAGCTGCCGATCATGCCGGTCTCGAGGACCAGCATGAGGAGCAGGAAGGCCTTGGGGTTGTGGGGCTCGGGGAAGTGGTTCCACGAGTAGATGATGACCAGCGGCACCACGAACACCGTCAGGAGCAGCAGCGGGAGGGCGATCCCGTCGATGCCGACGATGTAGCGAGCGTTGATGAGCTCGATCCACTTCTTGTCGACGAGGAACTGCATCTTGTCGGTGTGGTCGTAGTCGAAGTTGACCGCGAGGGCCACGCCGACCACGAACACCGCCACGCTCGTGGCCAGGGCCACGACCTTGTGCCAGGTCTCCTCTGACTTGGGGATCGCCAGCATCACCGCCGCTCCCACCAGGGGCAGGAACACGACGGCGGTGGCACCCCAGCCGTTGAGCAGGTCCTTCACGGTTTCGACTCCCTCGTCCTCAATGAGCGATCACAAGAATGGTGGCCAGCACGGCGGCCCCCAGGAACAAATAGGCCCCGTAGGCCTGGACCCGGCCGGTCTGCGTCTTCCGGAGGACCTCGCCGGTCCCCTCAGCAGCAAGACCCGAGCCGTTCACCACGGTGTCGACGACACCCTGGTCGATCCGGCGGTAGACCCAGCCACCCGTGTCCCGGGCGGTGGTGCCCACCAAGTTGACCAGCCCGTCGATGACGTGCTGGTTGATCCAGTTGGCGCCCTTGGCGATGGGCCCCTTGAAGCCACCGGCGATGATGTCGGTGTAGAGCTTGTCCAGGTAGTACTTGTTCTCGAGCACCGTGTAGCCGGCCTTGGCGAGCTTGTTGCGCTCGGTGATGCCGTGCGGGCCGAGGCCCTTGAAGTACCAGGCGTAGGCGCAGCCGGCGCCGATGATGATGGCGGCGAGCGAGGCCACGGCGATCCACGGCACGAATTCGGGCGCCCGGAAGCCGATCTCGGCGCTCGGGAAGTACGCGCCCGTGGGCTGGACGTAGTGCTCGAACTTCAGGGTGGCCCAGTGCGGCGGGGCGATGCCGAACACCTTGTGGGGGAGGTTGGTCCAGCCGGCGACGATCGAGCCGAAGGCGAGGATGATCAGCGGGACGACGATGCGCGGGCCGTTCTCGTGGAGGTGGTGCTCGGCGGACTTGCCGCGGGCCTCGCCGAAGAAGACGTACCAGATGGCCCGGGTCATGTAGGCACAGGTGCACACGGCGCCGATGAGGCCCATGACGAGCATGAGCTTGTAGCCACCGGACCCACCGAGCTGGTTGGCGCCGGCCAGGATCTCGTCCTTGGACCAGAAGCCGGCGGTGATGAACGGGAGGCCCATCAGCGCGGCCGTGCCGACCAGGAAGGTCTTGTAGGTCGTGGGCATCACCTTGCGCATCCCACCCATGTCCTTCTTCATGTCGAAGGAGTGGATGTGGTGGGCCAGCGAGCCCGACCCGAGGAACAGGCAGGCCTTGAAGATGGCGTGGGTGAAGAGGTGGAAGATGGCTGCGGTCCAGGCGCCGACGCCGAGCGCCATCACCATGTAGCCCAGCTGGCTGACCGTGGAGTACGCGAGCACCTTCTTGATGTCGCTCTGCACGAAGGCGAGCAGGGCGCCGAACACCACGGTGACGGCACCGACCACCGCCATGAAGTTGATGTTCGAGTTGCCGATCTGCAGGCCGTTGAAGAACACGCCGTAGAGCCGGGCGATCATGTACACGCCGGCGACCACCATGGTGGCGGCGTGGATGAGCGCCGACACCGGCGTGGGGCCGGCCATGGCGTCGGGCAGCCAGGTGTGGAGCACGAACTGACCCGACTTCGACATGACCGCGGTCATGAGCGAGCACGACGCCACCAGCAGGAGCGTGTGGCGGATCGCCCCCTCGTTGGCCATCGTGTTGATCTTCACGATGTCGAAGGAGCCCTTCGAGGCGAAGTAGAGGATGATCATCCCGCACAGCAGGCCGACGTCGCCGACGCGGTTGGTGAGGAAGGCCTTGAGCGCGGCGTCGGAGTTCGGCTTCTCCTCCCACCAGTGCCCGATGAGGGCGAACGAGCAGAGGCCGACGAGCTCCCAGCCCACGATCATCTGCAGCGTGCTCGACGAGATGACGAAGAAGAGCATCGACGCCGTGAACAGGCTGAGGAACCCGAAGTAGTGGGTGTAGCGCCGATCACCAGCCACGTAGTCGGTGGAGAAGATGTGCACCAGCAGCGAGATGAAGGTGACCACCACGAGCAGCAGGGCGCTGAGCCCGTCGATCATGGTGCCGACCTGGATCTTGACGCCGGCGTTCTGGAACCAGGTGATCTGGCGGATCACCGGCTCGGTGACGTGGTGCTCCTCCTCGCCGCCGGCCTCGCCCTCGGCGCCCGCCTCGCCCTCGGCCTTGGTGGGCTCGGCCTCGGACACGGCCTTGACCGGCTCGGTGTCGGCCTTGGCGGCGGCACCGGCGGACTCGCCGGTGACCGCGGTGGCAGCCGCTGCCGTGTGACCCTCGGCGGGCGGGTTGTTGACCCGGCCGATCCAGCCGGCGGCCACGCTGAGCGCCAGCACGAAGCAGATGGCGACCGACGCGATGCCGACCTCGGACCCACCGCGCGGCAGCTTCTTGCCGATCGCCAGGATGGTGACGAACGACAGCGCCGGGATGAGCGGGATGATCCAGACGTGGGTGAGCACGATCAGCCCTTCATGAGGTCGACCTCATCGAGGTCGACGTTGCGGTAGAGGCGGAAGATCGCCAGCACGAGGGCCAGGCCCACGCCGACCTCGGCGGCGGCGACGGCGATCACGAACAGGGCGAACACCTGGCCGGTGAGGGCACCGGTCATGGCCGAGAAGGCCACCAGGTTGATGTTCACGGCGTTGAGGATGAGCTCGATGGACATGAGCACCATCACGCCGTTCTTGCGGGCCAGCACGCCGTACACGCCGATGCTGAAGAGCACGGCGGCGAGGAGGAGGAAGGAGTTCAGGTACACGTGGCCTCCTAGTCCCGACGGGCGATCACGATGGCGCCGATCAGCGCGGCCAGCAGGAGCAGCGAGACCACCTCGAACGGGAGGAGGTAGCTCGAGAAGAGGGTGTCGCTCAGCGCACCGGTGTCGGTGGGCATGAGGTCGGCGGGGAGCTTGTCCTTGCCGAAGCCGTCGGCGAGGGCGTAGGCGAGCGGGGCGAGCACGGCGATGGCCGTGCCCGTGCCGATGACCCAGGCATCGTTGCCGACGTGCTCCTCGCCCTTCATCGGCGCCTTGGTGAGCATGATGCCGAAGAGGAACAGCACCACGATGGCGCCGATGTACACCAGCACCTGGGTGAGGGCGACGAACTCGGCGCCGAGGAGGATGAACTGGGCGGCCGCACCCGCGAGCACGCACACCAGGTAGAAGGCGGCGTGGACCACGTTGGAGGTGGTCACGACCCGGAACGCCGAGAAGATCATCATGGCGGCGATGATCCCGAAGGCGACGTTCTGCGCCACCAGGGTGGGGGCGTCGGCGTTGGCGGCAGCGGCGAGGATGAGGTTCACCGGGGCACCTTCTTGACCTTGGCCTCGGACCCGGCCTCATAGGGCAGGAAGTCGGGCACCGTCTCCATCCACTCGCCGAGGCGGGACTTGTCGTGGAGGAGGTCGGCGATCCGCGGCTCGGAGTACTCGAACTCGGGGCTCCAGAAGAGCGCCTCGAACGGGCACACCTCGACGCAGATGCCGCAGTACATGCAGAGCGCGAAGTCGATGTCGAAGCGGTCGAGCGCCGAGACGGTGCGCTCCTTGCCACCGGGACGGCGCGGCGGCGCCTTCTCCTTGTGGCCCTCGATGTAGATGCACCAGTCCGGGCAGCTGCGGGCGCACAGCATGCAGACCGTGCAGTTGTCCTCCTTGAGGGCGATCACGCCGCGGGCGCGGTCCGGAGGAGCTTCCTTGACGTGGGGGTACTGCACGGTGGCCGCACCCTTGGCCGGCGACGGCGGCTGGAGGAAGCGCTTCGCCCCCTCGCCGGGCCACATGGTCTGGGTCATCTCCTTGAAGGTGACCCCCATGCCCTTGAGCAGGCCGGGAACCTTGTTTCGAGGCGCCATCAGAACGCAACCTTCAAGACGGTGGTGGCCAGGATGTTCAGCAGCGAGATCGGGATGAGCACCGTCCACGCCAGCTTCTGGAGCTGATCCTCACGGAAGCGGGGGAAGGTGAACCGGACGAAGAAGATGAGCCCGGCGATGGCGGTCATCTTGGCCAGCATCACGAGCGGGCCGACGACGTTCATCCAGTTGGCGCTGAGGTCGACGCCCGGCAGCGACCAGCCGCCGAGGAACAGCGTGGCAGCCACGGCGGCGAAGGCGCCGGCCGAGGCGAACTCGCCGATGAAGAACAGGAGGAAGCGCAGGCCCGAGTACTCGGTCATGTAGCCGGTGACGAGCTCGGACTCGGCGACGGGCATGTCGAAGGGGGTCTGCCCGAGCTCGGCCTGGACGGCGATCATGAAGATGGCGAAGGCGACGAACTGGGTGATGATGTACGGGTTCCCGAGGAACCCGATGCCGAAGATCTCGCCGTCGGACTGGGCGGCGACGATGCCCGAGAGGTTCATGGTGCCGGCCTGGATGACCACGCCGATCACGGCGAGGACCATGGGCAGCTCGTAGGCGATGAGCTGGCCGGCGGCACGCAGGCCGCCCATGAGGGAGTACTTGTTGGCCGAGGCCCAGCCGGCGAGGAGCACGCCGAGGCTCGAGATCGACGACACGGCCAGCACGTAGAACACGCCGCCGTTGAGGTTCGTGAACCACATGTCGGGCCCGAAGGGCACCGCCGCGTAGACGAGCAGCACGGTGCCGACCACGAGGTACGGGGCGAACTTGAACAGGGGGACATCGGCCCGCTCGGGGATGATGTCCTCCTTCTGGATGAACTTGCCGACCTCGGCGAGCAGCTGCATCGAGCCGAACGGACCGGCCTCCATGGGGCCGAGCCGGCTCTGCATGAACGAGACCATCTTGAACAAGAAGAGGTACACGAACGTGCCGGCGGGCAGCAGCACCACCACGAGGATGCCGAGGACGCGCAGGATCGACGACTGCCAGTAGGCGTCGAAGAGGCCGAGGACCGTGGGGCTCATCGGTCGATGTCTCCCAGGATGAAGTACAGCGAAGCGAGGATCGTGACGACGTCGGGGACGTACACGCCGCGGCAGACCCAGGGCACGATCGAGACGTTGTTGAACGAGGCGGTGCGGATCTTCACCCGGAACGGCCCGAGGTCGCCCTTGGAGACGACGTAGTAGCCCATCTCCCCGAGCGGGTTCTCGGTGGCCACCCAGGCCTCGCCCTCGGGCACCTTGATGATGCGGGGCACCTTGGCCATGACCGGGCCCGACGGCAGGCCGTCGCAGAGCTGGTCGACGATGTGGGTGGCCTCGCGGATCTCCTGGAGGCGGACCCAGAAGCGGGCGAAGGAGTCGCCGTCGGGGTGGGTCCAGACCTTGAAGTCGACCTGGTCCCAGGCGAGGCCCACGGGCTCGTCGCGGCGGAGGTCCCAGTCGACGCCGCTGGCCCGCAGGTTGGCGCCCGACAGGCCGTAGGCCAGGGCGACCTCGCCGGGGATCACGCCGATCCCCCGGGTGCGGGCCTGGAAGATCTCGTTGCCCTCGACGAGGGTCTCCATCTCGTCGCAGAAGTCGCGGATCTTCTCCATGACGGCCTTGGTGTCGGCGATCCAGCCCTTGGGCAGATCGTCCTTGAGGCCGCCGATGCGGTCGAAGTTCGGGTGGAAGCGCCCGCCCGTGACCGACTCGATCTGGTTGAGCACGAACTCGCGGTCGCGGAAGGCGTAGAACGCCGCGGTCATGGCGCCGATGTGGAGGGCCATGTCGCCGACGAACAGCGAGATGTTCGAGATGCGCGAGAGCTCGAAGAGGATCGTGCGGATCCACTGGGCGCGCGGCGGGGCCTCGATCTCCATGAGCTTCTCGGCGGCGAGGATGAAGGGCACCTCGTTGGCGAAGCTGCCGAGCCAGTCGATGCGGTTCACCAGGGTGGTGACCTGCGGGTA
>CAZUYW010000175.1:0-6522 GCA_964624775.1 uncultured Iamiaceae bacterium
CGTCGCGGGTCGCCACGGCGTCGGAGGTCGGGCGGGCATCGGCGCTGTTCACCGCCATCCAGTTCGTCAACTACGCCTCCGGCATGGGCCTCACGGTGGCGCTCGCCCGGCATGCCACGGGAACGGCGCGGGCCGACGACGACCTCTTCGGCTGGTCGATCGTGGCCACGGTGGTGTCCTCGATCGTGGTGGGCGCGGGGTACCTGGCCCTCGTCGACACGCGGGCCACGGCGATGGTCACCGGCAACCTGACCGGTTGGGTGGTCTTCTGCTGCTACTCGGCGGCCACCTCGGTGTCCCTGCTCGTCGACGTGCGCCTGATGGCGGCCCGCCGCTTCGCGTGGCTGGTCGTGCGGATCGGGCTGATCGCCTTGGTGCGCATGCCCCTCGTGCTGGTGGACCGTGGCGGCACCGAGGACCTCTGGCTGTACCACCTCATGCTCGCCCCGATGGCGATCGGGGGCGTGGTCGCCGCCCTCACCCTGCCGCTCGCCCGCGCCGGTCGGACCCGGTTCGGTCGACCGCGCGACCTGCGGCGGATCAGCCGCTACGCCGGCGTCAACTGGGTCGCCACGCTCGCGAGCCAGGCCCCGCAGTTCGTGCTGCCCCTGCTCGTCGCCCAACACGTGTCCGACGCGACCTACGGCGCCTACTTCCTCGCCTGGGTGGCGACGGCACTGGTGATGCTCGCGCCCGCGGCGATCGCGCAGGTCCTCCTGGTCGAGGGGGCCAAGGACGCCGACGCGCCCGAGCTGGAACGCGTCGACGGCATCGATCCGGTGCGGAGCCGCGAGGCCTTCGGCATCTCGATCGGCCTGGCCGGGCTCGCGTTCGCCGGTTCGCTCGTGGTGGCGGCCGGGGCCGATCGCTGGGTGGATCCCGGCGTCCTGGCCGATGCCGCGGCGACGCTGCCGAAGCTCATGGTGGCGGGCCTGCCGTGGGCGATCGCCTCGGTGCGCCTGAGCGAGGCCCGCATCCGCAGGGACCAGCTCGCGACCGTTGCGATCACCGCCATGCTCGGCTTGGGCATCGTGGTGCCGGCGCTGTGGTGGGTGCCCGCGGATGGGGTCGACGGTGCGGTCCGGGCCTGGTGGGTGGGCAACGGTGGCGCCGCGCTGGTGGCGGTGGGGATGCACCAGCGGCGGCGCCGCGTGCCCCGGCTGGCCGCGGCCTCGGGGTCGTGACCGCTCAGGTGGCGCGACGGGCTAGGGCCAGCTCGGCGCGGATCGGCCGATGGTCGCTCCCCGCCGGCGGCCGGACCTCGCCGTGGCGGACCGCGATGTCGGGCGACACGAAGATGTGGTCGAGCTGGCTGTGGGGGCGGTGCGCCGGCCAGGTCCGCCCGACGACGGCGCGGCGACGGTCGCGCAGCACGGCTCGCGCCGCTGGCCCCCACAGGTTGCAGTCGCCCACGATCACCGTCGGCCGGTGGCGGGGGAGCGCACCGTCGAGCCGGCGGAGCTGGGCGAGCGCGTTGGGGAGCGCGAACGACAGGTGGATCGCGGCGACGACCACCGGGGTGTCGTCGACGAGCACCTCGGCGGTGATGGCGTACCGCGTCGCCACGTCCCAGCGCTCCACCAGCCGGCCGAGGTCCAGTACACGGGTGGTGATCACCGGGAGCCGGCTGAGCAGGGCGATGCCCCACGTCCCGTCGGCACGGTCCGGGTCAGCGGTGATCTCGGGTCGGGGGGTCACCGTCGAGCCGGAGAGGGCGACCGTGTGCAGCGATGCCCGGGTCCGGTCGGCCACCTCGGCGAGGGTGGGCTCGCCGTCGTGGGGCTGCCACACCTCCTGCACGGCGAGCAGGTCGGCATCGAGCGCCGCGCAGGTGCGGTCGAGGTCGAACGGGCGATCGTCGACGGTCAGGCCCCAGCGGGTGTTGAAGGACGCGACACTGAAGCTCGACATGGGAGACCATCGTGCCCGCTGAGGCCCCCGATCCGCTGCGCCTGCTGTGGCTGACCCTGCCCGAGTCGCGCCCGGGACGCGAGTTGGCGTGGCTGGGCGCCATGCCCGATGCGTCGGTGGGGGCCGTGGGGGAGGTGCCCACAGGCGACCCTGTGCCGTTCGAGCTGCGGCCGTACCGACGGCTCACCCGGCGCTTCGTCGAGGCCGGTGCGCTGGCCTGGTTCCGGGACCTGGCGACGGTGTCGTCACCCGGCGCGGTGGACTGGGTGGGTGCGCTGGAGCTGTGCGCCCTCGTCACCGGTCAGCTCGACCCGCTCGCGGCCCGCCTCGGTGCCCGGCGCTTCGTCATGACCTGGGGCAACGACGCCCGGAACCCGCTGTACCGCCTGCCGCCGTACCGGCAGGCCCTGCATCGGGCCCGGTCGGCGGACCTGATCATCTGCCTGATCGAGGCCGCCAGGGACCACTGCGTCGAGCTGGGGATCCCCGAGGAGCGGTGCACGGTCGTCCTGCCTCCGCTGGACACCGAGCGATTCCACCCGCCGGCCGAGCCCGTCGAGGAACCGGTCGCCGTGTTCGTGTCGCCCTTGGCGGCGAACAAGGGCATCGACCGCGTGCTCGACGCGTTCGACCTGGTGCGGGCCCGGGTGCCCGAGGCGCGCCTCGTGGTCGCGGGGCGCGGCCCGCTCGAGGCGATGGTGCGCGAGCGGGCGGCCGCATCGGGTGGCGCCGTCGAGTTCGTGGGGTCCCTGCCGGGTGATGGGGTCGCCGAGCTGCTCCGCCGGTGCGCCGTGTTCGTGACCGCGCCCCGTCCGACCCGGGTGTGGAACGAGCAGTTCGGCCTCGCGTACGTGGAGGCGATGGCGTCAGGGTTGCCGGTGGTCACCACCGTGTGCGGCACCAACCACGAGGCGGTGCTGGCGCCGAGCATCCGCGTGCCCGACGAGGTGGGGGCCCTCGCCGAGGGATTGGTGCACTTCCTCGCCGATCCCGGGCTGCGGCGGCGCGTGTTCCCCGAGGTCCGTCGGGTGGTGGTGGAGCGGTTCGAGCGCACCCAGCAGCTGGCGGCCCTGCGGGCGGCCTTCGCCGCCGCGGGCTGAGCCGCCGGGCCTCAGCGGGGCTGGTCCAGCCGGGCCGCAGCGTCGGCGAGCAGCCGTCGGGCGTCGCCGGGCGAGAGGTCGCGGGCGCGCAGCGTGAGCGTGGTCGCCCCGCCCGCCACGGCGGCCGAGGCGAAGCACACCGCCGACCGGCCCCGGGCGACGGGGAAGAAGTCGAGGCGGTGCACGCCGGGGATCTCGTGCCGCCCGAGGTTGGACACCAGGATGGTGTCGGAGAACCGTTCGACCACGGGCTCGAGCAGCGCCATCACCAGCTTCGGTGCGCGCACCTGCTCACCGGGCTCGTCGGGGCTGGCCAGGGCGGCCTGCACCTCGGCGGCCACCTGGCCGTCCGGGGCCACGTCGATGCGTCGGTAGGACGCGACGTTGCCGACCCCTGCCGGGCCGCCGACGGCGACGGTGATGCCGACCTTGCGGAGCGGTGCGCTGTGGGTGCGGTTGTGCTCGGCGACCGCGGCGACGCACGCGGCGGCGATCGCGCCGGTCACGCCCTTGCCGGTGACGGTGACCTCCGCGACCTCGTACGCGTCACCGGGCCAGATGCCGGGGGTGGGCGCCACGCGATCGGCCGGGCGGGCGAGCCGTTGCAGGAGGGGCAGCTTCGAGCCGGGCTCGCCTGGCGGTGGTGAGTCGACCGGGCTCGGAAGGGGGCCGCCGACCAGTGCGGTGAGCACGGCGACGAGGGCGAGCCCGTCGAACGCCGCGTGGTGGCCGACGACGCCGAGGCGGTGCCCGCCGTCGCCCACGACGAGCCGCAGCGGGGCCTCCGAGGCGAGGTCGAAGGGCCGATCGAGCTCGGGATGGCCGAGCGGGTCGCCGTCGACCACGATCGGCTCCGGCGGTGCGCCGGGCAGCCAGGTCTCCTCGGCGAGCCGCGCACCGACGATCGGCACGGCGGCGTGCAGGCGGGCGATGGCCGTCTCGAGGTCGGCGATCGGGGTGTCGAGGGTGGCCACGGTGACCACGACCCAGTCCGTGCGCGGATCGGGGAACCGCAGGAGGGCGAGTGCGTGGCGCGACGCGGGCGCCGGGAGCTGCTCGGTGGTGGTCATGGCTCAGGAGTCGGCGAGGGCCCGGCGGAGGCGGTGGCTGGTGGGATCGAAGATGGCGCTCGAGTCGAGCACGGTGGTCGACACGACCAGCTCGGGCACCTGGGCGGCGAGGTCCTCGGCGATGGTCCGGGCATCGACGGGCTCCACGAACGGGAGCAGGGCGAGGGCGCCGTGGTCCCAGGGCGCGACGGGGGCGGGCAGGGTGAGGTGCTCGGCCACCAGCTTGGCGACGTGCTCGGGGGCGGCGTCGTGGTCGCGGCCGTACGCCTCGATCGCCGACAGCGGCTTGCCGTGACGGGTGCGGCGGCCGATGCGGGTGACCTGGTAGGCCATCGTGGCGGAGTCCGCGACGATGCGCATGTGGGAGCCGCGCACGGCCTGCCAGCGCACGGGTACCTCGCGGATCTGGTAGCCGATGCGGTGCGCCGTGGCCAGGAGCTCGACGTCGAAGACGTAGCCCCGCTCGTGCAGCAGGTGGAAGAGGAGGCGACCGACGCCGCCGCGGAAGCCCTTGAAGCCGCACTGGAAGTCGAGGATGGGCAGGCCGGTGGTTGAGCGGGCGAGCTGGTTGAACGCGCGGTGGGCGGCGTCGCTCGACGGGGTGACGCCGTTGGTGACCGCGCCGGGGGCGCTGCGGGAGCCGATGGCGACGTGCACGTCGTCGAGCGCGGCGAGGAGCGGGTCGAGGTGGGCGAGGTCGGTGGCCATGTCGGCGTCCATGAACACGATGCGATCACCGGTGGCCCGTGCCACGCCGGCCCGGACCGCGCCGCCCTTGCCGGCGTGGCGCCCGAGGCGCAGGACCCCCGAGCGCCCAACCCGGTCGAGGTGGTCGCGGGCGACCTCGACGGTGTCGTCGGTGCTGCCGTCGTCGACGAGGATGATCTCGGTGCGCTCGCGCCGGCCCGCGAGGTGGTCGAGGAGGATCGGCAGGGACACCGGGAGCCGGGCGGCCTCGTTGAACGCCGGGATCACGATGCTCAGGTCGGGACGGTCCCGCACGACGGTGAACGCCGGGCGGCCGGTGCCGACGGGCAGGCCGGCGAACTCGGGACCCTGCTCGCGGGGGTCCTCTGCCACGACCGGATCCGGCTCGGCGCCGGTCCAGGAGCTGTGCGGCACCCGCAGCGAGTGGTGGTGGCGCTCGACCGCCTCCTCGCAGATCTCCTCGAAGCGGTCGATCGTGCGGTCCCAGGTGCAGGCCGCGGCGCGGCGGCGGGCGCCGGCCCGCAGCTGGTGCCGGAGGTCCTCGTCGGTGGCGATGCGGCGCCAGGTGGCGCGGAGGCTGTCGAGGTCGTCGACGAGGAGCCCGCTCATGCCGTCGACGATCGAGTCGCGCAGCCCGGGGACCCGGAAGGCGAGCGAGGGCGTGCCGTAGGCCGCGGCCTCGGTGATCACCAGCCCCCAGCCCTCGTGGCTCGCCGGGTGCACCATCAGCCAGGCGCTGCCGAGCAGCTCCTCCTTGCGGGCCTCGCTCACCTTGCCCGGCAGCTCGACCCCCGGCCCCGCCATGGCCCGCAGCCGCTCGAGCTCGGGCCCCTTGCCGGCGATGACCAGTCGGCCCCCGATCTCGGGTCGCAGCTCGTTGAAGACCTGCACCGCGATCTCGAACCGCTTGTGGGGGACGAGGCGCCCGAGGCCGACGAACAGCGGCTCGTCCGCCTCGACGCCGGGGCGCTCGGGCATCGAGGTGCCGTTGATGATGATCCGGATGCGGTCACGGTCGACGCCGAGCTCGACGAGCCCGTCGGCGGTCGAGGGCGACACGGCCACGAACAGTCGGTGGCGGTAGGCCGCGGGCATGGCGCGCCGCTCGAGGAGGCGCCCCGCGGCGGCCACCGGCGCCGGGAACCACTGGTTCCACTGATGGGTGTGGATGTGGTTGACGAAGCACAGCGAGGGGCCGCGGCGCCACAGCGGGCTGTAGAAGCTCAGCCCGTTGGCGACGTCGATGACCAGGTCGCTGTCGCGGAAGTGGCGCAGGTAGGAGAGGGGCGCCCGCAGGTACTGGTCGATGGTGCCGCCGTTGGGCTGCACGCGGTAGGCGCGCGGCTCGCCGATCGGGTTGGCGCAGAGCAGCGCGACGTCGTGGCCCCGCTGGGTGAGGCCGGAGGCGAGGTGGTCGATGAGCACCTCGGAGCCGCCCGCGAGCTCGTTCTCCAGGTCGCGCCACGCGACGAAGAGGATGCGCATCAGGCTCGTCCCCACCCGGTGGCCATGGCTCTCGATCGTTCTCGTGTCACCCGTCCACCTTCGCCTCGGGGCTCGCGCCTCCGGGTCGGCGCTGGGGCCCGGACCTGCAACGGTCCGAGGCGTCGGTGGATTGTAGCCTTGCGGCCTGTCGGCCATCCGCCCAGTGCCCCGAGGGACCGTGCTCCAACACCTTCGCCTCGATGCCCGAGCGGTCGCCTGGTGGGCGGCGGGCCTGGTGCTCGGCCTGC
>CAZUYW010000176.1:0-4807 GCA_964624775.1 uncultured Iamiaceae bacterium
CAGATGCCGCCGTTGCGCTGGGCCTCGGCCACCACGTGCATGGCGAGGGTGGACTTGCCCGAGGACTCCGGGCCGTAGATCTCCACGACCCGGCCGCGGGGCAGGCCGCCCACGCCGAGGGCGAGATCGAGGGAGAGGGCGCCGGTCGGCACCGTCCCGATGGCCATGGTGGTCTTCTCGCCCATCTTCATGACCGAGCCCTTGCCGAACTGCTTCTCGATCCCGGCGAGGGCCATCTCGAGTGCCTTGTCACGCTCCATCGGCGTCGTTCCTTTCGTGTGCCTCAACGGCGTTGCTGGGGGCTGCCGCTGCGGCAGCGAGGTGATGTGAGGACCATACGGAGGGGGTCTGACAACCAAGCCGCCGAGGCCGCTGGGCTGGGACGAACCGGCGACGCCGGAACGACACGCATGGTATTTCGAACAGGTGTTCGTGGCAAGGACCGAACGCGAAAAATCCGAGGACCCCGCCCGGAGGCGGGGTCCTCGTCCGTCTGGGCCGGCCGGGCCGATGGCCGGCCCGCGGTCGCTGCGCCGGGCCTGGTGGGGCGCCCGGCACCAAGCGTCAGGTGAAGATGATCTGGCCGCCGGCGGCGATCTCGTAGAACTCCCCGACCGTGATGATCGAGTCCACCTGCTCGACGAAGTCGTCGGCGCTCAGGCCGAACATGTCGACCGAGGCCTTGCAGGCGTACATGCCGGCCCCGGTGTCACCGATCATCTCGATGAACTCGTCGATGGGCGGGATGTCCAGGTCGGACATCTTCTTCTCCATCATGTGGGTGGCCAGCGCCGACATGCCGGGAAGCACGCCGACCAGCGTGGCCATGTGCATGCCGGGGTTGCCGACGGTGGCCACCTTGATGTGCTCGTGGCGCTTCTCGTGGATGGCGTCGAGGCCGAAGAACGTGAAGAACAGGTTGGCCTCGATCCCCTCGGCGCGGGCGCCGTTGGCCATGATCAGGCCGGGGTAGATCCCGTCGAGGCTGCCGCGGGAGATGATGATCGAGACCTTCTCGATGGGGTCGGCGCTCATGGCTGGTCCTTTCGCTGGCCGGCGCGGGTCGCGCCGGCGGATGGCAGGTGAGGTGGGTGAGGTGGGCGGGTGCGGCTCAGATGCAGCCGCGGGGCTTGGGGATGCCGGCGATGCGGGCGGCGACCTTGGCCGGGCCCTTCGGGAAGAGCTGGTACAGCTCCTTCACGGTCACGCCGGAGGTCTTGCCGAGGACCCGGACGGTGGGCCCGGTGCCCTTCTCGGCGTACTCCTTGCGCATGAACCGGATGACGGTCCAGTGCTGGTCGGACACGCTGTCGATGCCCTCCTCGGCGGCCAGCTCCGGGACCATCGCCTCGGTCCACTGGTCCGGCTGCTCGAAGAAGCCATCGTCGGTCACGGCGACGTCGACGCCGCCGACGGTCTTGGTGGGCATGGTGATCTCCTCTGGTGGTGGGCGGATGGTCGGTCAGGACTCGGGCAGCGACTTGCCGGCGGTCGGCATGTCGTGGCCGATGCCGGGGATGTCGCGCCCCGGGAGCAGGGCGTGCCAGTAGAACCACTGGAACATGAGCTTCCCGAGGTGGTTGAGGCGGGACTCCTTCATGAGCGGGAGGCCGACCTTGGCGGGGAAGTGCCCGGGCACGGGCTCCTGCTCGTAGTTGAAGTCGATGAGCATGGCCTTGCCGAAGCCCGTCTCGATGAAGCAGTTGGCGTGGCCGTCGTAGGTGGCGTCGAGGTCCTGGCCGGCGAGGAAGCGCTGGATGTTCTCGACGAGGACGTCGCCCTCGAAGTGGGTCACCGAGCCGGCCTTGGAGGCGGGCAGCGTGGTGGCGTCGCCGACGGCGAAGATCTCGGGCTTCACGGTCGACTGGAGCGTGTGGGGGTCGGTCGGCACGAAGTCGAGGTCGTCGCCGAGGCCCTCGGAGCGGCCGACGTAGGCCTGGCCGCCGTGGAGCGGGATGACGACGGCGAGGTCGAAGGGGACCTCCCGCTCGTCGTAGGACACGAGGCGGCCGCCCTCGGCGTCGACCTCGCCGGTGTTGAACTCGGTGACGAGCTCGATGCCCCGCTCCTCGAGCATCCCGCCGAGCGTCTTGGCGGCGGTGGGCTTGGTGAAGGCGGCGTCGAGCGGGGTGACGTAGGTGATGGTGACCTTGTCGCGGCGCTTGTGCTCGGTGAAGAACGAGTCGGCGAGGAAGGCGAACTCGAGCGGGGCGACCGGGCACTTGATCGGCATGTCGACGACGTTGATCACGAGCCGACCCTCGGTGAACTCGTTCAGCGAGCGGTCGAGCCGGGTGGCGCCCTCGAGCGTGTAGAAGGTGTGGACGTTCGGGAGGGTGTCCAGGTCGGCGAGGCCTTCGGTCTCCTCGGGGAGGAGCCGGGCGCCGGTGGCCACCACGAGCACGTCGTAGGACAGCACGTCGCCGTCGGTGAGCTCGACGGTGCGGGCCTCGATGTCGACGTGGTCGATGTCGCTCTGGTGGAAGTCGATGTTGGCGTGGAGCTGGCGGTGCCGGGGCTTCACGATGTCGGCCGGGTAGGTCAGGCCGAACGGCACGAACAGGAGGCCGGGCTGGTACACGTGGTGGTCGTCCTGGTCGACGACGGTGATGTGGGCCTGCTCGGGGGTGTAGGCGGCGCGGAGGCGGTTGGCGGTGAGCGTCCCGCCGGTCCCACCACCGAGGATCACGATCTCGTGCGTCATGGCTGGCCTCCTTCTGGCTCGGCCGCGCCCCGGTCGGGGACTCCGATCGGGCGCGTTGCGCGCTGCTCGGAGCTCTCCTTCCGGTACCGGCCCATGGCACCCGTCCCTTCTTCGGGGTACACCACGCACGGTACGGAATCGGACACGCGGCGAACAGGGGCGAAGGTCCTACCCCCTGGGGTACGAGGTCAGTGCAGGGGGACGCGACCGACCGTCTCGTAGCGGGCGCCGCCGGGCTCGAGCCGGCTCTCGATCAGGTCGACGGTGGCGCTCGACCAGGTGGCCGCCAATGGCCATCCGACCAGGTGGGCGGGCACGCGGCGCCGGGCCCGGGCGAGGGTCAGGTGGCCCCGGAACGGCTCGTCGGGGTGGTCGCTGCCGAACGGTTCGGCGACCGCCAGCACCCGGCGGGCCAGGTCGTCCACCCCCGCCACCGGCACCGCGAGGATCCGCCGCCCCAGCACCACGGTGTCGGGGCCGGCGACGCAGCGCACCCGCCCCTCCCCTGTCACCTCGGCACGCAGCGCGGCCAGGAGCGGGTCGACCTCGTGGTCGCCCAGCTCGCCGAGGAACCGCAGGGTGACGTGCCACTGGTCGCGGGTGGTCCAGCGCAGGTCGTCGACGGCGGGTCGCTCGAGGGCGTCGAGCGCGTCGCGGGTGGCGTCGTCCGGCCAGATCCCGAGGAACGCCCGCACGTCAGCCGAGGGCGAGGATGCGGCCGCGCAGGGCGCTGAGCGCGGTGATCACCGAGAACTCGCGGATCTGGCGGCGGTTGCCGGGCAGCTTCACCTCGAAGGCCTCGGGCCCGGCCTCGCCGTCGAGCGGGCCGAGGTCGAAGCCGACGAAGACGGTGCCGGGGTCGTTGCCCTCCTGCGGGTCGGGGCCGGCGACACCGGTGACCGCGACGCCCACGTCGGTGCCGAGCACCCGGCGGGCGCCGGCGGCCATGGCCTTCGCCGCGTCGGCGGACACGACCGGCCCCTCGGGCACGTCGAGCACCGAGAACTTCACGTCGCTGGCATAGGCCACGATCGACCCCCGGAACACGTCCGACGCGCCGGGCACGTCGCAGATCCGAGACCCGATCATCCCGCCGGTGAGGGACTCGGCGACGCCGAGCGTGAGCCCCCGCTCCCGCAGCATCGCGAGCACCGCGAACTCCATGGTCTCGTCGTCGATGCCGAACACGAGGTCGCCGAGCTCGGCGCGCACGGCAGCCTCCTCGGCGGCGAGCAGCGCCTCGGCCTCCTCGGCGGAGGCGCCCTTGGCGGTGAGGCGCACCTTGATGCCCTCGATGCCGCTGGCCAGGTACGCGAGCGTGGCGTTGCCCGTGCGATCGAGCTCCTCGACCCGGTGGGCCAGCCGCTCGGCGAGGCCCGACTCGCTCTCGCCCCACGTGCGCAGGGTGCGCGAGCGGATGGTGGCGGTGATGCCGGCCCGGCGCTCGAGGTCGGGCAGGATCGCCTGCCCGACGATGACCTTCATCTCGTAGGGCACGCCGGGCACCGCGTAGATCACCTTGGCGTCGGCGCCCTCGCCGATCGGGCAGATCAGGCCGGGCGCGGTGCCGGGCTGGGGGTCGGCGATCGCCGTGGCCCCGACGGGCACCTCGGCCTGGCGGAAGTTGTTGGCGGCCATGCGCCGGCCCCGCGAGCTGAACATGTGCTCGATGCGGGCGGCCACCTCGTCGTCGAGCTCGAGCTCGACGCCCATCACCTTGGCGATGGCGTCGCGGGTGATGTCGTCCTGGGTGGGGCCGAGGCCGCCGCACACGATGACCGCGTCGGCCCGGGACAGGGCGAGTTCGAGGGTGGCGACGATGCGGTCGAGGTTGTCGCCCACCTTGGTCTGGAAGAACGTGTCGATCCCCACGAGGGCGAGCTGTTCGCCGATCCACGAGGAGTTGGTGTCCTGGATCTGCCCCAGGAGCAGCTCGGTTCCGACGGCGACGACCTCACAGCGCATGGGCGGCACCCTAGGCCGACGGCGCGGGCTTCAGGCCCGGAGATCGGCGACGACGGCCTCGCCGCAGCGACGGCCCGAGAAGAGCGCGCCCTGGATCGACGGCGTGTCCCGGTGGTCGCCGGTGACGTAGCGGCCCGC
>CAZUYW010000176.1:4907-6488 GCA_964624775.1 uncultured Iamiaceae bacterium
GTGCGGAAGATCACCTCGGCCATCCGGGCCGAGCCGCCGAGGGTCGGATCGAGCTGGATGCCGCCGAGCAGCGGCGTGAAGAAGCGATCGATCAGCTCGACGCTGAAGCCCTCGGCCTCGAGCGCCTCCCGGGCGGTGCGGTCCGGCTGCTGGAGCAGGCGCACGGCCGGGGTCGACAGCAGCCGGCGGCGGTACCGGGCGATGCGGACCTTGTCGGCGAGCGAGCCGACGTCGGCCCGCAGCGTGTCGAGGAGCGCCCCCGGGCGACGGAACGGGTCGGCCACCCGCTGGAGGGCCTGACCGGTCCACACGAGAGACCCGGGGTCGAAGCGGCAGAGGTCGAGCGCGCCCAGGTCGAGCGCGGCCTGCACCTCGGGGTAGCCGGTCAGGAGGATCTGGAAGCCGCGGTCGAGGCGGTGGCCGTCGACCTCGTCGGTGCGGACCCGTCCGCCGACCGCGTCGCCGCGCTCGAGGACCACGGCCGACAGGCCCGCACCGGTGACGATCCGGGCCGCCCGCAGGCCGGCCAGACCCGCGCCGACGATGACGACGTCGGCGTCGTGGCCCGCGGCGCCCACCCGGTCAGGCGGTCGCGGCGCGGTGGCCGAGCCGGGTGGCGGCGCTGCGACCGTCGAGCAGGTACTGGGCGCCGCTCACGAGCGTGAACGCGACCGCCACCCACAGCACGGTGGTGGCCAGCGCCGGCTTGTCGCCGGTGGGCGGCAGCAGGGCGAGGAAGATCGCCAGCTCCTGCACGACCGTCTTCACCTTGGCGAGCGGGCGGGCCGGGACGGCGAGGCCGTGACGGCCGAGGCGGGTGCGGAACACGCTGATCGCCACCTCGCGGGCCGTGATGATCGCGACGGGCACGATCCAGAAGCGCCCCGCGGCGACGAGCGCGAACAGGGCGCCGAGCACGAGGACCTTGTCGGCCAGCGGGTCGAGGAAGGCCCCCGAGCGGGTGGTGCCGTGGCGCCGGGCCAGGTAGCCGTCGATCCCGTCGGTGGCCCCCAGCACGAACCAGAACCCGGCGGCCGCCCACGACGTGGGCTCCTTGACGATCATCACGAGCAGGGCCGGCGACAGCACCAGGCGCATCATCGTGATGAGGTTGGCCGGGGTCAGCAGGGCGCCCGGCCCGTAGCGGCCGGCGATCTCGGCGTCGACGCCGGGGTCAGGGGAAGGGTGGGTGCTCATCAGGACGCCTCGAGGTCGGGGCCGAGCGCCCCGGTCACGGTGAGAGCGGTGAAGGTACCAGCCGCGAGGTGGTCGGGAACGCGGATGATGCCGTCGATCTCGGGGGCTTCACGGTGCGAGCGCGCCACGCCAGGGGTGTCCACGAGCACTTCGACCCGCGCACCGATCAGATCGTCACGTTTTCCCGCGGTGATGCGGTCCTGGAGCTCCTGGAGCTCAGCGAGGCGCTCGTGCACCAGCGCCGCGGGCACCTGGCCGTCGAGCTCGGCGGCGTAGGTGCCGTCCTCGCTCGAGTAGGCGAAGAACCCGCACCAGTCGACCTCGGCCTCCTCCACGAAGCGGAGCAGCGCGTCGTGGTCCTCCTCGGTCTCGCCCGGGTAGCCG
>CAZUYW010000177.1:0-6470 GCA_964624775.1 uncultured Iamiaceae bacterium
CGCGTCTCGTCGAAGCCGTTCAGGTACCACCGGCCCCGCTGGAACTCGAGTCGGTAGGGGTGCACCACCCGTGCCAGGTCGCGGTAGCCGAACCGGAGGATCCGTCGCTCGGCGACGCCGGTGAACGCGGCGACGAGGTCGGGCGAGGCCGGGATCTCGGTGCGCTCGTGGCCGGGGGCGGCGGTGCCCCCCAGCTTGTAGAGCGCGCTCTGGCCGAGGCCGCCGGCGGGGCCGACCACCGCGGCGGCGAGGTGGAGCGCCTCGAGCTCGTCGGGGTCCAGGCCGGGGTCGGCGAGGGCGTAGTCCTGCGGACGGATCCGGTAGCCGACGAGCGGTGGATCGGTGCCGGCGATCGGTTCCACGAGGAGGGGCACGCCCATCTCGCGGATCTCCTCCTTGTCGCGCTCGAAGGCGCGTCGGAACGAGGCGTCCTCCTCGGGGTAGCCGGGGACGCGGCGATGGAGCTCGACCGCGCTCACGGGCGTGGCCGCGCCGAGCAGCACGTTCATGAGCACGAGCAGGCGCTCCACCTTGGCGACGGCCATCCGGGGACCCTACGACGCGGGCGATCGGTCGACGACGGACCGGGCGGCGTGGATGCCGGCGGCGGCCGCGGCGGCGAAGTAGCAGGGGTCCTCGGCCGGGCTGCGGCCCATGGTGGTGACCTGGAGGCCGGCGGCGGCGAGGAGGGCGCCGACGTCGCCGGGATCGATCGTGACCACGTGGTGGCGCGGTGGCGCCGGGCCGAGCCCGGGTGGGAGCACGACCTCCACCGTGCTCCGCACAGCGTCGAGCGCGGTGCGGGTGTGGTGGCTGATGCCCTGGTGGCGAGGGCGCGGGTCGGCCTCCGAGGCGCGCACGCACGCGATGGGGCGGCCGCCGAGCCACGCGACGGCGTCGAGGGCCGGCGCCACGTCGAGCGCCGAGAACCCGAGGCGGCTGCCGGTCCCCGCACCGCCGGGACCCATGGCGACGAGCACCACGTCGGCCCCGAACCGGTGCCGCGCCGAGACCAGCGCCGCGGGCACGTTCAGGGCCTCCACGTCGCCGCCGAACGAGTGGCCGGCGGTGACCGTGCCCGCCAGCAGGTCGCGGGCGCGCAGGTCGGCGACCTGGTCCGACAGGGCCAGCGGCAGCGCCCCGCCGTCGGTCATCACGTACACCACCCGACACCCGGGCCGTTCGGCGGCGATCGCCGCGGCCAGCACCGGCACCTGGCTGTGGACGCCGGCGACCACGACCGGCACGCCCTCGAGGTCCGCCGGTGGATCGACGCCGTCCTCCTCGGCGGCGCCGGCGTCGACCTGGAGGCTCGTGTACCGCAGCTTCATGAGGTGCCCGGGACCGGGCTGGGGCGCGGGTGGTGCGGTGAGGTTCCAGTGCACGACGTGCCAGCCGCCGGTGCCGAGCCCGAGATCGACGGCGGTGGTGTTGACGATCACGCGATCGCCGGCGGCGACCCGGCCCGTGAGCTGGGTCAGCGCGTAGGCGCGGCTGCCGTCGTCGAGCCCGACCCGGATCAGGCCGGGCCGCTCGGCCAGCACCTCGCGCACCACGAGCTCGCGGTAGGTCGGCATCAGCGGATGCTCACAGCGAGGCGATGAGCTTGTCGACGCGCTCGTCGTGGGCCTTGAACGGGTCCTTGCAGAGCACCGTGCGCTGGGCCTGGTCGTTGAGCTTCAGGTGCACCCAGTCGACGGTGTAGTCGCGCTTGCGCTCCTTGGCCTTGCGGATGAACTCGCCCCGCAGCCGGGCGCGGGTGGTCTGCGGCGCGAGGTCCATGGCGGTGTCGATCTCGTCGTCGGTGCAGATGCGGTCGACCGCGTCGCGCGCCTGCATCCGGTAGAAGAGGCCCCGGTCCCGGCTGATGTCGTGGTACTGCAGGTCGATGAGAGCGACCTTGGGGTCGGCCAGGGACAGGCCGTGGCGGGCCCGGTAGGCCTCGATGAGGTTGTGCTTGATCACCCAGTCGCAGCCGCGCGTCTGGGACAGCGGATCGCGCTCGATCGCGGTGACCGCGTCCTCCCAGGCGTCGAGCGCCTGCTTCTCCTCGGGGGTGAGGCCACGGGTCTCGGCGAAGCGCAGGGCCCGGTTCAGGTACTCGCTCTGGATGTCGAGGGCGGACACCTCCCGCCCGTTGGCGAGCTTGACCCGACGCGTGCAGGTCAGGTCGTGGCTGATCTCGCGGATGGCCCGGATCGGGTTCTCGAGGGTCATGTCGCGCAGGACGACGTTGGGCTCCTCGAGCATGCGCAGCAGCAGCGAGGTGGCGCCGACCTTCAGGAACGTGGCGTGCTCGCTCATGTTGGAGTCGCCGACGATCACGTGGAGGCGGCGGTAGCGCTCGGCGTCGGCG
Organism: uncultured Iamiaceae bacterium; assembly: GCA_964624775.1. Lineage (GTDB taxonomy): Bacteria > Actinomycetota > Acidimicrobiia > Acidimicrobiales > Iamiaceae > Aquihabitans. Next base: position 2,357 of record CAZUYW010000177.1, read on the forward strand.
TGGGGCTCGTCGCGGGTGTTGATGATCGGACGGGACCGCGTGGTGGCCGACGACACCCCCTCCCAGATGTGCTCGGCGCGCTGGCTGATCGAGAACATGGCGCCGCGCGCGGTCTGGAGCACCTTGCCGGAGCCCGCGTAGATCTGGCGGCTCACGAGGAACGGGATCAGCACCTCGGCGTAGTGCCCGAAGTCGTCGCGGCGGCTCGTGAGGTAGTTCTCGTGGCAGCCATAGGAGTTGCCCGCCGAATCGGTGTTGTTCTTGAACAGGTAGACGGTGCCGCTGATCCCCTCCTCGCGCAGGCGCTCCTCGGCGCTGCGCAGCAGCTGCTCGAGGATCCGCTCCCCCGCCTTGTCGTGGACGACGACCTCGCGCACCGAGTCGCACTCGGGCGTGGCGTACTCCGGGTGGGAGCCGACGTCGAGGTACAGCCGGGCGCCGTTGGCGAGGAAGACGTTGGAGCTGCGCCCCCACGACACGACCCGGCGGAACAGGTAGCGGGCGACCTCGTCGGGGCTGAGGCGCCGCTGGCCGCGCGAGGTGCAGGTCACCCCGTACTCGTTCTCCAGGCCGTAGATCCTGCGCTCCACGGCGTCACCGTACCGGTGGGGCCACCGCTCAGGACGCACACGACGCGAGCAGGGCGTCGCGCAGGTCCGGATGGACCCGGTCCCGGTCGAGGTCGGCGAGGGCGCGGCTGGCCTCGTCGATGCGCTGCTCGTAGCGGTTCACGAGGGCCGCCGTGCCGAGCTGCAGGGCGGTGGCGTCGCGAGCGGGCAGGGCCGCGGCGTCGGCGCGGGCCCGGACCATGGCGCTGCGGAACGTGGCCACCCGCCCCCGAAGGGCGTGCACGAACGCGATGCCGCCCGGGACGTCGGGGGCGCCGCCGTCGTCGAGCGCCCGGAGGAGCTCGGAGGTCTGGGCCGCGCTCCGGGCGAACAGCGCCTCGATCGCGGCGCGCCCCGCAGCCAGGTCCCCGGGCCCGACGCGGGCGCTGACCCTGGTCAGCTCGCCCTCGAGGCCGGCCAGCCAGCTGTCGAAGGCGGCGCAGAACTGCACGGCCCAGACACGGGTGTTGACCCCACCGCGGCCCTCGTCGACCGTGGTCGAGGTGGTGACCGGCTCGTCGCTCCCGGAGCAGGCCGGCAGGAGGAGGGCGCCGAGCGCCGCGGCGATGAACACCGCCCGCCGGGCGCGTCCGCGGCTCAAGGCGCGTCCGGCCCGCCCAGCAGCTCGCCCACCTCGGGATCGCCGAGGCGCCGGAAGCAGCGGCGCGGCGCGCTGCGGTCGAGCAGCGCCACCTCGAGCTCGCCGGGGCTGAGCGTGCGCTCGGGGCCGGCGAGGGCGGCGGTGGCCACCCCGAGGGCGGCGCCGAGATCCGGGGTGTCGGGCAGGTCGGCGGCCACCCGGGCGGTCACCGCCTCGGCGTCGCCGCCGAGCACGGCGAAGCGCGCCTCGTCGATGACGGTGCCGTCGTAGAGCAGGTGGAAGAGCTGGTCGGCCGTGGGGTCGGCGCCGACCTCGGCGACGAGGATCTCGACCTCGAGGGGCTTCATCTCGTGGGTGAACACCTGGCCCAGGATCTGGGCGTAGTTGTTGGCGAGGCTGCGGGCGTCGACGTCCTCCCGGCTGAAGGAGTACCCCTTGAGGTCCGCAGCGCGCACGCCGGCGATGCGGAGCTGGTCGAACTCGTTGTACTTGCCGACCCCGGCGAACGCGATGCGGTCGTAGATCTCCGAGACCTTCCGCAGGGTGCTCGACGGGTTCTCGGCGACGACCACGATGCCTTCGGTGCAGACGGCCGCGACGAGGCTGCGGCCCCGGGCGATGCCCTTGCGCGCGTAGTCGGCGCGGTCCTTCATCACCTGCTCGGGTGCGACGTAGAAGGGCATGCTCATGCGTCACCTCCAGCGGTGAGGGCGGCGAAGCGGGAGGCCAGCTCGGCATCGTCGAGGCGGGTGAAGCCCGAGGCGTCGATGGTGGCGATCACCGGCCAGATGCCGCGTGCGGGATCGGGTCCACCGGTCGCGGAGTCCTCGTCGGCGGCCGTCACGAGCGCTCGGAGGGCGAGGTCGACGGTCTCGTCACGCCCCGCTCCCTCGTGGAAGCCGAGCTTGACGACCGTGGCCGCGTGGAGGCCGCCCGAGCCCGAGGTGGCGTAGTCGTCCTCCTCGTAGCGGCCGCCCGTGACGTCGTACTGGAAGAGGCGGCCGATGCCGCGCCGCTGGTCGAACCCGGCGAACAGCGGCACGACCGCGAGGCCCTGCATGGCGGCCGGCAGGTGGCTGCGGACCATCTGGGACAGCTGGTTGGCCTTGCCCTCGAGGCTCAGGGCCACGCCCTCGACCTTCTCGTAGTGCTCGAGCTGGAGCTGGAAGAGCTTGACCATCTCCATGGCTGGGCCCGCGGCGCCGGCGATCGCCACGCCCGACCAGCGGTCGGCCGGGAACACCTTCTCGATGCTGCGGTGGCTGATGAGGTTGCCCGAGGTGGCCCGGCGGTCGCCGGCCATGACCACGCCGTCGCGGTAGCGGACCGCCACGACGGTGGTGCCGTGGGTGATGGCGAGCTCGGGGCCGATCGGTGCACCCGGCGCCTCGGGGGCGAGCCCCACGTGGCGCAGCAGGGCGGTGAAGTCAGGCCCGGGATCAGCACCCGGGGCGAAGGAAGGCATGCTCACGGGGGTGGAGGCTAGCGGGGCGCGTCGGCGCCGCCCGCCCCGCCCCGACGGCGCCGGAGGGCGATGGCGCCCCCCAGTGCCGCCGCGCCCACGACGGCGATGCCCCCCACCACGAGTGGGGCCTGGCCGTCGTCGTCGCTGCCGCCGCCGTCGTCGGAGGCCGACCTGGAGGTGACCGCGCGGCTGGTGGTGGTGGTCGCGCCCGGCGCGGGATCGGCACCGGCGAAGGGCCCGGTGATGGCGTAGGTGATGCCGCCCGACGGGCCGCCGCGCTGGGACGACACGTACAGGTGGCGCCCGTCGGGGCTGAAGGCGACCCCGGTGAGCTCGGACTGGTCCTGCCCGGTGACGCGCAGGAAGGGCGTGGCGGTGCCCTGCGGATCGACGGTGACGAGCTCCATGTTCCCGCCGTCCTCGCAGACGTAGAGGTCGCCGTTGCGGGCGCGGGTGATGTTGTCGACCCCGGTCAGCGGCGGATCGTCGATGGTCGACGCGTCGTAGAGCACGGTGATGCGCTGGGCGGCGAGGTCGAGCTCCCAGACGCGGTTGTCGTACTTGGTGGTGAACCAGGCGGTGTCCTCGTGGAGCCAGATCCCCTCCCCGCCTGCGAACACCGTGGCGTCGGTCTGCTTGCGGGTGGGGGTCTTGGCCGCCGTCGGGTCGGGGATGTCGATCCAGGTGACCGCCCCGTCCCCGTCGACCTTGGCCGCCTGGAGCGTGCCCGCCTCCAGCGACGGGTAGGCGTCGGGCACGAACCGGTAGAAGCGGCCGTCGGGGGCGTCTTCGGTGAGGTAGAGGACCTTCCGGGTGGGATCGACGGCAGCAGCCTCGTGCAGGAACCGGCCGAGCGCGGGGCGGGGCTCGCCCGAGTCCGGCTCGAACGGGTCGGCCTCCCAGATGCGGCCGCGCTCGACCTCCTCGCCCGAGAGCCAGGTCTTCCAGGGGGTCGGTCCGCCGGCGCAGTTGCGGGCGCTGCCGCCGATGATCCGGTACGCGTCGGTCACCCGTCCCCGCTCGTCGAAGCGCAGCACGCCGGCACCCCCGCCCGGGGCGTCGACCTCGCTGTTGGACACGTAGGCCCACCCGCCGTCGGGGTCGGCGAAGGTGGCTCCACCGTCGGGGAAGGTGTGCCAGACGTAGTCGGTGCCGGGCACCTTCTGGCCCGAGGTGCCCACGACCGTCGCGGTGTAGCCCTCGGGCAGGATGATCCCGAGGTCGTCGGGCTCGGGCTCGGCCGATGCACCGACCGCGAGGGGCGGCGCGAGGGCCGTCGCGCCCCCGGCGATCAGCGAGCGGGTGAGGAAGGTCCGGCGGTGCATGGCGGCACCGTAGCGAGCCGCCCGGACCGGCGAGCGGCTACTCGCCGCCCTTCTGGACGTAGGAGCGGACGAAGTCCTCGGCGTTGGTCTCGAGCACGTCGTCGATCTCGTCGAG
>CAZUYW010000178.1:0-6464 GCA_964624775.1 uncultured Iamiaceae bacterium
GTGCCGGCGATCCGGAGGGGCACCTCGCCGGGCACGTGGGCCATGGCGTCGATGAGCAGGTCGAGGCGCTTGGGTCCGTCGAGGCGGGACGCCGTGAAGAGCTGGGTGCGGGCGGGTGCCGGATCGGGCATCGGTCCGAGGTCGCCGGGCAGGTACACGACCCCGGGGGTGATGCCGGGCGGGAAGTAGCCGGGGCGGGCGGCGACGGTCCGCGAGAGGGCGAGGTGCCGGGTGACGGCGCCGGGCGCGAGGGCGATCCCGTCGAGCCAGTGCACGACCTCGCGGGCGAACGGGCCGGGGAAGGCGAGGTCGGGGTGGTCGGGGCCGATGGCGGCGACGGCCGCGTCGAACGCGGCGAAGAAGTCGCGGGCGGCGCGCCGGTCGGCCCAGTGGGCCATGAGGCCGCGCAGCTCGCCGACCTCGCGGGTGTCGGGGGCGCGGTGCTCGGGCAGCCCGAACACGTGGTACGTGTCGTAGAGGCCACGCAGCGGATGGAACATCAGCACCGTGTGGTGCGGGTGGGCGACCATCCACGCGGGGTACTTCATGGTGATCACCCGGTCGAAGTGCGCCACGTCGAGCTCGGCGAACGCCCGGTAGCCGGCCACGACCCCGGGCAGCGTCCGCTCGTCGACGGGGACCTTGACCACCTCGCAGTCCTGGCCGGGCAGCGCGTTGATGGCGTCCTGCAGGCCGGCGACGGCGCGCTCGGCGCCACCCCGCGTGAACGGGACGGGGGACGGGGCGATCAGGGCGACCTTCACCGCGCCGCCCCGTTCATGCCAGCACCTGGCGCACGCCGGCGAGCAGCTCGTCGTCGGCCGCGGACCACGACAGCTCGGCGGCCCGGGCGAGGCCGTTGCGGCCCAGCTCGGCGGCGAGGTCGGGGTCCTCGACGAGGCGGGTGACCGCGGCGGCGATGGCCGCGGCGGTGGGCTCGACGATGAGGCCGGTGACCTCGTGGTCCACCAGCTCGGCGAGGCCGCCGCCGTCGGTGCAGGTGATGACCGGACGGCCCTGGGCCATCGCCTCGATCGCGGTGAGGCCGTAGTCCTCGTCGTAGGCGGGCGCGATCACGCAGGGCGCCTCCCGGAAGAGGCGGGCCAGCTCGTCGTCGTCCACCCGCCCGGCGAAGCGCACGGGCGTGGTGACGGGGTCGGTCACGGGCGGGGCGCCCTGCCCGGTGTTGCACCACAGCTCCTCGTCGCCCAGCGCCGTGGGGTCCTCGCCGGCGGCGAAGCGCTGGTCGAGGTGGCGGGCCCACGCCTCCCGGCCGCCGGTGCCCACGATCGCGACCTCGGCGCCGCCGAGCAGGTGGGCGGCGGCCACGACGAGCTCGGTGCGCTTGGGGAACTCGTGGCGGCCCACGCAGAGGACTGCGCCCCGGCCGGGGTCGGTCGGCGCCGCACCGCCCTCGTGCCCGACCCCGATGCCCGCGTGGTAGAGGCTCACGTTGGTGCGCCCGTTCCACCGGGCGAGGCGGTCGGCCACGACCCGCGAGCCGGCGAGGAACCAGCTGACCTCCTCCAGACGGGGTCGGTCGAGGTCGCGCAGGAGCTCGCCGGCCCGCCGGTGGGCCTCGGGGTCGGCGGCGAAGCCGGCCCGGAGGTACAGCTCCTCGAGGTCGTAGAACACGCGGTGGTGGTGGAAGAACACGGCGAGGTGCCGGGGGTGGCGGTGCGAGAACGACGGCGGCTGGGTGGAGACCACCAGGTCGTAGCGGCGGGTGTCGAGCTGGTCGAAGCCGTCGCGCCCGGCCACGTAGCGGAAGTACTCGGGCACGGTGTCCCACACGCCGGCCGGGATGCGCAGGCCGGCGACCGTGCGGTCCGGCGGGTGCATGTCGACGGTGAGGCGGGTGACGTCGCAGCCGTCGCGCCGCAACGTCGCCTCGATGCGCTCGACCACCCGCTCGAACCCGCCGGTGACGCCGAAGTCGGGCTTCAGGACGGCGACCCGCGGGGCGCGGCCGCGGCGGGCGCGCATCACCCCGTGGTGGGCGCGGCGGTGCGGGCCAGCACGGCGTACGCGAGCGGCCCGCCGAGCGCCCAGTTGATCCGGTCGACGAGGGCAGCGGTGCGCACGGGATCGTCGTCGGCCCCGACGAGGTCGTCGGCCCGGAGCGCGGGGCCGTCGGACGGGTGCACGAACCGCACCTCCGCCGTACCGAACCCGCGCTCGAGCACGACCAGCTCGAGCAGCTGCGGGTGGAGCGGGCGGTGGGTGGACGGATCGAGCCAGATGGCGGCGGCACCCACCGAGAGGTTGGTGGGGTTGGCGGCCTCGAGGATCAGGAGCCCGCCGGGCGCCAGGGCGACGAGCGCGGCGTCGACCACGGCGACGAGCGTGTCGAGCGGGAGGCGGTCGGCGAGGTGGAAGGCGGTGATCGCCCGCACCGAGCCCTCGGGGAGGCCGCGCAGGTGGTCGAGCGCGTCCTCGGTGCGGATGTCGAGGCCGCGGGCGCGGCCCTCGTCGGCGGCCTCGGGATCCAGGTCGATGCCGTAGCCGTCGATGCCCGCGTCGCGCAGCAGCTCGAGCCACTCGCCGCGCCCGGCGCCGAGGTCGACCACCGGACCGCGGCCGGGCACCGGGGCGAGGTCGTCGAGGTAGGGGCGGAGCTGGTCAAGGACCTGCTCGCGCGGGCCGCGCAGGGCGTGATCGAGGCGGGTGCGCAGGGTGCGCTGCTCGGTGGCGAGGGCGGCGTCGAGCTCGCGGAGGTGGTCGGTTCCGCCGTCGGGCAGGGCGGCGCGCGCGGCGCGGAAGATGAGGTCCTGCTTGGCGCGGATCTCGGCGAGGCCCTGGCGGACCTCGGCGAGCTCGGCCTCGCGGACGGCGGCGAGGTCGACGCGGACGCCGTCGAGCTCACCCGCGAGCGCGTCGAGCTGGTCGGCGAGGCGGCGGAGGTCGTCGTTGAGGTCGTCGAGGGTGAGGTCGGCGCTGGCGATGCCGGCCTGCAGCCGGGCGAGGCGCTGGTCCTGGAGGCCGAGGTGGTGGCGGAGGCCCTCGGCGGCTGCGGCGACGCCGTCGACGGCGGCGAGCAGCTGCTCGTTGAAGTTGCGCTGGTTCGAGGTGACGGGGCGCATGGCGCCGACGAGCGCGGCCTTGACCGGGCGGAGCCGGGCGCCGGCGGGCACGTCGCCGCCGGCGTGGGCGAAGGGCGCGGCCTCGCTCAGGCGGTCGCGGGTGTAGCGGATCGTCTCGTCCTCGCCGGGGACGTCGGGGTCGTCGCCCTCGGCCCGAGCGGCGGCCCGCTCGAGGAAGCGCAGCACCTTGGAGGTGTCGGTCATCGTCAGCACGCTACTTGTGCGGGCGCCCCGGCCCGGGACGCGCACGAGGGACCCGGCGGACCGGGTCCCTCGTGGCAAGGGGGATCTGGGTGGGGCGGGGCGCCCCGGTGATCAGGCGGCGCGGCCGACCAGGTCGCGCGCGGACTTCACGAGCTCGCGGGCCTGCTCGGGGAGCTTGCCCTCGAGCTGGGTGAGGAGGCCCTCGAAGCGGCCCTCGAGGGCCTCGAGGCGCTCCTCGAGGAGCTTCACGCGGTCGTCGACGATGTCGGAGACCGAGCCCAGGGAGTCCTTGCCGTGGTCGAGCTGGCTGTTGACGGCCTTGGTGAGCTCGACGCGCTGGACCTGCAGCTTCTGGAAGGCGATGACGCCGGCGCCGACGCCGACGTAGAAGGCGTCGCGGAGGGTGTCGGTGACGGTGGTGGTGACGGTGTCGAGGGTGATCTCGGCCATGGGGGGCTCCTGCGGGAGTGAGGTGATCGGGGGTGCCGGGCGGGCGGTGACCCGCGGCGTGCTCGCAAGACTATGCACTTTGTTAAACAGTTGCAAGCACCCGGCGGTCGGCGTGACGGATGTCTCGGCCCGGGGGCCGTGCCCGGGGGGCCTCGTGACGGGGTTGTAACGTCTTCGTCATCGTGGACCCCGCACCCGCCGAGCCCGGCGCCCCCGCAGCTGCCGGATCCGATCCGGTCGTACCGCCGCTCGTGGCGGTGGTGGTCACCCACGATCCGGGTCCCTGGTTCGAGGAGACCCTGGCCAGCCTGGCCGCCCAGACCTATCCGGCGCTGTCGGTGCTCGTCGTCGACACCGCCAGCGCGGAGGATCCCACCGATCGGGTCCGGGCGATCCTCCCTGACGCCCACCTGCACCTCCTGGATCACGACCCGGGATTCGCCGGCGCGGCCAACGAGGTCCTCGACCTGGTCGAGGGCGCCGCGTTCTACGCCTTCTGCCACGACGACATCGCCCTGGAGCCCGACGCGCTCCGCGCCCTCGTCGAGGAGGCCTTCCGCTCGAACGCCGGCATCATCGGCCCCAAGCTCGTCGAGTGGGACGACCCCGCGCGCCTGCTCCAGGTGGGCATGGGTGCCGACAAGACCGGCGTGCTGGCACCGGTCGCCGAGCGGGGCGAGCTCGACCAGGAGCAGCAGGACGCCGTGCGCGACGTGTTCGTGGTCCCCGGCGCGTGCACCGTCGTGCGCGCCGACCTCTTCGAGGTCCTCGGCGGCTACGACGACGGCATCGATCACCTCGGGGAGGACCTCGACCTGTGCTGGCGGGCCCACGTGGCCGGCGCCCGGGTGATGATCGGCCCCGCCGCCCGGGTGCGCCACCTCGAGGCGCTCGGGCTGCGTCGCCCCGTCGACGACCGGCGGCGGCTGCTCGCGCGCCACCGCCTCCGCACCTCGCTCATCGCGTACGGGCCGGTGCACCGCCTCCGTGTCATCCCGCAGGCGGCGGTCTTCGCGATCCTCGAGGTGCTCTACGCGGTCATCTCCGGCCACCCCGGCCAGGCGCGCGACATCGCCGCGGCGTGGCCGTGGAACCTGCGCCGCCTCGGCGACATCCGGCGACGGCGCAAGGCCCTGAAGGCCGTGCGCCTCGTCCCCGACAAGGAGGTCCGGAGCTTCCAGGTCGGCGGGAGCGCCCGCGTCTCCGCGTTCCTGCGCGGCTCCTTCCGCGGGCGCGAGGACCGCGTCACCACCTTCGCCCGCTCGTCGCGCGACCTCGCCGGCTCGGTGCGCGACGGCACCCGCAAGTTCACGGGCACCTTCGTGCTCGTGCTCGCGGTGCTGCTGGCGATCGGCTCCCGGGACCTCATCCTCTCGGGGATCCCGGCGATCGGCGAGTTCGCCCGCTTCCCGGACCACCCGGGGCCGCTGCTCGGCGCCTGGTGGAGCGGGTGGCAGCGCGGCGGCCTCGGCGGGGCCGGGGCGAGCCCCACCGGCACCGGCATCCTCGGCCTGCTCGGCGTGGCCTTCCTCGGTGCCATGTCGGTGCTGCGCACCGTCCTCATCGTGGGCACCATCCCCGTCGGCGCGGTGGGGGCCTGGCGTCTCGCCCGGCCGATCGGCCTGGCCCGAGCCAGCGCGGCGTCGTTCGCCGTCTACCTCGCCATCCCCGTGCCGTACAACGCGCTGGCCAGCGGATCGTGGAGCGGCCTGCTCCTCTACGCGGTGTCCCCGTGGCTGCTGCTCGCCATGGGTCGGGCCACCGCCCTGCCGCCGTTCGCGCCCGCAGCCGGGGGTGACGACGACGCCGCGCCCGCCGCCGCGCCGCCGCGGCGCAGCGTGCTGACGTCCACGCTGGGCCTGGGCCTCCTGGTCGGCGTGGTCGCCGCGTTCGTGCCCTTCGTGCTGGTGATCGCCGTCGCCATGGCCCTCGCCCTCGCGGTCGGCTCGCTCCTCTGCTTCCGCGTCGCGGGCGTCGCCCGCCTGCTCGGCGTCACCCTCGGCGCCTGCGTGGTGGCGATCGCCCTGCACGTGCCGTGGTCGCTCGACCTCCTGCGTGGGTCGTCTCCGTGGGATTCGGTCGCCGGGATCGGCGCCACCGACGGCGGGGTGCTCGGCATCGGGCGGCTGCTCCGCTTCCAGACCGGGCCGTGGGGGGCGCCGCCGCTCGGCTGGGCCTTCCTGCTCGCCGGGGCCCTGCCGATCATCATCGGGCGCTCGTGGCGCCTCGAGTGGGTCGTGCGGGCGTGGATGATCGTGCTCTGCGGCTGGGGGGTCCTGTGGCTCGCCGAGGAGGGCCTGCTGCCGGTGGGCCTGCCGGCGCCCGAGGTGGTGCTGGCCCCGGTCGCCGCCGCCCTCGCCCTGGCGGCCGCGCTCGGCCTCGCCGCCTTCGACATCGACCTGAAGGCGTATCGCTTCGGGTGGCGCCAGATCCTGTCGGTGCTGGCCGCCCTCGGCGTGGTGCTCGGCGCCCTCCCGCTCGCGGCGGGCCTGATCGACGGGCGCTGGCGCACGCCGACCTCGGACTACGGCTCGGCGCTCGGCGACCTCGTGGCCACCGAGGGGCGGGCGCCGTTCCGCGTGCTGTGGCTCGGCGACGCGGCCCAGCTCCCCACGGCGGCGTGGCGCTTCGACGATGCCACCGCCTACGGCGCCACCGACCGCGGCGCCCCAACCGTGCTCGACCGCTTCCCCGGCCCGCCGCCGGGCTCCACGCCGCTGCTGGCCG
>CAZUYW010000179.1:0-6463 GCA_964624775.1 uncultured Iamiaceae bacterium
GAGCTGATCGGGCGGATCAGCACGGCCGTCGGGGTGCGCGGCGACCTCGCGGGCCGCCTCGAGCTCCTGCACAGCCCGCTCGACCCCGCCGAGGTGCGCCTGCGCCAGGGCACCCGTGCCGTGATCGCCCTGCTCGGCACCGCCGCGGCCACCCTGGTGGTGCCGTTGCCGGTCCCGCTCGAGGCCGGCCTGGTGCTCGCTGCGCCCGTGCTCGCCGTGCTGGTGCAGGAGCAGCGACTCGTGGTCGCCGCCGAAGCACGCCGCGCCCGCCTCCTGCGCGAGTTGCCCATCGTCGGCGAGCAGCTCGCCATGCTCCTCGGGTCGGGCTACTCGCTGAGCGGCGCCCTGACCCGGATCGCCGGGCGGGGCCGCGGCGTGGCCGCCCGCGACATCGAGCGGGTGCTGCGCCGGGTGCGCCAGGGGCGCGCCGAGGGCGAGGCGCTCGCGGAGTGGGCGGCAGTCGTCGACCTCCCCGCGCTCGACCGCCTCGTGGCGATCCTCGCCCTCGACCAGCAGGGCGGCGACCTGGGTCGCCTCCTCGCAGCCGAGGCTCGCAGCATCCGCGCCGAGGTGGCCCGTCAGCTCGCCGCCGAGCTCGATCGCCGGGCCCAGCAGGTCTGGATCCCCGTCACCGTCGCCACCCTCCTGCCGGGCACCGTCCTGCTCGCCGTGCCCTTCGTCGCCGCCCTCCAGCTCTACCGCGGCTCGTGATCACCCCATCCCACCCGTCATCGACCCGAAAGGTCACCCTCATGCTCCCCCTCCTCGTCCTCGCCCGCCTCAACCTCGACGCCCTCCTCGCCGCCCGCCACGACGAGCGCGGCGAGGGGGTGATCTCCGCGGCAATCGCCGTGCTCGTCATGGCCTTCCTCGGCGCCGCCATGTGGCTGGCATTCAAGGGCCTGTTCGCCTCCACCACCGCTCGGACCAGCACCCAGGTCGAGCAGATCGGCGGCTGACCCCAGTGCGCCACCCGTTCCCCACCCGGGGCGACCGCGGCACCGGCACCATCGGCTCGGCCGCCGGTGCCGCGGCGCTCCTGGTATTCCTCCTCGTGAGCATCCAGGTGTGCCTGCACCTCGCGGCCACGACCACCGTCCGGGCCGCGGGCTTCGACGCGACCCGTCGGGTCGCGTCCCGCACGGTCGCCCACGACGACCCCCGGGCCTTGCGGCAGGCCGAGGTGCGCGCCGAGGCCCGCCTGCGCACCCAGCTCGGCCCCATGGGTCGGCGCGCCCACATCGCCTGGAGCACCGACGGGGCGAGCCTGTGGCTCCACCTCGTCGTACCCGCCCCGACCCTGCTGCCCGAGCCGGCGGCTCGGCGGCTCGGTCTCGGGCCCATCGATGCCGTGTTCACCGCCCGCCTGGAGGATCCGTCGTGAGGGCCGAGCGCGGCGTCGTCGGCGGGGTGGAGGTGCTGCCCTTCGCCCTCCTCCTCGTGGTGGGCGTGACCCTGCTGGTCCTCGACGCCTGGGCCGTGGTCGACGCCAAGCTCGCGGCGACCACCGCGGCGCGCGAGGGTGCCCGGGCCGAGGTCGAGGCCGACGCGCCCGCCACAGGACCCGCAACCGGCCACCGGGTCGCGCTCTCGGTGTACCTCGCCATGCGGGGCCGGGCGCCCCACGTTGCGGTGACGTCGTCGGGTCCGGGCACCGGCCGATGCGGGGTGGTCACCTACCAGGTCCGCGATCGGGTGCCCACGGTCCGCCTCCCGTTCGTCGCGGCCTTCGGCCCGGCGGTGACGGTGGTCGGACGCCACCGCGAGCCGGTCGATCGCTTCGCGGACAGCCGCACCGGGGCGGCGACCTGTGCGGGGTGAGCGCCACGGCCAGCGCGGCTCGGCGCTGCTGCTGGTGCCCGCCGTCGTTCTGGTGCTGACCGTGCTCGCGTCGCTCGCGCTCGATCAGGCCATCGTGGCCGACGACCAGCGACGACTCGTCCTCGCCGCCGAGGCCGCCGCAGCAGACGGCATCACCGCAGGGGTCGACGTGGATCACCTCCGCGCCACCGGTGATCTGCGCTGGGACCCGGGCCGAACCGACCGCGCCGTGCGCCGGGCCGTCGCGCTCGCGGCACCTGGCGCCACCGTCCGCTGGCGCTTCACCGGCACGACGCTGACGGTGTGGCTGCGCCGATCGGTGCGGCTCGTCTTCGCCCCTGCCCTCGACCGTCGGGCGCGGACGCGGACGGTGTCCGCGCGTGCGTCAGCGGTGCTGCCCGTCCGCTGACCCTGCTCGCGGGCTCGCCCGCCACGTCACCACCGAGGAAGGACGGACCATGGCCGGCCAGCACCGCATCGAGATCCAGACCGACGACACCGGTCCGATCGTGGCGAAGATCGCGCTCGATCCCCGCAGCGCCGCAGCACTCGAGGTCGAAGCGGCGCGCCTCGAGCGAGCCCGCCACCCTGGGGTCGTCGAGCTCATCGATCGCACCGAACCGCCCGACGCCCAGCTCCGGTACCGATGGGCGGGCGATGCCACGCTCGACACCGAACCGATCGAGGTCGACGAGGGCCTCGCCATCGTGGCCTCGGTGGCGGCGACGCTCGCCGACCTCCACCGACTCGGGATCGTCCACGGGCGCATCGACGCCAGTCACGTGCTGCTCGATGCCGACGGCTCGGCCCGGCTCACCGGCTTCGGCCCCGGCCCCGACGCCGACGACCACGCGCTAGCGACCCCCGCCGACGATGTCGCCGCCCTCGGGCGCCTCCTGCACCTCGTGGCCGCCGGCCCGCCCGATCTCGAGCCCATCCCGGACCGGCGCTGGGCCTGGCGTCGGCCGGGATCGGGACCCCGGCGCGGGGCGCTCAACCTCGCCGACCACGCCACCGACCCGGATCCCGCGGTGCGCCCGACGGCCCGCACGCTCGCTGCGGGGATCGCCGCCCTGGTGCCCGGCGGCGTGCCGCACCGCACGCGTGCCGCATCGGTCCCCCACCCGGACCTCCCCCACCCGCCGGCGTGCGACCCCGAGCCGGACGCATCGCACCGACCGCCCGGGCCCACCGACGTGGCCCCGCTGCACGAGCCCGCGACGGCGCCGCGGGACGAGCAGGTGCCCGTGGCCGACACGGTGCCGAGCCCGTCGCCGCTGGTGATCGCCGAGACCGCCCCGACCGATCCGCCGACGTCCACGATCCCGGCCGAGCGCCCGGGTGACCACGACCACGCCGACCCAGCTGAGGAGCACGACCAGTCCCCCACCCCGGTCGAACCCACCGAGACCGGGCGGTTCCTCGGGCTCCGGGTGAACGAGGCGGGCCAGGCCCCTCCGGCCCGGCACGCCCGTCCGCCACACCGGACGGCCGCCGCCGGGCGGCCACGCCGACCCGCCACCCTGCTGGCCGGTGCGGCCGCCGCGCTGCTCGTGGTCGGGGCCCTCGTCGTGATCTCCCCGCCGGGGCGCAGCCACCGCCCATCGTCGACCACGGCTCGCCACCAACAGGCTCCGCCGAGCACGGCCGCCCCGGCCTCGCCGTCGCCCGCCTCGCTCGCCAGCACCACCCGCCCGACCTCGCGCGGTGAGGCGCCGCGCTGCCCCGCGGCGCGAGGCCGCGGACCAGACGTCGACGGTGACGGCTGCGGCGACGAGGTGGTGATCGGGCCGGGCACGATCCGGGCGGCCGGCGTCACCTACCGGCTCGCCCGACCCGACGATCGGGTCTTCGTCGCCGATTGGAACTGCGACGGCCGCGCCACGCCGGCGCTCATCCGTCCCGCCACGGGTGATGTGTTCGTGTTCGACGCCTGGCCGGGCGACGGGCCGCTGACCGTGGCCCGTGCCGCCCGGGTTCGGGGGGCGCGCCGCCTCGAGGTCGACACCAGCGCCCCAGCCGGGTGCACGATCCGCGTCCAGGCACCCGACGGTGCCGTGACGCTCGGGGGACCCGAGCGATGATCGCCCGTCGCGCCGATCGGGCGGCCCGCACGACCCTGGTGCTGGCCGGGCTCGCGGCTGTGGGCGCCGCGCTCATCGCCCTCGGTCGTGGCCCGCTCGCCGCCCCGTCGCCCAGCCACCTCGGCACGTGGCTGAGCCGATCCGACGGCGTCGTCGTGGCGCTCACCATGCTCCGCCTCGTCGGGTTCGCCCTGACCTCCTGGGCCTTCGTCGTGGTGGCGCTCACCGCCCTCGCCGGCCCGGACTCCCGACGAGCCTCACGGCTCCTGGTGGCGATCACCACCCCAGCGGTGCGCCAGGCCGCCCGTGCCGCGTGCGGCCTCGGTCTGGCCTCCACCATCGCGATCGCCACCCTCGCCGCTCCCGCCGGCGCCGACGGTGCCCGGCCGACGGGTGGGACCCGCGCCCCGCCCACGGCCACGATCGAGCGCGCACCCGACGATCCGCCCGCCACGGCGACCATCACCCCCGAGGCCGACGCCCCCGCGTCATCCGGCACGACCCCCTCGCAGGAAGCGCCGAGCGCGACCGACCACACCGGGTCAGGCGCCTGGCGGGTGCGGCCCGGCGATCACCTGTGGTCGATCGCCGCGGCCACCCTCGCCGCAGACCTGGGACGGCCGCCGACCGACGCCGAGGTCGCGCCCTACTGGGTGCGCGTGGTGGCGGCGAACCCGCAGCTGGTCGACCCCGACCTGATCCTGCCGGGCCAGGTCATCACGGTGCCGCCCCGCTGAGCCAGGCCCTGCGGCGTGGTGCTCAGGCGGCGACGGGCTGGCGCGACCAGATGTCGTTGCAGTCCTCGCACACCGACTCGGGCACCACGCCGACCTTCATGAGCAGGGCGAACACCTTGCAGCCGAGGCAGTAGGCGAACACCGACTCGAGGGTGGCGGCCACGACGATCATGGCCACGAACACCTGGGCGACGCCCTCGGCGCCGAAGCCGAAGTAGGCGATGGCGGCGAGGCCCGACATGGTGGCGCCCATGCCCTGGGCGAAGCGCTTCGGCGGCCCGGCCACGAGCTTCTCGGGGAACGGCAGCGCCGGGGTCAGGACCCGGGTGACGAACTGGCCCAGGGGGCTGAGGGTCGGGCCGGTGAGGACCCGGGCGAGGAACCCGTAGGCCAGCACCGCCACCAGCCAGGTCTGGCCGGAGATGAGGATGGTGAGGCTCAGCAGCACGACGCCGGCCGCCACCAGGCGGGCCGACACCTCGTTGACCGGGTTCGGGAAGCTGAAGAGCTTGCGCATGGCCGAAACCCTACCCAGCAGGTCAGGAATTGCCAACCCCAGGTCAGGGGCCTACAGGTCGAGGGTGGCGCCCGGCACCACGCCGGCCCGCCGCTGGACCTTGGCCTTGGTGCGCAGCAGCACCTCGCGGGGACCCGCCGCGATCATCGCGGCCCGCTCCCTGGCGAGCGCCAGGACCTCGTCGGGCGGCACCACCGCGGACACCACCCCCAGGGCGAGCGCCTCGGCGGCGTCGATGCGCCGCCCGGTGAAGCACAGGTCCCGGGCCACCGCGCCGCCGACGAGGTCGTGCAGCGGGCCGTAGACCACATCGCCGAACGCGATCTCGGGGTGCGCGAACGCGGCCGTGTCCGACGCGATGCGGATGTCGGCCATGACGGCGAGGTCGAAGCCGCCGGCCAGCGCCGGGCCGTTCACCGCCGCGATAACCGGCAGCGGGAACTCGAGCACGGTGCGGTGGTAGCGGTCGCTCGACGCCCACAGCGCCCGCTGGAACTCGGCGTCGTCGACCTGGAACTCCCCCAGGTCGAAGCCGGCGCAGAACACCGGCCCCGCCCCGGTGATCACCAGGCAGCGCAGCTCCGGGTCGACCGCCAGGGCGTCGAGGGCGTCGCTGATCTCGTCGCGCAGCGCGGTGGAGAGCGCGTTGCGCTTGTCGGGGCGGTTCAGGGTGAGGACGGCGACGCCATCGGTCGGTCCATCCAGGTGCAACAGGTCGGCCATGGGTCGTGTCTACCCGCTCGACGGTGCCCCTGCCGCGGTCGGGTCAGAGATCGGTGAGGTCGATCGCGGGCGGCCCGCCCGCTGCCTCGGGCCCGCTGCCCCCATCCGGTGCGGCACCACCGCCGGGGCCCGCTCCCCCGCCGTCGAGCTCCTCGGGCGTCATGAGCACCTCGCGGGCCTTGGACCCGGTGGAGGGGCCCACCACGCCCCGCTCTTCGAGCAGGTCCATGATGCGCCCCGCCCGGGCGAAGCCGACCCGCAGCTTGCGCTGCAGCATCGAGGTGGAGCCGAGCTGGCTACGCACCACCAGCTCGGTGGCCTGGGCGAGCAGATCGTCGTCGTCGTCGCCACCGCCGCCGCTGCCCCCGCCGCCGAACATCGAGCCGGTGCCGGCCCCGTCGTCGTCGGAGCCCTGGACGTCGTCGGCGTAGGTGGGCTCGGGGGTCTGGCGCTTCCAGAACGCCGCGACCGCGCGGACCTCGTCCTCGGTGACCCACGAGCCCTGCACGCGCTGGGCGATCGAGGACGAGGGGCCGTGGAGCAACATGTCGCCCTTGCCGTGCAGGCGCTCGGCACCGGTC
>CAZUYW010000180.1:0-4758 GCA_964624775.1 uncultured Iamiaceae bacterium
CGCCTCGATGCCCGAGCGGTCGCCTGGTGGGCGGCGGGCCTGGTGCTCGGCCTGCTCGTCCTGGGGCCCGGGGTCGCGCCGGGCGCGCCGCTCAGCCTCGACCTGCTCGTGACGCCGCACATCCCGGTGCCGAACGGCGTCTGGGGGCTGGGCCCCTCGCTCACCCAGCGGGTGCCCTTCTTCACCCTGGTCGCGGCGCTCTCGACGCTGATCGGCGGGCCGGGCGCGGTCAAGGTGCTGATCGTCGTGCTGGTGGCGGTGGGGTTCGTCGGCGGTGCCCGCCTGGTGCGCCCGGCGGGTGGCCTGACGGCGGCCGCCGCCGCGGGGGTCCTGTGGGGTGCTGGACCGTTCCTCACCACCCGGGTGGGAGTCGGGCACCTCGGCCTGCTCTGGACCTTGGCGGTGCTCCCGTGGGCGCTGCCCCGCCTGTGCCGGCCGTCGAGCCTGCCGGCAGCCACCTTCCTCGCTGCGGGCGCCCTCGCGTTCGGGGGACCGGCGGGCGGCACGCTCGGCCTGGTCGTCGTCGCGGTCGCGCTGCTGGTCGAGCCCGGCGGGCGGCGCCGGCCCGGACCGGTGGCGGTGGTCGCCCTGGCCGCCAACCTCGTGTGGGTCCTCCCGACCATGGCGATCCTGTGGGCCGGCGCCGAGGTGGAGTCAGCGCGCGGGTTCGCCACCGCCCCGGTCGGGGTGGCGGGCTGGCCGGCCGTCCTCGGCGGAGCGGGGTTCTGGCAGCCGGGCTTCCAGGTCGGCCTGCACGGGTGGGCAGGCGGGCTCGTCGGCGTGGTCCTCACCGGCCTCGCCGTCTTGGGGCACCCGGCGCTCGACCGCCGGTGGCGGCGGGGCGCGGCGGCCGTCGCCGGGGTGGGCCTGGTCCTCGCCCTCGCCAGCGCGGTGCCCGGGGTGCGCGCCCTCTACGAGGCGGTCAGCGCGCTGCCGTTCGGCGCCCCGCTGCGCGAGAGCCAGCGCTTCCTGGCGCTGTGGCTGGTCTGGGCCGTCCCGGCCGCCGCGCTCGGTGCCGAGTCGCTCACCCGGCGTGCGGCGGATCGGCTGGGCGCCGGGGGTGCGTCCGGGGGGTTGGCGCAGGTGCTGCGGCTGGCCCCGGTCGCAGTGGCGGTGCTCGTGGCCGCACCCGGCTGGTGGGGCATCGCCGGCCGCCTCGACCCGGTGGCGTTCCCCGCCGGCTGGTACGAGGCCCGCGACCTGATCCGGGCCGATCCGGGACCGGTGGTCGCCTTCCCCTGGAGCGAGTACCCGCCCCTGGCGTTCGCCGGCGGTCGCCAGGTCTTCAACCCCGTGCCCGAGTTCGTGGGCGGCGACGTGATCAGCAGCTACGACCCGGTGTTCGATCGCTCGCGCCCCGGTCAGGAGCAGGTCGACCGCCGGGCGCCACGCGTCGACGCGCTCTCGGACCGGGCGATCGACGGCGAGCCCATCAGCGGGGACCTGGCCGCCCTGGGCGTGCGCTGGGTGCTCCTCGTCCACGAGCGTGGCCACGACGCCTACCGGGGGCTCGTGGCCGATCCCGGCCTGCGGGTCGCCCTCGAGCACCAGGACGCCACGCTCTACGAGGTACGGGCCTGGCAGGGGCCCGTGGAGGGGGCCGACGGCACCTCGCACGAGCTCCGACGGCCGATCCCGCCGCTGCTCACCACCGACGCACCGCCCGGCTCGGTGCTCGACGTGGCGGGGGCGCCGGGCTGGGTGCGGGGCTGGTTCACGCCGGTGCCCGTCACCGCAGACGGTCGGCTCCGGCTCCCGGCGGGGAGCGGGCCGGTCTGGTTCTGGCCGTCCCTCGTGATCCTGGTCGCCGACCTCGTCCTGGCCGGCCTCGTCGTGGCGGCGATCACCCAGGTCAGGCGCCGGAGCGGGGGAGCCTCGGAATCCGAACAATCCTTGCATCGCGCGGAGCCAGGCCGATAGTGTCTGGAAATCGTGTGAGGGGTGAGACCTCACCTGTGGGTGGAAGGACAACCATGAAGCGTTCGAAGATCGCAGCCGCACTCCTCCTCGGGGCGATGATCGCCCTGTTCGCCGGGTCGGCCGCCAACGCGCAGGACGACCCCTACGTCACCACGACCACCTCCGGCTCCGACACGCCGGTCACCGTGGTGCGTGGCGAGACCGTCGACGTGAAGGGCAGCGGCTGCGCCGCCGGCGCCTCCGTCGCCGTCACCTTCGACGACGGCACCTCGCTCGGCACCTTCACCGCCGACGACAACGGCGACTTCGTCGCCACCGTCACCATCCCGAGCACGGCCACGCTGGGCGAGCACACCATCACCGCCACCTGCGGCGATGTGCAGCAGTTCCTCACCGTGAACGTGCTGGCCGAGAGCGTCACCCAGGGCACGCTCGCCCGCACCGGCACCTCGTCGACCGGCCCGCTCGTGGGCATCGGCGCCGCCGCCATCGTGCTGGGCGCGGCGTTCGTGTACGGCGCCCGCCGTCCCCGCAACGCCTGATCCGGCCGGCGCCTGAGGCGCCACCCACCACCCGCTCGACCGCAGCCCCGCCCCCGTGGCGGGGCTGCGGCGCGTTCGGGCACCGGTTCGGATCGCGGGGGTCCCGGCCCCTAGGGTTGGCCAGATGCCCGCCCGGATCCTCGCCCTCGGCCCGTCGTTCATGCAGCCGGAGTTCTGGCTCGAGAAGGCGGGTGCCAGCGCCGCCTGGGTGATCGCGGCGATCATCTTCGCCGAGTCGGGCCTGTTCTTCGGCTTCTTCCTCCCGGGCGATTCCCTGCTCTTCCTGGCCGGGTTCCTCACCTCGGAGGGGGCCAAGGACTACGTGGCCGCCGGCCAGCCCGGCGAGGCCCTGGCGCCCGTCGTCAACGGCATGCCCCACCTGCTCGTGCTACTACCGCTGTTCTTCGTGGCCGCGATCCTCGGCGATCAGGTCGGCTACTGGTTCGGCAAGAAGGTCGGACCGGCCCTGTTCACCCGGGAGGACTCCCGGCTCTTCAAGCAGAGCCACGTCACCAAGGCCCACGAGTTCCTCGAGACCTACGGGCCCAAGACCATCTTCCTCGCCCGGTTCGTGCCGATCGTGCGCACGTTCGCCCCGATCGTCGCCGGCGTCGGTCAGATGCGGTACCGCACCTTCCTCACCTACAACGTGCTCGGCGCGCTCGTGTGGGCCGTGGGCATCACCACGCTCGGCCACTTCCTGGGCAACCTGGAGTTCGTCCGCACCAACATCGAGTACACGATCATCCTGATCGTGGTGCTGTCCCTCACGCCGATGCTGATCGAGGTCTACAAGGGCCGCAAGCACGCGAAGCAGGCCGTCGCCGAGGGCTGAGCCCTCCCACCGGCCCGGTGCCGTCAGCGGGCGGCCAGGCGGGCCTCGACCTCATGGCGGCGGCGGAGGGGGATGGCCAGCACGTTGCGTCGGGCGTGGGCGGGATCGAGCCAGGTCAACTCGGCTCGGTCCTCGGACCACCGGGCCAGCTCGTACCCGGCCTCGGCCAGGAGCGCGAGCAGGGCGTCGACCGACGAGCCCTGCCGGGCCAAGGTGTTGGCCAGCACCTCGAGGATGAGCACGGGCGGGTGGTCGCCGTGCAGGTGCGCCCGCATGCCGGCGAGCGCCTCGGTCTCGGCCCCTTCCACGTCGAGCTTGGCGATGGCGATCGGCTCGGGGCCGAGCACGTCGTCGAGGCGTGCCACCGCCACCTCCACGGTCGAACCGACCGGGTCGCCGGCGGTGGCCAGGTGGTTCGACACGTCCTGGTCGACCCGGAAGCGCACCCGGCCCGGTGCGGCGCCCACCGCCACCTCGTGCACCCGCACCCGTCCTCCGAGGTCGTTGCGGGCGACGTTGGCCCGCAGGGCCGCCGCGGTCCCGGGCACCGCCTCGACGGCGTCGATGCGCCCGTCGGGGCCGGTGATCGACGCGGCGAGCAGGGTGTAGGTGCCGATGTTGGCGCCGACGTCGGCGAACCGGTCGCCGGGCCGGAGGGAGCGGGCGAGGAAGCCCATCTCGTCGCGGTCGAAGCGCTCCCCGAAGTACACGATGTTGGAGGCCGAGCCGAACCGCGGGTCCATGGCGATGCGCATGGTGCCGTAGACGGTGCGGACCTGTTGGGTGCGACGCAGCCGCTTGGTCACCTGCCAGGCGAGAGCGCCGGCGACGGCGCGGCCGCGCCGGCCGCGGTTGTTCGGGTGGTGCCACACCTGGGTGAGGATCCGGCGGGTGAGGAACAGGGCCGAGTGCTGCCGCTCGCCGACGTCGGCCACGTCAGGCGCCGGGGACCAGCTCGGCGACGAGCTCGATCTCGACGGCGATCCCGAAGGGCAGCTCGGCCATCCCGACCGCGCTGCGGGTGTGACGGCCCGCCTCCCCGAACACCTCGAGCAGGAGGTCCG
Organism: uncultured Iamiaceae bacterium; assembly: GCA_964624775.1. Classification (GTDB taxonomy): domain Bacteria; phylum Actinomycetota; class Acidimicrobiia; order Acidimicrobiales; family Iamiaceae; genus Aquihabitans. The sequence goes on from CAZUYW010000180.1 coordinate 4,362, forward strand.
AGCAGCCGTCGATGACGGCGGGCAGCGCGGTGAAGCCGGGAGCGGCGTGGACCATGCCGAACACCTTCACGATCCGGGCGATGCGATCGAGGTCGCCGAGCTCGGCCTGGAGGGTGGCCAGGATCGACAGGCCGGTGAGGCGCGCTGCGGCCCGGGCGGCGTCGAGATCGAGGTCGGCGCCGACCGTGCCGAGCACGATCTGGTCGCCCGCGACGGGGCCGTGGCCGCCCACGTGGACCGTGGTGCCCACGACCGTGCAGGGCACGTAGCTCCCGGCCGGGGGCATCGGCGGCGGCAGCTCGATGCCGAGCTCGGCGAGGCGGGCGGTGGCTCCCATCCCGGCGACGCTAGCCACCTAGGGTCGGGCCATGAGCGCTCCCCACGGCCCGTGGATCGA
>CAZUYW010000180.1:4858-6451 GCA_964624775.1 uncultured Iamiaceae bacterium
GACCTGGCGGTGCTGGTGTGCTGCGAGGGCGGCGACTTCCTCGACGAGGACCCGGCCGCCTTCGAGGATGCCCTGGCCGCCGGCATGTCGTCGCTGTGCCTCGTCCACTACCGGGTGAACGCCCTCGGCGACATCCAGACCGAGGCACCCGTGCACGGTGGGCTGACGGCGGCGGGTCGCCACGTGGTCGGGCTGTGCAACGAGGCCGGGGTGGTGATCGACTGCGCCCACGCCACCGAGGCCACCACGCTCGGGGTCATCGAGGCGTCCGAGGCGCCGGTGATGATCTCCCACAGCCACCTCGACCACGCCGACCGCTCCCACCCCCGGCTGCTCTCGCCGGTGCACGCGCTGGCGGTGGCCGAGGCCGGCGGGCTCATCGGTGCCTGGCCGTCGGGCGTCACCAGCGCCACCTTCGACGACTTCGTCGACGAGATCGAGCGGCTCGTGGAGCTGGTCGGCGTCGACCACGTGGCCATCGGGACGGACCTCGACGCCAACCACCGGCCCGTGCTCACCGAGCACGGCGAGTTCGCCGGCGTCGCGTCGGGCCTGGCCGATCGGGGCTTCAGCGCCGCCGAGGTCGATGCCGTGCTGGGCGGCAACGTCGTGGCCCTCTACCGGGCCGTCACCGGGTCCTGAGCCCGGACGCGGCGAGGGCGCCGACCCGATCCCCGCTGGGGAGGGGTCGGCGCCCTCGGGCGCAGATCAGCTCGGGCTGAGCGTCAGTGGACGACGTGCGCCTCGACCTCGGCGGCGACGGTGCCGGCACCCGACTTCTTGGAGAAGGCGATGGCACCGACCACGACGATCGCGGCGGCCACGGCGACGGCGATGGCGCCGGCCTTGGGCGACTGCTCGAGCAGGGCCAGCTTGGGCTTGCTGTAGAGCTTGATGATCGCCGGGAGGATCAGCAGCGAGACCAGGTTCATGACCTTGATCAGCGGGTTGAGGGCCGGGCCGGCGGTGTCCTTGAAGGGGTCGCCGACGGTGTCGCCGATGACGGCCGCCTTGTGGCTGTCGGAGCCCTTGCCGCCCTCGGCGCCGTCCTCGATGTACTTCTTGGCGTTGTCCCACGCGCCGCCGGCGTTGGAGAGGAAGTTGGCCATGAGCTGGCCGACCACGATCACCGAGGCCAGGAAGGCGCCGAGCGAGATCGGCCCGAGGCCGAAGCCGATGATGACCGGGGCGAGCACGGCGATGATGGCCGGGGTGGCCAGCTCGCGCAGCGAGGCCGCGGTGCAGATGTCGATGGCGGGGCCGTAGTCGGCCTTCTTCTCGCCGCTCATGATCTTGCCGTCGGCGAACTGGCGACGGACCTCCTCGACGACCACGCCGGCCGTGCGGGACACGGCGCGGATGGCGAGCGAGGAGAAGATGAAGGCGATGGAGCCGCCCACGAGGAGGCCGATGAAGACCTTCGGGTCGGCCACGTTGATCGGGAACGACTGGTCACCGGCCTGGGCGCCGAGGCCGAGCTGCTCGATGATCGTCTCGCCGTAGGAGGCGAACAGGGCCACGGCGGCGATGACCGCCGAGCCGATGGCGAAGCCCTTGGTGACGGCCTTGGTGGTGTTGCCCACCGCGTCGAGG
>CAZUYW010000181.1:0-6437 GCA_964624775.1 uncultured Iamiaceae bacterium
CGGCGGGGATCGGTGGTGCTTGACCCCCTCCCGATGCCGTGGGAGCGTTCCGGCGTGATCCACCAGAGCCCCCTTCCCGACGTCGAGATCCCCGACGTGCCGCTGTCGGCCTACGTGCTGGAGCGTGCCGCCGAGCTCGGCGACAAGCCCGCGCTGATCGACGGTCCCACCGGCCGCGTCGTCACCTACGCCCAGCTGCTCGACCAGGTCCGGCGGCTCGCCGGCGGCCTCGCGGCGCGTGGGTTCGGACCGGGCGACGTGCTGGCGCTGATGGCCCCGAACGTGCCCGAGTACGCGGTGGTGTTCCACGGCGTGGCGACGGCGGGTGGCACCATCACCACCATCAACCCGACCTACACGGCGTCGGAGGTGCACCACCAGCTCACCGACGCGGGTGCGTCGCTGCTGATCACCATCCCGATGTTCCTCGAGACGGCCCGCGAGGGTGCGGCGGGCACGGGGGTGACCGACATCTTCGTGCTGGGCGACGCGGTCTCCGGTGCCGCGTCGGCGGCCGAGCTGTTCGGCGAGCCGACCGACCAGGTGCCGGTCGCGTCGGACTCGGTCGTGGCCCTGCCGTACTCGTCGGGCACCACGGGCCTGTCGAAGGGCGTGATGCTCACGCACCACAACCTGGTGGCCAACATCGCCCAGGTCCTGTCGCCCACCAACATCGACGACCACGACGTGCTGATGGCGGTGCTGCCGTTCTTCCACATCTACGGGATGCAGGTCCTCATGAACACGGGCCTGCGGGCGGGCGGCACGATCATCACGATGCCGCGCTTCGACCTGGTCGAGTTCCTCACGCTCCACCAGCAGCACGCGATCACCCGCTCGTTCGTGGCGCCCCCGATCGTGGTGGCCCTCGCCAAGCACCCCGTCGTCGACCAGTACGACCTGTCCCACGTCGACCAGATCTTCTCCGGCGCGGCGCCGCTGTCCGCGGAGCTGGCCGAGGAGGCGGCGGGTCGGCTCGGGTGCGAGGTGGTGCAGGGCTACGGCATGACCGAGCTGTCCCCGGTGTCCCAGCTCACGCCCCAGGGCGGCTACAAGCCCGGCTCGGTGGGCGTGACCGCGCCCAACACCGAGGTCCAGATCGTGGACCCGGGCTCGGGCGAGTCGCTCGGCATCGATGCCGACGGCGAGGTGTGGATCCGCGGGCCCCAGGTGATGAAGGGCTACCTGAACAACGAGAAGGCCACGGCGGAGACCATCGACGCCGACGGCTGGCTGCACACCGGCGACATCGGCCACATCGATGCCGACGGCCACCTGTTCGTGGTCGACCGCCTGAAGGAGCTCATCAAGTACAAGGGCTTCCAGGTGCCGCCCGCCGAGCTCGAGGCCCTGCTGCTGACGCACCCGGCGGTGGCCGATGCGGCCGTGATCGGCCTGCCCGACGACGAGGCCGGCGAGATCCCCGTGGCCTACGTCGTGCTGAAGGCCGACCAGGAGGCCACGCCCGAGGACATCCAGTCCTTCGTGGCCGGCCAGGTGGCCCACTACAAGCAGGTGCGCCAGCTGAAGCTGGTGGACGAGATCCCGAAGTCGGCGTCGGGCAAGATCCTGCGCCGCATCCTGCGGGACCAGGCTCAGGCCGAGCAGTAGCGGGGGAGCGGTCGAGCCGGCGGGCTAGGCCGGCGCGACCGGCTCGTCGCTCCAGAGCGCCTTGTTGAGCAGGAGCACCAGCTGCACCTGCTCGTCGGGGGTGAGCGCGCCGAACTGGGCGCGGTGGAGGGCGTTCGCGTCGGTGACCAGCCCCTCGAGCAGGGCACGGCCCTGCGCCGTGGGTGCGACCAGCGTGATGCGGCGATCCTCAGCGTCCGGGCTGCGGGTCAGGTGGCCCGCGGCCTCGAGGCGATCGACGAGGCGGGAGGTGTCGGCGGCCCGGGTCAGGAGGCCGTCGGCGATGGCCCCGAGCGCGAGGCCCTCGGTCGGGGCGCCGATGCAGAGGACCCACAGCACCTGGAACTGGGCCTGGGTGATCCCGCGGGTGCGGCAGAGCTGCTCGAACTCCCGGGTGAAGCGACCGTCGGCGACGTGGACGGACAGGTAGGCGTCGCGGGCGAGCTGATCGAGGCGGTCCTCGGCGGTGGTCGCGGGTGGGGGAGCGACCGCGGTGCCCCGCGCGCTGCGCACCGGGGCGGGGGCGGGGGTGGTGCGTCGGGCCATGCCGCAGGGTACGACGAGGTGCCCCGCCATGTCCATGTTGCAACATTGGATGTTCCAACATATGATTACGCGGCGCGGGCATCGGCCCGCGACGGGGACGACACGAGGAGCACGCCGTGCGACTGGCCAACGTTGGGGGACGGGCCACCGTCTTGATCGGTGCCGAGGGCGAGACCGGGGCCGACGTGGCCGGGGTGTCCGGCGGGCGGTTCGGCCCGGACCTCGCCGGCATCTACGAGGACTGGGCCACCTTCCGGGCCTGGGCCGACGACGCCGAGGCATCCGGAGCGCTCGCCGCCGCGGCCGCGCCGGTCGACGTCGCCGCGCTGGGCTCGCCCGCACCCGCACCTCGCCAGGTCTTCGCGATCGGGCTCAACTACCGGTCCCACGCCGAGGAGTCCGGCATGGCCCTGCCGGCGGTGCCGGCGACCTTCACGAAGTACCCCGCCAGCCTGAGCGGTCCCTTCGACCCCATCGTGATCGACGTCGCCTCGGCGGACTGGGAGGTCGAGCTGGTCGCGGTCATCGGCACCCGCGCCGAGGGCGTCGCCGAGGCCGACGGATGGGCCCACATCGCAGGCCTGGCGATCGGCCAGGACATCTCGGATCGCGCCCTGCAGTTCGCCGCCGGCGCCCAGTTCTCCCTCGGCAAGTCCCGACCCGGCTACGGCCCGATCGGTCCCTGGCTCGTCACGCCCGACGCCCTCACCGATCCCGACGACCTCGCGATCGGGTGCTCGGTCGACGGCGAGACCGTGCAGGACGCCCGCACCTCGGACCTCGTGTTCTCGGTGCCGCGCCTCGTCGCCGAGCTCTCCGGCGTGCTGCCGCTGCTGCCGGGCGACGTGATCTTCACGGGCACCCCTGCGGGCGTCGGCTTCACCCGCCAGCCCGCCCGGGCCCTGCAGCCGGGCCACGTCCTCGAGAGCTGGATCGAGGGGATCGGCACCATCCGCAACACCTGCGTCGGGCCGGCCTGACCGGCCCCGACCCGCACCGATCAGAGGAGCAGCGATGCGCAACGACCTCCAGGTGGCCTACCTCGGCATCGAGGTGCCGGACCCCGCCGCCTACGACGACTTCTTCGGCGGCGTCATCGGGCTCGCCCCCGGTCCCGACACGCCTGCGGGCGGCCGCACCTGGCGCAACGACGACGCCGTCCAGCGGGTGATCCTGGAGCCGGGCCCGGCGAACGACGCCACCGTCGCCGGCTTCGAGGCTGCGACCCCCGAGGCGTTCGACGCCATCGCCGCGAGCCTCGCCGCCGCCGGCTTCCCGCTCACCGAGGGGACCGCCGAGGAGCTCGCCGCCCGCCACGTCGCTCGCCTCGGATGGGTGACGGCGCCGTGGGGCGCGCGCGTGGAGCTCGTCGAGGGCCTCGAGCGCCCCGGCGGGTTCGAGGCGCCCACGATGCCCGGCGGGTTCTTCACCGACGGCGTCGGCTTCGGGCACATCGTGTTCGCCACGACCGCGTTCGACGAGGCGCACCGCTTCCTCATCGACGGGCTCGGCATGGCCCAGTCGGACTGGATCGAGACCGAGATCGCTGAGGGCATCCCGCTCGAGGTGCGCTTCTACCACTGCAACCCGCGGCACCACACCGTCGCCCTGGCCCGGGCGCCCTTCGAGCTGCCCCAGAAGCTGCACCACCTCATGGTGGAGACGAACGAGCGCGACGCCGTGGGCCTCGCCTTCGACCGCGCCTGGGCGTCGGGCCTGCCGATCGCCAACGGCCTCGGCCGCCACGACAACGACGGCATGTTCAGCTTCTACGTGGTCTCGCCCGGCGGCTTCCAGGTGGAGGTCGGGCACGGCGCCCGAACCATCCACGACGGCTGGGACGAGAACCGCAAGTACACCGAGATCAGCGTGTGGGGCCACCAGCCCATCCCGCGCTGATGGACGGGTTCGACGCCGAGGTCGCGGTCGTCGGTGCGGGGCCGGTCGGCTGCGTCCTGGCGCTGCTGCTCGCTGACCGCGGACACCGGGTCGCCCTTGTGGAGCGCCACCGGGCGCCCTATCCGCTGCCCCGGGCTGTGCACTTCGACCACGAGACGGCCCGCATCCTCCAGGCCGTGGGCCTGGGCGAGGTGCTCCCGGATCTGTCCGAGCCGGCCCACGTCTACGAGTGGCAGAACGGCGCCGGCGAGACGCTGCTGCGCTTCGACATGGCCGACCTCGGCGTCTCCGGCTGGCCGGTGTCGAGCTTCTTCAACCAGCCCGACCTCGAGGCCGAGCTCCACGCCCGCGTCGACGCCCATCCGTGCATCGAGGTCCACCGCGGGGCGATCGCCGTCGGGCTCTCCCAGGACGGCGACGGCGTGCGCCTCGACGTGGCCGATGCGGATGGTGGGGCCGGCGCAAGCATCAGCACGCGGTTCCTGGTCGGCTGCGACGGTGCCAACAGCTTCGTGCGAGCCACGATCGATCCGCCGATGGAGGACCACGGCTTCTTCTTCGACTGGCTCATCGTCGACGTCGCCCTCCATCGCCCCCGCACGTTCGAGCCCGAGAACCTCCAGGTCTGCGACCCGCACCGGCCCACGACGGTGATCTCGGGCGGTCCCGGGCGTCGGCGCTGGGAGTTCATGTGCCTGCCGGGTGAAGCGCTCGACGCCCTCGACGAGGAGGCCCGGGCCTGGGAGCTGCTCGCCGCGTGGGACGTGACGTCCGACGATGCCACGCTCGTGCGCCACGCCGGCTACCGGTTCCAGGCGCGCTGGGCCACCCGCTGGCGCGACGGCCGGGTGTTCCTCGCCGGCGACGCCGCCCACCTGACGCCGCCCTTCGCCGGCCAGGGCATGTGCGCGGGCCTGCGGGACGCCGCCAACCTGGCGTGGAAGCTCGACCTCGTCCTCGCCGGGACGGCCGGCGACGACCTGCTCGACACCTACGAGGCCGAGCGCCTACCCCACGCCGCTGCCGTGATCGGGCTGGCGGTCGACCTGGGCAAGGTGATCTGCGTGCCGGATCCCGCCGAGGCCGAGGCCCGCGACGCGGCGATGATCCCGCAGTTCGCAGCCGGTGGACCGATCCTGGCGCCGGGCCTGCCGCCCCTGGTCGACGGCGTGGTGCTCGGCGGCACGCCGGGGGCGGGGGAGCTGTTCGCCCAGGGTGTGGTCGAGGTCGACGGCGAGCGCGGCCGCTTCGACGACCGCACCGGTGGCACCGGCTGGGTCCTCGTGGGCACGCCCGAGGCGATCGACGCGCTGCCCGCCGCCGAGGCCGCGTGGTTCGCGGGGCTCGGCGGCCGGTGCATCGCGGTGGCGGCGGACGCCGCGGTCGGTGTCGACGCCGTCGACGTCGACGGCACCTATCGGGCCTGGTTCGCCGACCACGGTGCCTGCGCGGCCCTCCAACGACCGGACCTCCACGTGTTCGGCACGGCGGCCACGCCGGCGCAGGCTGGGACCTTGGTGGGGGCCCTGCGGGAACGCCTCAGCTGAGCAGCGCGTCCTGCTGGCCCATGGCGAGGGTGATGCCCTCCTCCATGCCCATCGCCAGCACCTGCTCGAGCGCCTCGCGGGACGGGTAGACCGACTCGAGGACGAGCTTGGAGCCGCCGCCCTCGGTGGCGGTGAGCGTGGCGGTGGCGCGGGTGACGGGGAGGTCGTGGTTCTCGTTGCCGTCCGCGTCGCCGAAGCCGTCGTCGAACACGAGCTGGGTGGGCGCGTCGACCGACACGATGCGCCACCAGCCGTGGTGCTGGTCGCCCTCGGGGCCGGTCATGAAGTACTTCACCGAGCCGCCGGGCGTGAGCTCGTGCTCCACGACCGTGGCCGGGTAGGTGGGCGGGCCCCACCAGCGCTCGAGCTTGCGGGGATCGGCCCAGAGCTCCCAGGCGGCCTCGACGGGGGCGGTGTACTCGGCCTCGATCGTCAGGGTGAACGAGTCGAGGTCCTTGTGGACGTTGGTGACGGTCACGGGTGGTGCTCCTCGTGGTCGGGTGTGGCTGGATCGGTGGTGGCGCTGGGATGGTCCTCGTCGAGGACGGCCCCGAAGCGATCGAGGCGGTCCCGCCAGCAGACCTCGAGCTCGTCGAGGAGGTCGTGGACCTGGCGCAGCGAGGCGAGGTCGGTGTGGACCACCTGCTCGCGGCCGCGCCGTTCCTTGGTGATGAGGCCCGCACGCTCGAGCACGGCCAGGTGCTTCTGCACGGCGGGGAGGCTGATGGGGTAGTGGCGGGCGAGCGCCGACATCGACTGCTCGCCCTGCTGGGCCCGCCGGACGAGGTCACGCCGGGTCGGGTCGGCGAGCGCGTG
>CAZUYW010000182.1:0-6362 GCA_964624775.1 uncultured Iamiaceae bacterium
CCCATGGTGGGCCCCTGGGTGCGGGGCGGGGGCGTTGGGGGGGGGTGGGGGTGGGGGGGGGGGGGGGCCGGTCAGGCCGGCTCGGCGATCGCCTTCGTCTCCAGGTACTCCTCGAAGCCCTGGACGCCCATCTCGCGGCCGATGCCGGAGGCCTTGTAGCCGCCGAAGGGGACGTCGGCGCCGTACCAGACGCCGCCGTTGACGCTCATGGTCCCGGTGCGGACCCGGCGGGCGACGGCCCAGGCGCGGTCGCGGTCGGCCGAGTGGACCGCGCCCGACAGGCCGTAGGGCGAGTCGTTGGCGATGCGCACGGCGTCGTCGTCGCCGTCGTGGGGGATGGCCACCAGGACCGGCCCGAATACCTCCTCGCGGGCGACCCGCGAGGAGTTGTCGAGCCCGGTGATCAGGGTGGGCTCGATGTAGAAGCCCCGGTCCTTGTCGGCTGGGCGGCCGCCGCCGGTGGCGAACGTGCCGCCCTCGTCGGCCGCAAGGCGCAGGTAGCCCTCGATGCGGTCGCGCTGGCGGGCCGAGATGACCGGCCCGCAGAAGGTGCCGGGGTCCTGCGGGTCGCCCGCCCCGAGCGAGGCCATCGTTCCCGCCGCCACTTCGACGAGCTCGTCGAACCGGGCGCGGGGGAGCAGCAGACGGGTGGTGATGGCGCAGCCCTGACCGGCGTGCATGCAGGTGGTGAACGCGGCCATGGCGGCGGCCCCGGCGTCTGCATCGTCGAGGACGATGAACGCGGACTTGCCGCCGAGCTCCAGGAAGACCCGCTTGAGGCTCTCGGCCGCGCCCGCCATGACCTTGCGGCCGGTCGCGGTGGAGCCGGTGAAGGACACCACGTCGACCCGGGGGTCGGTGCTGAGCATGGCCCCGATGGCGTGGTCCGAGGAGTTGACGACGTTGAGCACACCGGGCGGGAGGTCGGTCTCGGTGGCGGCGATGGCGGCGACGGCGGCGGCCGCCCACGGCGTGTCGGGCGCAGGCTTGAGCACGACGGTGCACCCGGCAGCGAGGGCGGGGCCGACCTTGGCCAGGTTGATCTGGTGCGGGAAGTTCCACGGGGTGATGGCGCCCACGACCCCGGCCGCCTCCCGCAGCACGGTGCGGCGCGACGGCACCCCGGCGGCGGTCAGGGTGCCGAGGTCGGTCTCCCAGGCGTAGGACTCGGCGAGGTCGGCGGCGAACGCAAGGTCGGCGACCGGCCCGTCGAGCTGGGCGATCGTGGTGAGGAACCGGGGCGCGCCGACCTCGGCGATGGTGAGCTCGCGCAGTTCGTCGCTGTGGGCGAGCAGGGCGTCGCGGAGCTGGCGGATGCAGTGGGCCCGGAACGCGTGGTCGGTGGACCACGACGTCTCGTCGAAGGCGCGGCGGGCGGCGTCGAGGGCGGCGTCCAGGTCGGCGGCGCCACCGTCGGCGGCCAGGCCCAGCACCTCCTCGGTCGCCGGGTTCACGGTGGCGAAGGTCGCGCCCGAGGCGGCGGGGACCAGCTTCCCGTCGATGAGGTTGGCGTCGAGGCCCTCCATCAGGCGCGGCCCTCCCACAGGTTCACGGGCGCCTTGCCGTGGGGGTAGTAGCCGGGCAGGTCGGCCTGCATGGAGCGGTGCATGCGCCCGACCATGCCCTCCGACAGCGTGCCGTCGGTCATCATCTCCATGAACAGCGCGGCGGCGTTGCCGAAGTCGAACCAGTCCCGCTGCCAGCGCCACTGGAAGTCGCCGCCGTAGATGAACCAGCTCCCGCCGATGCCGGCGATCTCGTAGTGGCTGCCGTCCTCGCGGGTGGCGTCGGCGATCTGGCGCCAGAAGCCGATGACCATGCCCTTGGCCTCGTCGATGACGATCTCCTCGTAGGGGTACTGCCACCCGTCGAGGCCCTCCATCTCGAAGCCGAGGGCGATCTCGCGGATCTCCTCGCGGCCCACGGCCATGAAGTCGGTGGTGGCGCCGTAGTTCCAGCCGTAGGTGGCGTCCTCGGTGTAGAGGTCGGCCATCGGCTTCCAGTCGCCGGCGGCCTCGGCGTCCTTGTTGGCCTGCAGCCAGCGCTGGACCATCTCCTCGAGCTCGGCACGGGGGTAGGCGGGCATGGTGTTCCTCTCGGGTGCGGTGGGGGCGGTGGGTGCGGCGAGGTCAGTCGTCGACGATGGACAGGGCGTGGGTGGGGCAGTACTTCACGGCGAGCTCGGCGGCCTTGCGCTGCTCGTCGGCGGGGTGCGCGTCGAGGACGACGACCTGCTTGTCGGGCCCGACCTCGAACAGGTCCGGTCCCTCGGACTCGCAGACGCCGTGGCCCTGGCAGAGGTCGCGGTCGACGACGATGCGGAAGCCCATCACGCCTCCCCGGAGGCGTCGGGGCGGACCCGGCGGCGGTAGTGGACCTGGCAGGGCTGGGCGAGCTGGATGACCATCTTGGAGAGGTCGTTGTGGTAGCTGTCGGGCGGCTGGGCGGCGGTGAGCTCCCAGTCGCGGAGCAGGACGCAGAAGATGGTCTTGAGCTGCATGAGGGCGAAGGCGGCGCCGACGCAGCGGTGGCGGCCGGCGCCGAAGGGCAGCCAGTTCCACGGGTTGTCGAGGTCGTCCTGGCGGGGGTCGATGTAGCGGCTCGGGTCGAAGCGCTCGGGCTCGTCGAACGCCTCGGCGAGCGTGTTCGACACGGCGATCGAGGCGCCCACGAGCTTGCCGGCCTCGATGTGGTAGCCGCCGACGTCGAAGGGCTCCATCACCAGGCGCAGCAGCAGGATGAGCGGCGGATGCAGGCGCAGGGTCTCCTTGATGGAGGACTCGAGCCACGGCACCTCGCGGAGGTCCTGATAGGTGACGACGCCGCCACCGGCATCGGCGAGGGCGTCCATCTCGGCCAGGACGTTCGCCATCACGTCGGGGTTGCGGAGCAGCTCGATGATCAGCCACGACGCGGTGGTCGAGGTGGTGTGGTGCCCGGCGAACATCATCGAGATGAACATCCCGGTGATGATGTCGGCGGAGAAGTGCTCGTTGCCCTCCGGGTCCTTGATGGACATGAGCACGTCGACGAGGTCGCGGTCCGCGGGGTCCTCGGGCGGCCCGGCGGCGCGGCGCTTGGCCATGATCCCCTCGATGATCCCGACCAGCTCGGCCCGGGCCGCGTCGCGGCGGCGGAAGCTCTCGATGTCGGCGTAGGGGTCCACGAACGCGATGGCGTCGGTGCCCCGCTCGAGGTCGTGGAAGAGCTCGGCCACGTGGGCGTCGAGCTCCTCGCGGAACGACCCGCCGATGAGGCACGCGGTCGACGTGTAGATGAACAGCTCGGCGGTGAAGTCGAGGAGGTCGATGGTGCCCTCGTCGTCCCAGTCGGCGAGCATCCGCTCGATCTCCCGGGTGATGGTGGCGGCGTGGCCCCGCATGAACTTGTCCCGGAGGGACTGGTTGTGCAGGGCGCGGCGGCGCTCCTCGGGGGTGGCGTCGAACACGACGCCCTCGCCGAAGACCGGCTTCATGAACGGGTAGGCGGCAGCCTGGTCGAGCTCCTCATCCGACGCGCGGAAGAAGACCTCGTTGGCCTCGGCGCCCGTCAGCAGCACGACCTCCTTGTCGGCGAGGCGGAACGACCCGACGTCGCCGCACTCGGCGCGGGTGCGGGCCATGAGCGCGATCGGGTCGGTGCGGAGCTCCTCGAGGTGGCCGGTCTCGGCGTCGCCGCCCGACACCATCGGCGGCTCGGGGAGGGCGGTCGCGGGCGGGTCGGTGATGGTCACGTGTGGCTCCGGTCGTCGGTGACGGGTGCTTCGGGTTGGACCTCGATGAGGCTCAGGTGGGTGCCCTTGGGGGCCGAGACCATGGCGACGATGGCGTCGGCGACGTTGCGGGGGAGGAGGGCGCCGTCGTGGCGCAGGTGCCCCCAGCGGTTCCAGTCGCTCACGATGGCGTTGATCGTGTCGGCGTCCCAGGTCGAGCCCTGTTCGGTGCTCGACGGGCCGGGGCGGACCATGCCGAGGCGCACGCCGGTGCCCTCGAGCTCCATCTGCATCGCCCGGGCGAGGCCCTCGAGGCCGGTCTTGGCCGCGACGTACGCCGCCATGCGCGTACGGGGGCGGATGACGACGTCGGAGGTGACGAGGACGATGTCGCCGTGGCCCCGCTCGACCATGCCCGGGCCGAGGCGGGCGGCGAGGCGCTGGTGCCCGACCAGGTTGACGTGGATCGACTCGGCGAACTCGTCGGGGTCGGCGCCCAGCGAGGTCATGGGCACGACCTCGCCGGCGTTGGAGATCAGCACGTCGACCGGCCCGAGGGCGCTGTCCGCAGCGGCGGCGAACGCATCGATCGAGGCAGGGTCGGCGAGGTCGAGGGGGAGGGCGACGGCCTCGGCGCCCGCGTCGCGCAGCTCGGTGGCGAGGCCCTCCAGCCGCTCGACGCGACGGGCGGCAAGGATCACGGGGTGACCGGCGGCGGCGAGGGCGCGGGCGGTGGCGGCGCCGATGCCGGCGGAGGCACCGGTGACGACCGCGGGTCGGCGTTCGGGGTGGGGATCGAAGCGGGGCATCAGCGGGGCACCACGGTGGTGGGGAGGGTCTCGAAGCCGCGCACGTTCACCGAGTGCACCCGGCGGGATGCGGCGGCGTCGATCTCGTAGGACGCGGTGCGGCGGATCAGCTCCTCGAGCACGATCCGGCTCTCGAGCCGGGCCAGCGAGGCGCCGAGGCAGAAGTGCCGGCCGACGCCGAAGCTCGCGATCCCGGCGTCGCGGTTTCGGTCCAGGTCGTAGCGGTCGGGATCGGGGAAGGCCCGCTCGTCGCGGTTGGCGGACCCGGCGAGCAGCAGGATCCGCTCGCCGGCGGGGACGACCTGGCCGTGCAGCTCGACGTCGGTGTGGAGCACCCGGGCGAGCATCTGGCTCGACGTGTCGTAGCGCAGGGTCTCTTCCACCCAGTCCTCGATCCGCGCCGGATCGGCGTACACCTTGGCCAGCTCGTCGGGGTTGGCCCAGGCCCAGTACCAGGCATGGGCGAGGAGCTTGGTGGTGGTCTCGTTGCCGGCCACGACCATGAGGAACAGGAACGAGGTGATCTCCTCGTCGGTGAGCCGATCGCCGTCGATCTCGGCATCGCACAGGGCCGACACGAGGTCGTCGCCCGGGTTGGCCCGTCGGTCGGCGATGAGGTCGGCGTAGTAGACGACCAGGTTCAGGGCAGCCTCCACACCCGCGGGCGGGACGTCGGTGACGCCCTCCTCGCGGTGGATCAGCAGGTCGGAGAGGCGGCGCAGCTCGGGGCGGTCGGCGACCGGCACGGCGAGCATCTCGGAGATCACGTCCATGGGCACCTTGCCCACCAGGTCGGCGACGAAGTCGAACGACCCCATCTCGAGGCACGTGTCGAGGTGCTGGGTGGTGAGCCGGCGGATGCCCGGCTCGAGGTCCATCACCCGGCGGGGCGTGAAGCCGCGGGACACCAGGCTGCGCATGCGGCCGTGGCGGGGCGGGTCCATGGCGAGGAAGGACATCGTCTTGTGGGCGTGGGGACCCGAGGCCGCCGGGTCGATCGAGACGCCCTGGGCGCTCGAGTAGTGCTCGGAGTCCCGGAACGCGGCCATCACGTCCGCGTGGCGGGACAGCGCCCAGAAGTTGCGCTCCTCGTTGCGGTAGAGCGGGGCCTCGTCGCGCAGTCGCCGGTACGTGGGGTACGGGTCCTCGTGGATCTCGTACGCGTAGGGGTCGTAGACGACGGCGCCGTCCGCGGTGGTCAGGGTCATCGGGTTCCTCGCAGGGCGACTGTGGCCACGTCGGCCAGCAGGGTGGGCAGGGCGTCGTAGCCGAGGTGGCCGGTGCCGACCGACAGGAGGGCGCCGGACGTGGCCAGCTCGAGCGTGGTGATGGCGACGGGGTCGCCGTCGGGGCCGAGGGCGTCGACCAGGCGGCGGTGCATCTCGCCGCCGATGCGGAGCCGCAGCTCGCTCACCTCGGGGTCGTCGGCGAGCATGGCGATGGTGACGGCCGCGGCGAGCTCGGTCTCGTCGGCCACCACGAGGGCGAAGTCGAGCAGGACCTCGGTGGCGCGGGTGGCGGGGGAGCGCCTGCGGTCGAGCGGGCGGGCCGGCTGGGCCTCGAAGCGCCGCCAGAACACCTCGGCCACGAGGTGCTCCTTGGAGCCGAAGTACGTGTAGGCGGTGGCGGGGGCGACCCCGGCCCGCTTGGCCACGCCGCGCACCGTGAGCCCGGCGTAGCCCTGCTCGAGCAGCTCCTCGACGGCCGCCTCGGTCAGCCGGTGGACGGTGCGCGCCTGGCGCAGCGAGAGGTGCTTGCGCGGCGCGGTCGTCGGCAGCTGGACAGCAGTGCTGGACACGAGTCCAGGTTCTAGGGGTCGGCGGGGATGCTGTCAAGGACCT
>CAZUYW010000183.1:0-2191 GCA_964624775.1 uncultured Iamiaceae bacterium
TCGTACCAATGTTCAAATGCGGCTTGTTCCGCTCGAACTTTTCCTTGCCCATGGCAGTGCTCCTTGCTTACGGTGGTGTGCCACGGACCGGTCGCCCAAGAGGAGGGCCGGTCCGGGACGGTTGGTGGCGGCGGCCGGGATCGAACCGGCGACAACTCGATTATGAGCCGAGTGCTCTAACCATCTGAGCTACGCCGCCAGGTCGCGGGTGTGCGAGCCTCCTGTGGGAATCGAACCCACGACCTCTTCCTTACCATGGAAGCGCTCTGCCGACTGAGCTAAGGAGGCAGGGACCAGCGGCACAGGGCCGTTGGGACCGAGGGGAGATCATAGCGAGGGCACCCCCGCGCGACGAAAGTCGGATCGGTGGCCGCCGCCCGCCGACCGGCAGCCACGCTCGGACCGGGCCGCCAGCGCCGCCGAGCAGGGCCGATGGCGGGCCGGATCCCTCAACTTCGCGGCCCGATCTGCCGATGGGCGAGGGTGCGCTTCTCTCGTCTCGTGATCGAGGCGGACCGCAAGACGGTCTCGCTCGCCCTCCACCCCCGCCTGACGGTGGTGGCCGGCGTCGACGACCACGTGCGCGCCGGGCTCACCGACGAGCTCATCGGCGGCCTGGCCGGCACCCGCTCCGCCGTGCACCTCGAGGTCGCCACCGACGAGGGCCGCCAGCTCGCCGTCTTCCGGCCGACCCGGGGCGCCCACCGCATCATCGAGGTCGCCGACGGCAGCGAGGCCAGCGACGAGTTCCGGGCCTCCGACGGCCGGCTCGACCTGCTCGGCCACTACGGCATCGACGCCCGCCGGGCACCCCAGCTGCTGCACCTCGACAAGGCCACCCTCGAGGCCGACAGCCACCGGGACGAGATCATCACCCGCCTCGCCGAGGTCGACCAGACCTCGCTGTGGTCCGCCGCAGCCCGCGTGCGCATCACCGACGACGAGCTCCAGGCCCTCAAGGTCGGCATCGACACGACCAAGGAGGACGCCGAGCTGGTCGCCCGCATCGAGCGTCGCCACCAGAGCCTCGAGGCCGCGTTCGAGCAGCACACCCGCCTGCGCCAGCGGGCCGCCGCCGTCTGCGGCACCTCGCTGCTGTGCGCCCTCCCCGTCGGCCTGGTCAACCCGACGATGGCCGTGCCGATCCTGGCCATCGGCCTGCTCACGGTCCTGCTGACCTTCGTGTACCGGGCTCGCATCGAGACCGCCCAGCGCTCCGAGCAGTCCGCCCTCGCCGACGCCGGCGCCAACTCCTACCTGGGCTTCATCGTCCAGCGGGTCAACGGCATGTTCGACGACAGCGAGGCCCGCCGCCGCCTGGTGAGCGTGGCCGAGGACCACCGCAACGCCGCGGTGCAGTGGACCCGCCTCGCCGGCGACGTGAGCGTCGAGTGGGCCCTCGCCCACCACGCCGAGATCGACGCCGCCGCCCGCCTCCGCAAGCAGCTGCGGGCCCTCGGCAAGGTGTCGAGCACCGCGCCGGAGTTCGACGAGGAGACCGCCGACCTCGCCCAGGCCGTGGTGTCCCACCTGAACCGGCTCCGCGGCATCGGCACCGGCGGCGAGAGCTTCCCGCTGATCCTGGACGACCCCTTCGTCGACGTCGACCCCTCGACCAAGCTGGCCCTGCTCGACCTCCTGGCCCGCAACGGCGGTCACCCCCAGGTGATCCTGCTCACCGACCAAGACGACGTGGCCGGCTGGGCCCGCATCGAGGCGCTCACCGGCGAGATCGCCCTGGTCGAGCCCCGCACCGAGCCCACCGAGGCCCGGCACCTCGCCGGCTGATCCCGTCCGGCCCTCCCGTCGGCTTGACCGGGGGCGCGACCTGCGGTGACGCTTCGACGATGCACGTGCGCCCGGCCACCATCGACGACGCCGAGGCGATCCGCGCCATCTACAACCCCGAGGTGCTGGAGTCGACCGTCACGTTCGACCTCGTGCCCCGCTCCCTCGCCGAGCAGCAGGCCTGGCTCGCCCAGCGCAGCGGCGCCCACCTGGTGATCGTGGCCGTCGACGACGACGACACCGTGCTCGGATTCGCCTCGCTGTCCCCCTACCGGGACCGGCCCGCCTACTCGACCACGGTCGAGGACTCCGTCTACGTCCACCGCGACCACCAGGGCGAGGGCGTCGGCGTCCTGCTGCTCGCCGACCTGGTCGACCGGGCCCGGCGCCACGGGTTCCACGC
>CAZUYW010000183.1:2291-6342 GCA_964624775.1 uncultured Iamiaceae bacterium
GCGCCGGTCGCTACGGTGGCCGGCCCCATGGACACCGACGCCTCCCCGCCCGCGCCGGTCGACCTGGCCACCGAGCGCCGCGCCCTCGAGCGCGCCCGGGCCGCGGTCGACGTCAAGCTCGACGCGCTCGCCGGGATCTCGGGCGGTGGCGCCGACGCCCTGGCCGACGAGTACATCGACGCCGTCGTCCGGGGCACGATCCACAAGCTCCAGCAGGACCTGGTGGTGTTCGGTCGCATCGACGACGACCAGCCGTGGCGGGTCGGCCTGTACGGCATCGACCGCGACGGTGAGCAGCTCGTCATCGATTGGCGGGCCCCGTTCGCGGGCGGCTTCTACCGGGCCCGCTTCGACGAGCCGATGGGCCTCGACCGCCGCGTCACCTACGTCGGGGCGATCACCGACCTGTTCGTGGAGGAGTTCGCCACCGGCGAGGTCCACGGGTCCTCACCGCTGCTCGGCGAGCTGTCTCGGAGCCGCGGCACCGAGATGCGCGCCGCCGTCGCGACCCTGCAGAGCGAGCAGGACGAGCTGGTGCGCCTCGACCCCACCGCGAAGCTGGTGCTGCGGGGCGGGCCGGGCACCGGCAAGACCGTCGTCGGCCTGCACCGGGCGGCGTGGCTCGTCTACAACGACACCCGCCTGACCGCCGGGCGCATCCTCGTCATCGGCCCGAGCGACAAGTTCCTGCGGTTCGTCTCGGCCGTGCTCCCCACCCTCGGCGAGGCCCGGATCCACCAGACCACCTTCGAGCGGCTGCTCGGCCGATCGACAGCGGCGGGCAGCGACCCGCGCTGGCTGCCGCTGCTCGACCGCTTCGAGGCCGGCCTGCTCGCCCCGGCCGAGATCAAAGTCGGCCTCACCCGCATCCGGGCCGACGAGGTGGCCGAGCTCACCGAGCAGATCGGCAGCCGAGCGCTGCCGTGGCGCGACCGCCGCAAGGTGTTCGTGGACCTGCTCGCCAACCGCCACGGCCTCCGCGCCGGCGAGGTGTCCAAGGCCGCGGCCGACGCCTGGCCGCCGATGACCACGAACCAGGCCCTGCGCACGCTGCGCCGCCGCAGCGTCCTCGAGGACCTCGGCGCGCCGGCCGACCTGGTCGACGCCTGGCTCGCCGACCCGGAGGACGGCGCCCTGGCCGACGAGGTGCGCGCCCGCTTCGAGGGGGTGCCCGCCACCTACGGCCACGTGATCGTCGACGAGGCCCAGGACCTGAGCCTGCTCCAGCTGCGGGCGGTGCAGCGCCGCTCCACCGGGCTGAGCCTCGTGGGCGACGACGCCCAGCGGTCGAGCCCCCACGGCCTCGGCCTGCGGGGCGCGGCCGAGGTGCTCGGCGTGCCGACCGCGGAGATGGCCACGGCGTACCGGATGTCGGCCGAGATCGCCGACTGGCTCAACGGCCACGCCGCCGCCCACGGCATCGACGCCGTCGAGCTCATCGGCATCCGCCCGACCGCCACCCCCGTGCGCGAGCTCGACGGTGCGAGCACCGACCCCGCCGAGGTCCTCGCCGACCTGGCCGCCCGCTGGCCCAACGTCGCCCTGATCACCGCGGCCGACACGTGGTCCCACAAGGGCGTCGAGTACGACGCCGTGGTGGTCGACGCCGCCGGCATGGACCCCGCCGAGGTGTACCTCGCCGCCTCCCGCGCCGCCCACGAGCTCGTCCTCGTCGGCTGACCCCGCCGCGCCCTCCCCGCCCCCACGGTTTGTGGAGCCCCACGGTCGCTGGGCGACCGCTCCGCTCCAGAAACCGCAGGTGAGCGAGGTGAAAACGCAGCGAGCCCCCGCTGCTGCGGGGGCTCGACCTGGTGGGCCGGGTTGGATTTGAACCAACGTAGGCGTAAGCCGACGGGTTTACAGCCCGTTCCCTTTGGCCACTCGGGCACCGACCCAGGGAGCGATCACCATATCGTGCGCGCCTCGCCCGAGTGGAACCGGAAGCGCCCCGCGGCCCGGCGGTAACCTCGGGGCCATGCCTAGCTTCGATGTGGTGTCCGAGGTCGACCTGCAGGAGGTCCGCAACGCGGTGGACCAGGCGGCCCGCGAGCTCGGGAACCGGTACGACTTCAAGGGGACCAACTCGTCGATCGAGCTCGGCGACAGCGAGATCAAGATGGCCACCTCCTCGGAGGATCGCCTGATCGCGCTGCGCACCCTGCTCGAGGAGAAGCTGGTCAAGCGCAAGGTGTCGCTCAAGTCGATCGACTACGGCAAGGTCGAGGAGGCGTCGGGCATGACCGTGCGCCAGAGCGCCGCGATCGTGGCCGGCATCTCCTCGGAGAAGGCCAAGGAGATCAACAAGTTCATCAAGAACCTGGGCCTGAAGGGCGTGCAGTCCCAGACCCAGGGCGATCAGCTGCGGGTGATGGGCAAGAAGCGCGACGACCTCCAGGCGGCCATCGCCGCGCTCAAGGAGGGCGACTTCGGCGTGCCCCTCCAGTTCAACAACTTCCGGGACTGACGCCCAGGGGAGTCCCCTCCCCCCGCCTGTCCGCCTCGTCCGCTTCGTGCAGGACGGCCGACCTCGCCCCTAGGGTGCTACCGATCGGGAGCACCTTTGGAGGACCCATGGCGGATTGGACCCACCCCAAGCGACGGCGACGCATGGCCGTCGGGGCAACCATCGCCCTGCTCGCCCTCGCCGGCGTCGTGGCCTGGCTGGTCCACGACCTCACGACGGCGAAGGGCTTCGACCGGCTCCTCAGAGCCGAGGGCCGCGCGGGCTACTGCGACGCGCTCGCCCACCCGGATCGCTCCGCCGGGGGCACCAGGCGTGCCATCCGAGGCGACGAGGTCCTGATGGACCTCCCGACGCTCCGGACCTTCGAGGACGACTACTACGGGCCGCGTCTGGGCGACCAGGTGCCGCCCACGTACCGGCACGACGCGCACCTGGTGCTGGCGGCGTTCCGGGAGGCGATCACCGACGGCGAGGAGGCCCCGCTCGACCGACCGGCGGTGCAGGCGGCCATGGACCGGCTGGAGGCCCACGGCGATCAGCTCTGCCGGGGTGTCCTGCCGGGCGGCTGAGCGCGACGAGGCCCCGCCCGGGTGGGCGGGGCGGGACCCCGTCTGGGGCCGTCCGGCGGCGGGAGAACCGGCGGCCCGTACCTGGATGGACCTAGCGCCACTCCCCCGACCGCAGTCGGCGGATGCGCTCGTCCATCGGCGGATGGGTCGAGAACAGGTTGGCGAACGCCCGCTTCTGGCCGGCGAGCGGGTTCGCGATGTAGGCGGAGGCCATGGCCGGGTCGATGCCCGACGGGATGGTGTGGGTGCCCCGGTCGAGCTTCTCGAGGGCCGCGGCGAGGGGCTCGCCGGTGCCGAGGAGCAGGGCGCCGCGTCGGTCGGCCTCGTACTCCCGGCTGCGGGAGATGGCCATCTGGATGCAGGCGGCGGCGATCGGGGCCAGCACCACCAGGGCGAGGGTGCCGATGGCGTTGTTGTCGCGGTCGCGCCCGCCGCCCCCGCCGAACATGGCGCCCCACATGGCCATGCGGGCCAGGAAGGTGATGCCCATGGCGACGGCGGCGGCCACCGAGCTGGTGAGGATGTCGCGGTTGCGGACGTGGGAGATCTCGTGGGCGAGCACGCCCTGCAGCTCCTCCCAGGTGAGCACGTCGAGGATCCCCTGGTTCACGCAGACGGCGGCGTGCGCCGGGCTGCGGCCGGTGGCGAAGGCGTTGGGCTGGGGGTCCGGCGACACGAACAGGCGGGGCATCGGGATCTCGGCCCGCTGGCAGAGCTCGGCGACGATGGCGTGGTAGCGGGGCATCTGCTGCTCGGACACCTCGACGGCACGGGCGGCCTTGATGGCGAGCTTGTCGCTGAACCAGAACGAGCCGCCCACGAACACCAGGCCGATCATCAGCCCGAGCATGGCGCCGCTCGAGCCGCCGAAGGCGCCGCCCACGGCGATCATGAGGCCGCCGATCGCGGCGAGCAGCACTGCGGTCTTGAGGTTGTTGACCATGGTTCGGCTCTCCCGGCCCGGGGATCGGGCTACAGGATCGAGGGTAGCGAAGCGCCGCGAAACCGGACCTAAGTC
>CAZUYW010000184.1:0-1458 GCA_964624775.1 uncultured Iamiaceae bacterium
GTCGCGACGATCCCCCAGGAGCACCCATGTCCCCCCAGCACCCCGTCCGCATCGGCACCGAGTCGGTGACGACGCCCGACAGCATCGTGGTCGCCTCGCCCTACGACGGGCACGAGGTGGTGCGGGTGCCGTCCTGCGGGTCCGAGCACGTCGAGGCGGCGGTGGCCGCGGCCAAGGCCGTGCTGCGCGACGCACCGCTGCCGCCGTGGCGCCGGGCCGAGATCCTCGACGCGGCGGCGGTCGCCGTCGCCGCCCACCGCGACGAGCTCGCGCGCATCATCGCCGAGGAGGCGGCCAAGCCGATCAAGACCGCCCGGGTCGAGGCCGAGCGCGCCGTGCTCACCTTCCAGTCCGCCGCCATCGAGGCCCGCACGCTCGTGGGCGAGATCGTGCCCATGGACGGCGCCCAGCCCGGTGCCGGCAAGCTCGCCTTCACGCTGCGCGTGCCGCGCGGCGTGGTGGGGGCCATCTCGCCGTTCAACTTCCCGCTCAACCTCGTGGCCCACAAGCTCGCCCCGGCGATCGCGGCCGGGTGCCCGGTGGTGCTCAAGCCGGCGAGCCAGACGCCGCTGTCGGCGATCCGCCTGCACGAGATCCTGATGGACGAGTGCGGCCTTCCTGCCGGGTGGATCAACGTGGTCACCGGGCCCGGCGGCGCGGTCGGCGATCCGCTCGTCGAGCACCCCGACGTGGCCGTCATCACCTTCACCGGCTCGCCCGAGGTGGGGTGGGGCATCCGGGCCAAGGCCGCCGAGAAGCACGTCGGCCTCGAGCTCGGCAACAACGCGCCCGTGATCATCGAGCCCAGCGGCGACTGGGAGACCGCGGCGACCAAGATCTCCGTCGCCGGGTTCAGCCACGCCGGCCAGTCGTGCATCTCCACCCAGCGGGTGTACGTGCACCGCTCGATCGCCGAGCCGTTCACGGCCGCCCTCGTGGCCAAGGTGGAGGGCCTCGTCGTGGGCGACCCGCTCGACGAGGCCACCGACGTGTCCGCCCTGATCAGCCAGAAGGAGACGGCCCGCGTGCACGGCTGGGTCGACGACGCCGTCGCGGCCGGGGCGTCGATCGCCGTCGGTGGCGACCTGGTCGACGGCGTGCTCGTGCCGACCGTGCTCACCGGCGTCACGCCCGACATGGACGTCAGCTGCAACGAGGTCTTCGGCCCCGTCGTCGGCATCACCGCCTACGACGACCTCGACGACGCCTTCGCCCAGGCCAACGACACGCGCTACGGCCTGCAGGCCGCGGTGTTCACCGCCGAGCTCGACACCGCGCTGCGCGCCGCCTACGAGCTCGACTTCGGCGGGGTCCTGGTGAACGAGGTGCCCACCTTCCGCACCGACCAGATGCCCTACGGCGGCATCCGGGACAGCGGCAACACCAAGGAGGGCCCGCACTACTCGGTGCGCGAGATGACCCACGAGCGCCTCGTGATCATCAACCGCTGACATGACC
>CAZUYW010000184.1:1558-2997 GCA_964624775.1 uncultured Iamiaceae bacterium
TGGAGGAACCCGTCGAGGTCGCCGGACTTCACCGGTGGCAGGTCCTTGAACCAGCCGGGGACGAACGTCTCGGTGGCGCCGGTGTCGAGCGCGTCGAGCACCGCGCCGACGATCTCGCCCGCGTCCATGGGCTCGATGTCGGAGATCGACGCGTCGTTGTCGGGCAGCTCGAACAGCTCGGTGGCGAGGACGCCGGGCTGCACCACGTGCACCCCGACCGGGCTGCCGGCCACGCCGAGGTCGACCCGGAGGCCCTCGGCGTAGGCGGTGATGCCCGCCTTGGCCGCGGCGTAGACGGCCTCGCTCGGCGGCCCGAGCCGCGCCGCCACCGACCCGATGAACACGATGCGCCCGGCGGCGGCGTCGATGGCGGGCAGGAGCGCCTGGGTGAGCGCGATCGGGGCGTGCAGGTCGATCCGGAGCACGTCGGCCACCTCGTCGGCGCGGTGGTCCCAGGCCCAGCGCCGCTTCGGGATGCCGGCGTTGTTGACCAGGATGTCGAGCCCGCCGAGGTCGGCGAGCACCTGGGCGGCGAACGCGTCGACCCCGTCGATGTCGCCGAGGTCGACGGTCCAGGCCCTGCTGTCGGGGCTGTGGGCCTGCACCCGCTCGAGCACCTCGGCGAGGCGGTCGGCGCGGCGGGCGCACAGCCCCACCACCGCGCCGCGCTCGGCGAGGCCCTCGGCCAGGGTTGCCCCGAGGCCCGACGAGGATCCGGTGACGAGCACCCGCTTCCCCTGCAGATCGACCATTGCTTCCCCTCCGCATCGGTGTTGCCGACATTCGTAGCGTATGTTCTGCGTTCGTGCAGCACGATCGGGGATCGTGGGCCGCGGAGCCCGGGGGACGGCGCTGATGGCGCGCCGCGTGCCGAAGGGCCAGCAGACCCGCGAGCAGATCCTCGCCACCGCCCTCGAGCTGTTCGCCGCCCACGGGTTCCAGGCCGTCACGGTCGAGCAGATCGCGGCCGACGCCGGCGTCACCAAGGGCGCCGTGTACCACTGGTTCGCTGACAAGGACGACATCGGGCGGGAGCTCCAGCACCAGCTCAACGAGCGCCTCTCGGCCCGCGCCGCGGCCGCGTTCGAGCCCGGCGGGGACCTCGTCGACAACCTGACCCGCGCCTTCGGCGCGTGGCTCGACGCGCTCGGCGACCACGACGAGGCGCGGTTCTTCCTGCGCGACGCCTGGGTGATCCCGGTGCTCGACGAGGCCGGGCGCAGCGACCACGAGGCCTCCGTCGAACTGGCCAGTGGGGTGCTGCAGGCCGCCATCGATCGCGGCGAGATCGTCGCCCTCGACGCCCACGTCCTCGCCCGCGCCCTCATCGGGGCGTGGGCCGAGCTCACCCTCCACGTGCTGCGCACCGGCGACCGCCAGGCCGCGCTCGACGTGGTCCACCGACTGACCAGCGCGCTGCGCACCGACCCACCAGGAGC
>CAZUYW010000184.1:3097-6336 GCA_964624775.1 uncultured Iamiaceae bacterium
CTCTACTGGGCCCTGCGCGGCGAGGAGCGCAAGAAGACGATCGTCGCCCGGCACCATGGCTACCACGGGCTCACCATCGCCACCATGACCGCGACGGGCATCTTGCCGATGCACTGGAACTTCGGGCCCGAGGCGCCCGGCTTCGCCCACATCGCCGCGCCGTACTGCTACAAGTGCGAGCTCGGGCTCGAGCCATCCTCGTGCGGGCTCGCCTGCGCCAAGACGCTCGAGGAGCACATCGAGCGCGAGGGCCCCGAGACCGTGGCCGCGTTCATCGCCGAGCCCGTCATCGGCGCCGGCGGGATCATCCCGCCGCCCGACGGCTACTTCGCCGCCATCCGCGAGATCTGCGACCGCTACGACATCCTCCTGATCGTGGACGAGGTCGTGTGCGGCTTCGGGCGCACCGGCACCATGTTCGGCCACGACCAGTGGGGCGTGCGGCCCGACATCGTGACCCTCGCCAAGGGGATCACGAGCGGGTACCAGCCGCTCGGCGCGTCGGTCGTATCGGCGGAGATCTGGGGCACGATCAGCGAGCGGCTGCCGGACCACATGCCCGTCAGCCACGGCTTCACCTACTCGGGCCACCCGGTGTGCTGTGCCGCCGGCCTGGCCAACATCGGCGTGATCGAGGACGAGGGGCTCGTGGCCAACGCGGCCGACGTCGGCGGCTACCTGCACGAGCAGCTCCACGCCCGCCTCGGCGGCTACGACAGCGTCGGCGACATCCGCGGCATCGGCCTCATGGCGGGCATCGAGCTCGTCGCCGACCGGGAGACCAAGCGCGGCTTCTCCATGCCCCACTCGGCGTGCACGCAGGTCGAGCTGGAGGCGTGGGAGCGGGGGCTCTACTGCCGGGCCATGGGCATCGAGGTCGTCGGCCTGGCGCCGCCGCTCACGATCGACCGGGCCTGCGTGGACGAGATGGTCGACGTGCTCGCGGCGTCGATCGAGGCGATGGAGGCCGACCTCATGCCGGGCGAGCGCGCCCGCTCGCAGCGCGTCGGCCCCCGCCACGCGTCGGCGACCGCCATCTTCGACGGCATGCCCGACCGCTTCGACCCGGCCACCGCCGAGGGCGTGGCGCTCGACGTGTGCTTCGCGCTGTCCGGCGAGGGTGGCGGCTTCTGGAGCGTGCGCGTCGCCGACGCGGTGCTCGACGTGGCCCGTCACGACGAGGAGCCGAGCGCGTCGGCCACCATCCGTGCCAGCGCGGCGGACTACGTGCGCATCATCAACGGCGAGCTGTCGGGTGCCGAGGCGTTCACCACCCAGCAGCTCGTGGTCGACGGCGACCTCGGCCAGGCGGCGACGCTCGCCCAGCTCGGCCTGATGTAGGGCTCAGCCCACCGTCAGGACGATGCGGCCTCGGACCTTCCCGGCGAGGAGGTCCGGCGCCAGGCCCGGGGCGTCGGCCAGCGGCCGGGTCTCGGTGATGGCATCGAGCTTGGCCCGGTCGAGGTCGGCGGCGAGGCGGTCCCAGGCCTCGACGCGTGCGGCGAGGGGTGCCATCACGCTGTCGACCCCGGCGAGGGTGACCCCGCGCAGGATGAACGGGGCGACCGAGCCGGGCAGGTCCATGCCCTGGGCGAGGCCGCACGCCGCGACGGTGCCGCCGTAGCGCGTGCCCGCGAGCACGTTGGCGAGCGTGTGGCTCCCCACGCTGTCGACCGCGGCCGCCCACCGCTCCTTGCCGAGGGGCCGACCGGGGCCGGACAGCTCGGCGCGGTCCAGCACGTCGGCGGCGCCCAGGCCGCGCAGGTAGTCGGCCTCGTCGAGCTTGCCGGTCGAGGCGACGACCTCGTGGCCGAGGCCCGCCAGGAGTGCCACGGCCACGCTGCCCACCCCGCCTGACGCACCGGTGACGAGCACGGGTCCGTCGCCCGGCGCGACGCCGTGGCGCTCGAGCGCGAGCACGCACAGCATCGCCGTGTAGCCGGCGGTGCCGATCGCCATGGCCTGGGCGTCGGTGAAGCCGTCGGGCAGGGGCACGAGCCACCCGCCGGGCACCCGGGCCCGGGTGGCGTAGCCGCCGAGGTGCGTCTCGCCGACGCCCCAGCCGTTCAGGATCACGGCGTCGCCGACGGCGATCCCCTCGTGGTCCGAGGTGCGGACCGTCCCGGCGAAGTCGATGCCGGGGATCATCGGCCAGCGACGCACCACGGGTGAGGAGCCCGTCAATGCGAGGGCGTCCTTGAAGTTGATCGTCGTGTGGGTCACGTCGACCGTGACGTCGCCATCCATCAGCTCGGCCTCGTCGATTGCGCGCCAGGTGAGCTCCTGGGGCGCGTCGCCCTCCTTGGACAGCACGAAGGCATCGAAACTGGTCATGGGTCCCCCTTGTTGCGCGCTGGCGTCGGTCTAGTCGGTGGCGAGCTGCCCGGCGATCCACGTGGCCCGCACGTGCTCGGCCGATGGGGCGCGCAGCGCCGCATCGAGCGGGCGGTCCAGCAGGCACAGGTCGGCCGGCGCGCCCCGCCGGACGGTGCGCGGGTGGCCGCCCGGGTCGTCGGGTGCTCCGAGGAAGCCCCGCAGCGCGTCGGCGGCGGCCAGCGCCTCGTCGGCGCCGAGGGGCGCACCGCCGGCGGTGCGGCGGTCCGCGGCCGACGCGATCACGAGCCAGGGATCGGCGGGGCCGAACGGGGCGTCGGTGGAGAGGCCGAGGGGGATCCCCGCGGCCACCAGCGACCCGCACCGGTACAGGTGCGCCACATCGTCGGGCTCGACGTCGCG
Source organism: uncultured Iamiaceae bacterium (assembly GCA_964624775.1). Lineage (GTDB taxonomy): Bacteria > Actinomycetota > Acidimicrobiia > Acidimicrobiales > Iamiaceae > Aquihabitans. The sequence continues at coordinate 5,834 of CAZUYW010000184.1, forward strand.
CAGGTAGCGGTCGCCGTGGGCGTGCACGAAGCCGGGCTGGGTCACCACGCGCAGGTCGAGCGACGCGATCGTCTCGATGAGCTCGACCGGCACCACCGAGGCGTGCTCGATGCGATCGCCGGCGGCGGCGCCGACCTCGGACCACGCGGCCAGGGCCAGGACGAGGGCGACCCGCGTGACGCAGTGGACCGCGACCGGGCGACCGGCGCGGTGGGCGCGGGTGATCGCCGCGACGAGGTCGCTCAGCGTCGGGAGGTCGTCGTCGCCGACCACGAGCTTCACCGGACCGCGCTCGAGGGCGTCGGGCGTCGGCGCGCCGGCGAGGGCGATGCCGCCGGTGGCGAGCACGCGCTGGGGGAGCGCCCCCGACCGCCGGGCCTCGGCGATGGCGTGGAGCGCACCGGCCTCGTCGTACGGGGTCGCGTCGGTCACGCCGGTCACGCCGAAGGCGGCGAGCTGCGCGGCGACGGGAGCCAGGTCGGGCGGGTCGGGGTCGGCCCACC
>CAZUYW010000185.1:0-3174 GCA_964624775.1 uncultured Iamiaceae bacterium
TCGGGCGAGTACCGCATCTCGAACTACCTGCTGTGGCAGCTGGCCTACAGCGAGCTCGTGTTCCCGGACATCTTGTGGCCCGACTTCCGCAAGCAGGACCTGGCCGACGCGATCCGCGAGTACCAGGCGCGCGAGCGTCGCTTCGGCGGCGTCCAGTCGGGCTGACCCGTGGCCCTGTACCGCGATCAGGGCGTCGTGCTGCGCACCTACAAGCTGGGCGAGGCCGACCGGATCGTGGTCGTGATGACCGAGCGCCACGGCAAGGTGCGCGCGGTGGCCAAGGGCGTGCGCAAGACCAAGTCCAAGTTCGGGGCCCGGCTCGAGCCCACGAGCCACGTGGCGCTCCAGCTCTACGAGGGTCGCGAGCTCGACATCGTGACCCAGGCGGAATCGGTCGACCACTTCCGTGCGATCCGCGAGGACCTGGACCGCCTCGCCCACGCGGTCACCGTGCTGGAGGCCGTCGACCAGCTCAGCCTCGAGCGCGAGCCCAACCCGGCGCTGTACAAGATGCTCGTCGGCGCGCTCCGGACGCTGGCCACGAGCGACAGCCCGCTGGTGGTCGCCGGCTTCCACTGGAAGCTGCTCGCCCTCGAGGGGTTCCGGCCCCACGTCGACGCGTGCGTGGTGTGCGGCACCGAGGAGGGCCTGGTGGCCTTCGACAGCGAGGAGGGCGGCATCTTGTGCACCGAGCACCGGCGCGGCACCCGCGTGTCCGCCGAGGCGCTCGACCTGCTGCAGGCGATCCTCGGGGGCCGGCTCGCCCAGGCGCTCGCGGCACCGGCGTCGCCCGCCACCCGCGAGGTCGATCAGCTCGCCACCCGCGCCATGGAGCACCACCTGGAGCGTCGGCTGCGCTCGGTGGGCCTGCTCGACTAGCGCGCGCCGGTGCCCGGCGGGGTCCGGGCTACTGGCTGATCGGGATCCAGCGCACCCCGGCGGCGTCCCACTCCAGCCAGGCCGACGCATCGCGGTCGTAGCGGATGTAGGTGTTGCGCGCCTGGTCCCAGTGAGGACCGTCGGCGGTGGGCGGGTTGCCCGACATGACCTCGGGCGGCAGGGCGCCGAGCGACGCGTGCGGCGGGGGCGGCACAACGGGGGCGGCGGGCATCGCCGCGGCGCCGGCCGCGACCTGGCTGTGCAGCAGGAGCCCTGGGATCAGGATGGGGCGCCCGAGATCCGCGGTGCGGACCACGAAGGTGTTGGCCGCCATGTCGCCGAGGCGCCGGTGCCCCTTCGAGTTGGTCATGGTGAGGAGGCCGATCAGGAAGCACGCCGAGTCGATGAACAGCACGAGCCAGCGGATCGCGCACGCGCCCACGCCGGCCTGGGATCCGTCGGGCTTGACCACCCGCAGGCCGAGCAGCCACTTGCCCACCGAGGCGCCCGTGAGGCCCTGGAGGATCACCAGGTTCAGGAGCGGGATCAACACGTTGGCCAGGCCCGCCTGGCGCTGGGCCCGGGTGAGGTCCTTGCCGGACATCGTGTAGGCGGTGGTGCCGAAGGGGATGCACAGCGGTTGCTCGCTGTTCTGGGAGAAGCCGGTGGTGCCGAACGGGTCCGTCGACGGCTCCGAGTCGTTGGTGCCGAACGTCTTGTCGTTGATCGTGTTGCACACCCGCGAGGCCTGGTCCTCGGTGGCGAAGTGCTGGCGGTCCACCTGGGCGTTGATCGCCATGTACAGGAACGGGGCCGTGACGATGAACCCGATGATCCCGTCGAGCACGTAGGCCCAGATCCGTCGGCCCACCACGGCGGTGGGATCGTGGTGCAGCAGGGGGTACGCCATGGGCGCACGCTAGGGGAGCGCAGTCCCACCGGGGGTGATGGCGACGGCTGTGGTGCGGTCGGGAACCGCTGCGGGACGCCGGTGGGCGGCGCTCTAGGCTCGCGCCCCATGTCGACGCCGACCCCCGACCCCGCCCTCTTCGATCAGGTCGTCAACCTCACCAAGCGCCGGGGCTTCGTGTTCCCCTCCGCCGAGATCTACGGCGGCTTCCGGTCCACCTACGACTACGGGCCGATCGGCGTGCTCCTGCTCCGCAACGTCAAGGACGCGTGGTGGCGCTCCATGGTGCAGCTGCGCCACGACGTCGTCGGCCTCGACGCCGCGATCTTGTCGCCGCCGGCTGTGTGGGAGGCGTCCGGCCACCTCGCGAACTTCACCGATCCGCTGGTCGACTGCAAGAACTGCAAGGAGCGGTTCCGCCTCGACAAGCTCGACGATCCGCACACCTGCCCGAACTGCGGGGAACGTGACTCCTTCACCGAGGCCCGCAACTTCAACCTGATGTTCAAGACCCAGGCCGGCCCGGTCGAGGGCGCCGGCGCGGACGTGTACCTGCGCCCCGAGACCGCCCAGGGCATGTTCGTGAACTTCGCCAACGTGCTGCAGTCGAGCCGCAAGAAGCCGCCGTTCGGCATCGCCCAGATCGGCAAGTCGTTCCGCAACGAGATCACCCCGGGCAACTTCGTGTTCCGCACGCGCGAGTTCGAGCAGATGGAGATGGAGTTCTTCGTCCCGCCCGCTGAGGCCGCCGACTGGTACGCGTACTGGAAGCAGGAGCGGTACCAGTGGTACCTCGACCTCGGCATGCCTGCCGAGCTGCTGCGCCTGCGCGAGCACGACGCCGACGAGCTCAGCCACTACTCGAGCGGCACGGCCGACGTGGAGTTCCTGTTCCCCTGGGGCTGGGACGAGCTCGAGGGCATCGCCAACCGCGGCGACTTCGACCTCACCGCCCACGCCACCCGCTCGGGCGAGAAGCTCGACTACTTCGATCCGGCCACCAACACCCGGTACACGCCGCACGTCATCGAGCCTGCGGCCGGTGCCACCCGCACGATGATGGCCTTCCTCATGGCCGCCTACGACGAGGAGGAGGTGCGGGGCGAGACCCGCACCGTGCTGCGCCTGCACCCGCGCCTCGCGCCCTACAAGGTGGCCGTCCTGCCGCTGTCGAAGAAGCCCGAGCTCACCGGGCCGGCCCAGGAGCTGCTCGCCACGCTCCAGGCCCGCTTCATGTGCGACTACGACGAGACCCAGAACATCGGCAAGCGCTACCGCCGCCAGGACGAGCTGGGCACGCCGCTGTGCGTCACGTTCGACTTCGACAGCCTCGAGGACCACGCCGTCACGATCCGCGACCGCGACACCATGGAGCAGGAGCGGGT
>CAZUYW010000185.1:3274-6279 GCA_964624775.1 uncultured Iamiaceae bacterium
GGCTGGGCCCGCCTCGGCGCGTCGGTCGTCGGCCTCGACTTCTCCCAGCCCGCGGTCGACGCCGCCAACGGCCTCGCCGCCGAGCTCGGGCTCGACGCCCGCTTCGTCTGCGCCGACGTGTACGACGCCCCCGAGGCGCTCGGCGTCGACGCGTTCGACCTCGTCTACACCGGCCTCGGCGCCCTGAACTGGCTGCCCGACCTCGACCGCTGGGCATCGGCGGTCGCCGCGCTCATCCGTCCCGGCGGGCGCCTGCTGCTCTCGGAGTTCCACCCGTTCTCGTGGGTGTTCTCCTTCGAGGGGCTCACCGTCGAGTACGACTACTTCGTCGACGGCACCCTCGAGGACGGTGCCCAGGGCAGCTACGCCGCACTCGACGCCGCGACCGAGCACAACGGCACCATCGAGTTCGCCCACCCGATGGGGGAGATCGTCACCTCGATCGTGCGCAGCGGCCTCGAGATCACGGTGCTCGAGGAGTACGACCACACGCTGTACCAGCGCCTGCCCCACCTGGTGCGGGCCGACGACGGCACCTACCGCCAACCCGAGGGATCGCCCCGCCTGCCGCTGATGTTCGCGCTGGTGGCCCGCAAGCCCGGCTGATCCGTGCCGCGGCCACCCGCCGGGCACGTACACTCGCCGGACCGGACGGGAGTATCCCTCGCAGTCGCAACGTCAGCACGGCGCCCCGGCGCCCGGGGCGCTGGTCCACCCAGGCGGTGGGCGGAGAGACGTCCGGCTGACAACCCATCGATCAGCCGGAGCCCCTTCCCATGCAGACGTTGCTGCTCGCAAGCACATCCAGCCGGAGCGAGCACTTCGCCTCCTTCGACGTCGCCCCCTGGCAGTGGGGCCTCTTCGTCGGCTTCATCGCGGTCCTCCTGATCGCCGACCTCCTGCTGGTGCACCGCACCGCCCACGAGATCACATTCAAGGAGGCGGCGATCGAGTCCGCCATCTGGATCTCGATCGGCCTCGCCTTCACCGGCGTGGTGTTCTGGTGGCACGGCGGGCAGGCGGCGAGCGAGTACATCGCCGGCTACCTGATTGAGAAGTCCCTGTCGATCGACAACGTGTTCGTGTGGGCCGTGATCTTCAGCTACTTCGCGGTGCCCAAGGCGTACCAGTTCCGCACCCTGTTCTGGGGCATCTTCGGGGCCCTCGTGCTGCGGGCGGTCTTCATCTTCGCCGGGGTCGCGGCCATCCAGCGCTTCGAGTGGACGCTCGCGATCTTCGGGGCGATCCTCCTGTACTCGGCGTGGAAGATCGCCACCCACGACGAGATGGAGGTGCACCCGGAGACCAATCCGGTGCTCAAGCTCGTGCGGCGGGTGATCCCCTCCACCGACGAGTACGACGGCCAGAAGCTGTTCACCATCAAGAACGGCAAGCGCCTCGCCACGCCGCTGCTCGCCGTGCTGATCATGGTCGAGACCACCGACGTGGTGTTCGCCGTCGACTCGATCCCCGCCATCCTGGCCGTCAGCCACGAGCAGTTCATCGTGTTCTCGTCGAACGCGTTCGCCATCTTGGGCCTGCGGTCCCTGTACTTCCTGCTCAACGGCATGCAGGACAAGTTCCGCTACCTCAACGTCGGCCTCGGGATCATCCTCGCCTTCGTCGGCTGCAAGATGCTGGCGAGCGTGTTCTTCCACACCCACCCGCCGACCTGGCTCTCCCTCGTGGTGATCGTGGTGATCCTCACCATCACGATGGTGGCGTCGCTGGTGGCCGAGCGGCGCGATCCGCACCCGGTGCCCGAGGTGCCGGAGGACGAACCGGCGGGCTGATGGGCATCGTCGACGAGGACATCGCCCGCGTCCGCGAGACGGCCGACATCATCCAGGTGATCTCGGCCCACACCCAGCTGAAGAAGACCGGCACCAACTGGACGGGCCTGTGCCCGTTCCACGGGGAGAAGAGCCCCTCGTTCTCCGTGAACCCCGACAAGGGCGTCTTCTACTGCTTCGGCTGCCAGGCCAAGGGCGACGTGATCACGTTCGTGCGCGACATGGACCACCTCGACTTCCAGGGTGCGGTCGAGTCGCTCGCGTCGCGCTTCGGGATCGTGCTCCGCTACACCGACGCCAACGAGGGCGTGCGGCGCGAGGCCCGCAGCAAGCTGCGCGACGCAATGGCGGCCGCGGTCGACTGGTACCACGCCCGCCTCCTCGACGGTCCCGACGCCGGGGCGGCCCGCCGCTACCTGCGCGACCGCGGCTTCGACGGCGAGACCGTCCGGCGCTACCGGATCGGCTGGGCGCCCGACGACTGGGACCAGCTGGTGCGCGCCCTGAAGTTCCCGCCGAAGGTCCTGCGCGACGCCGGGCTCGGCCAGGAGTCCAAGCGGGGCGGCACCAACGACTTCTTCCGGGCGCGGATCCTGTTCCCGATCTTCGACCCGCAGGGCGACCCGATCGGCTTCGGCGGCCGCATGCTGCCCGAGGGCCGCCCGCCGAAGTACAAGAACACGCCCGAGACCGCCCTGTACCGCAAGTCGAAGGTCCTCTACGGCCTCAACTGGGCCAAGGACGACGCCGTGCGGTCGAACGAGGTGGTCGTGTGCGAGGGCTACACGGACGTGATCGGGTTCGCGTCGGTGGGGGTGGAGCGGGCGGTCGCCACCTGCGGCACGGCGCTCACCGACGAGCACGTGCGCACGCTGCAGCGGTTCGCCCCGCGCCTCGTGCTCGCGTTCGACCCCGACGCCGCGGGCCAGGCGGCCGCCGAGCGCGTCTACGAGTGGGAGCGCAAGCACGAGGTGGAGGTCGCGGTGGCCGCGCTGCCACCCGGCGGCGATCCTGCCGACCTGGCCCGGTCCGACCCCGAGCGACTGAAGGCCGCGGTCACCGAGGCCGTGCCCTTCCTCGGGTTCCGGGTCGCCCGGCTGCTCGACGCGGCCGATCTGCGCACGCCCGAAGGGCGGGGCCGGGCCGCCGAGGCGGCGCTCGCCGCGATCGCCGAGCATCCGAGCGAGTTCGTGCGCGACCAGTACCTCATGA
>CAZUYW010000186.1:0-6276 GCA_964624775.1 uncultured Iamiaceae bacterium
TGGTCGGCATCAACGTCCCGATCCCGGTGCCGGTCAGCTACTACAGCTTCGGCGGCTGGAAGGCCTCGCTGTTCGGCGACCAGCACATGTACGGCCCCGACGGCATCAACTTCTTCACGCGCGGCAAGGTCGTCACCTCCCGGTGGCCCGACCCCGCCACGTCCACCATCGACCTCGGCTTCCCCGAGAACCGCTAGGTCACGCTCGCCGTCACCGGCATCGATCGTCCTGCTGGGGGTCTCCTCCCTCCCCCCTCCCTCCGGAGGTCCCCAGCAGGGCGTCACTCCGGCTCCACGGCCGTGGGCTACATGGCCAGGAGCTCGACGCGGGTCCCGTCGGGGTCGGTGAGGAAGAGGATCCGGATGCCGGCGTCGACGTTCGTGTCGGCGAGCACCGTGCCGCCGCACGCCACGAGGTGCGCGGCCAGCGCGTCGACGTCCTCGACCCGGCCCACGCTGAAGGTGAGGTGCGTCAGGCCCAGCTGCCCGCGGCTGGTGGACGGCGCCCCGGTCGGTGCCGGCGTTCCGTAGGCGAGCAGCTCGATCCGGATCGGGCCGCGGGTGATCATCTGGGACCGCACGGCGACCGGGCCGGTGACCTCGAGGGCGCGGTCGAGGCCGGGCAGCAGCTCGTCGGTGAGGTCGAAGCCGTCGGAGGGCTCGAAGCCGAGGCCCTCGCAGTAGAACCGCATCGAGGCGTCGAGGTCGGACACGCACACGCCGACGTGGGAGAAGGCGTGGTCAGGGGTGGCGGCATCGGTCATGGCGCCGGAGCGTACCGGCGCGCCCGGTCCGGTGGGGCAGGCTTGGGATCGTGACCCACCCCATCGAGCCCGGCGACGCCCGGTCGATGCGCGAGCGCATGCTCGCCGGCGACCTCTACCTCGCCGACGACCCCGAGCTGGTCGCCGCCGCGCTGCGCGCCCGGCGGCTCCAGGACGTCTACAACGGCAGCGACGCCGAGGAGGAGGGCGAGCGCCAGCTCCTGCTCGCCGAGCTGTTCGCCTCGGTGGGGGAGGACACCGTCCTGCGCGCCCCGATCTACGTCGACTACGGCGCCCACATCAGCATCGGTGCCCGCTGCTTCGCGAACTACGGGCTCGTCGCCCTCGACGTGGCGGCCATCACGATCGGCGACGACGTGCAGATCGGCCCCAACGTCCAGCTGCTCACGCCCACCCACCCGACCGACCCCGAGCTGCGGCGGGCGCGCTGGGAGGCGGCGGCGCCGATCACGATCGGCGACAACGTGTGGATCGGCGGCGGCGCGATCGTGCTCGCCGGCGTCACGATCGGCGCCCACACGGTGGTGGGCGCGGGCGCGGTGGTCACCCGCGATCTGCCGCCCCGCGTCGTGGCGGTCGGCAGCCCGGCCCGGGTGATCGACCACATCTGACCGACGGGGGCCGCGGCTGTGGTCGCGGCGACGCAGGCGATGTCAGGCGACGTGGGCGTCAGCCAGGGCGAGGGCGTCGTCGAGGATGGCGATGCCGGCCCGGAGGTCGTCCTCGCTGGTGACGAGCGGCGGCACCACGTGGATGCGGTTGAAGTGGGCGAAGACCAGGAGCCCCTGCTTGCGGCAGGCGGCGACGACCTGGGCGACGGGTGCGGCGTCAGCGCCGGTGGCGTTGAACGGCACCAGCTGCTCGCGGGTCGCGCGGTCGCGCACGAGCTCGACGGCCCAGAACAGGCCGAGCCCGCGGACGTCGCCGATGGCGGGATGGCGGTCGGCGAGCTCACGCAGGGCGGGGCCGACCACGGTCTCGCCCATGGTGCGGGAGCGCTCGACGAGGCCCTCCTCCTCGAAGATGCGGATCGACGCGACGGCCGACGCGCAGGCAAGCGGGTGACCGCTGTAGGTGAGGCCGCCCGGGTAGGGGCGCTCGGCGAAGGTGTCGGCGATGGCGCGGCTGATGACCACGCCGCCGAGCGGGACGTAGCCGCTGTTCACGCCCTTGGCGAAGCAGATGAGGTCCGGCTCGACGTCCCAGTGCTGGATCGAGAACCACTCGCCGCACCGGCCGAAGCCGGCCATGACCTCGTCGGCGATGAGCATGATCCCGTGGCGGTCGCACAGCTCGCGCACGCCGGCGAGGTAGCCGGGCGGCGGGACGAGGATGCCGTTGGTGCCCACGACCGGCTCGAGGATGATCGCGGCGACGGTGTGGGCGCCCTCGACCATCAGCGTGTCGGCGAGGTGGGCCAGCGCCCGCTCGGTCTCCTCGGCCTCGGTGGTCGAGTGGAACGCCGAGCGGTACGGGTAGGGGCCCCAGAAGTGCACGACACCGGGGATCGCCGGCTCGCTCGGCCAGCGGCGCGGGTCGCCGGTGAGGCTGATCGAGCCGGCGGTGGCGCCGTGGTAGCTGCGGTAGGTGGCGAGCACCTTGTGGCGGCCGGTGTGGAGGCGGGCCATGCGGATGGCGTTCTCGTTGGCCTCGGCGCCGCCGTTGGTGAAGAACACCATCTCGAGGTCGCCCCCGGCCTTCTCGGCGATGAGCCGGGCCGCCTCGGAGCGGGCGTCGTTGGCGTGGAACGGGGCGATCGTGCAGAGCGTGTCCGCCTGCTCCTTGATCGCCGCCACGAGCTTGGGGTGCTGGTGCCCGATGTTGACGTTCATCAGCTGGCTCGAGAAGTCGAGGTAGCGGGTGCCGTCCTCGTCCCACACCCAGGCGCCCTCGCCACCGGCGATCACCAGCGGGTCGAGCAGCTTCTGGGCCGACCACGAGTGGAACACGTGGGCGCGATCGTCGCGGTAGGCGGCGCTGCGGTCGCTGTGGCTGGTGGCATCCGAGGCGGTCATGGCGGCGATGCTAGGCGATCGCCGCGCCCGGACGCCCCCTGCGCTGGCACAGAACGCGCTTTGTGTCAGGCACAATCTCGGTCGGCCAGGCCGGTCAGCAGCGGACGGCCGACCCGTAGGCTCGGGGCGTGGCAGGGGACCCGGGCTCCGAGCAGCGGCTGGCCGATCTGGCCTGGCTGCGGCGCGTGCGGGACCGCATCGACCGCGACTACGCCCAGCCGCTCGACGTGGAGGCCCTCGCCGCGGGCGCCCACATGTCGGCCGGGCACCTGAGCCGCGAGTTCAAGCGGGCGTACGGCGAGCCGCCGTACGCGTACCTCATGACCCGGCGCATCGAACGGGCGATGACGCTGCTCCGCCGCGGGGACCTGAGCGTGACCGACGTGTGCTTCACCGTGGGCTTCACGTCGCTCGGCACGTTCAGCACCCGGTTCACCGAGCTCGTCGGGATGTCGCCCAGCGCCTACAAGCGGGAGGCCGCCGACGCCACCGTCGGCATCCCCGCCTGCGTGGCCAAGACCTTCACGCGACCGATCAGGAATCGAGAAGCGACGGTGCCGGCCCGTCCGTAGGTTGACCGGCATGGCACTCACCATCCACTCCACCTTCCTCCCGCACACCGACGGTGACGCCGCGATCGGCTTCTACCGCGATGTGCTCGGCTTCGAGGTCCGCAACGACGTCGGCTACCAGGACATGCGCTGGATCACCGTCGGCCCGCCGGACCAGCCCGAGACGTGCATCGTGCTGTCCCCGCCGGCGGTCGACCCGGGCATCACCGAGGACGAGCGCCGCACCGTGCTCGAGATGATGGCCAAGGGCACCTACGGGATGCTCATGCTCGCCTCCGACGACCTCGACGGCCTGTTCGCCCGGATCGAGGCCGCCGGCGTCGAGGTCGTCGAGCCGCCCACCGACCAGCCCTACGGCTCGCGCGACTGCTCCCTGCGCGACCCCGCCGGGAACATGATCAAGATCCAGCAGACCCGCTGAGGAGACCGACGATGAAGACGATGACCCGCTAGTCGCACTCGATGCACATCGAGTACGGGTGCGCGGGTCGGCCGCTCGTGAACCTGACCTCGTAGCTGACCGGTTGCCGAGTGTCGGCCCGGAGGAGGACCACGGGGCCGACGGTGGGATCGGTGAGCGTGCCGACGATGTCGGCCCGGCCCTCGGTGATCGCGATGCGGTCGAAGTCGGCCGGAACCCGCAGCAGCTGGTAGCCGCCGTTGCCGGCTCGCCAGCTGGCCAACTCGGTCGGCCCCGTCACCCCGAGCGAGGCGCTGCCGGAGGCACGAGCCCTTCCGGTGGTGCGCAGCATGACGCCGTCGCCGGCGAGCTCGCCATCCCAGCGAAGCGTGCCGACGTCGGTGTCGCCGAACACCAGCCGGACCGGTCTGCTCCTCACCGGGGCCTCGGGATCGGCGAGGAACGCCTCGTAGGTGTCGAGGTCGACGAGGATGAGGCTCTGGGCGACCCGGTCCAGGTTGGTGCGGGCTGATTCCGAGACGGTGACCGACACCGTGCCGACGGCGTCGCTCCACCTTCGGCTCGTGGTGGTCTTCTCGATCGTGCCGTAGGCGAAGGCGGCCGAGGTTCCGATTCGGTCCGTCCTGCCGCCGGGGTCCTTCGCCCGGTCGAACGTCACGGTGTAGGTCCCGCTCGTGGTCGTGGCGACGAGGCGGTAGCCGCGTGTCGTGCGGGTGAGGTCCAGCCGCTTGGCGACATCGGTGGAGGTGTCCGAGATGAAGCTCGGGAGGTAGGCCACCGTCGCGGGATCGACCGTAGCGGCCGCCCCGGTGTCGGGCTTCCTGGCCGCGACCACCACCCCGACCGCCACGGCGGCAACGGCCAGGACGACGGCAACGGCCAGGCGACCACGGGGCCGGCGTCGTGGGCGTTGCGCACGGTCGTGGATCTGGTCGTCGACGGTCATTCATGGTCTCCTTGATCACGTCCCACCGCTGCGGGATGCCGACGAACTCGTCGAGCTAGAGGGAGAACTCGGCCTTGGACTTGCCGGCGGCCTTCTGGGCCTTCTTCCAGGCCTGGACCTCGCGGAGCTTGGGGAGGCTGTCGACGTCGGCGGCCGAGCGGGGCTGGTTGTCGGCGAAGGGGCCCGCCGCGGCCTTCCAGCCGCGGGGCTTCACGTCGAAGCGCTTGGCGAGCAGGGCCACGAAGATCCGGCTCTTCTCCTCGGCGAACCCGGGAAGCGACGACACCCGGCGGTAGAGCGTCGCCCCGGATCTGGCCGTGGTCCAGATCGCCGCGGTGTCGCCGTCGTACTCGTCGACGATCACCTGGGCGATCCCGTGGGCCCGGCGGGCCATGGCCGCGGGGTAGCGGTGGACGGCGGGCTTGGCGCAGAACACCGCGACCACGTCCTCCTCGGCCATCGAGGCGATGCCCTCGGGCGACCAGCGGTCCCCGAAGCGCTCCTTGAGCACCATGGGTGACTTGAACGCCCAGGTCATCGGCACCTGCTGGTCGAGGAGCATCCCGAACAGCAGGGCGAGCGGATCGTGGGCGAGCAGGACGTTGGCGTCGTCGTCGAAGGTGATCGGGAACGTCTCGGGCACGTGGCGACGATAGCGATCGCCCGCGGGGCTCAGTCGGTCGGCGGCGCCGCCGCGAGCTCGACGAGCAGCTCGTCCAGCTGGGTGAACACCTCGTCCATCGCCGCCTCGGCGCCGCCCTGGGCGTCGAGCGCCTCCTTGGAGGGGTAGCGCTCGGTGACGACGACGGTGGTCGCACCATCGGTCTCGGTCAGGGTGACCGTGGTGACCGAGCCCTCCGGCCCGCTCTCCTCGTTCGTCCAGACGATGAGGGACGGGGGCGTGACCTCGAGGTAGCGGCCGAAGAAGTCGACCCCGTCGAAGCTGAGGCGGTAGGTGCCGCCGGTGCGCACGTCCATCTCGCAGCCGGTGAGCGTCATGCCCATCGACCGCGGCACCCACCACCGGCGGAAGAGGTCCGGCGTCGACCAGGCCTCGAAGACCAGGGCGATCGGCGCGTCGAACGAGCGGGTGACCACGACCTCCCGATCAGATGTCCGCTCGACCTTGGTGGTGTTCGTCATGGGATGTGCTCACTTCCTGGGGTCGGGCCCATCGGACCGGTGCTGGTCCTCGAGCTCCTCGATGATCTGGTCGAGCGCGTCGAAGCGCTCGTCCCAGACGTGCTGATACCGCTCGATCCACGCCGTCACCTCCTCGAGGCGCCCGTCGCCGATCCGGCAGGTCCGCACCCGGCCGACCTTCTCGGTGGTGACCAGCCCGGCTCGTTCGAGGACGGCGATGTGCTTGCCCATGCCGGTGAGGGTCATGGCGAAGCGATCGGCGAGGTCCGAGATGGATGCCTCGTCACGGCCGAGCTGCTCGAGCACGCCGCGCCGCGTCGCGTCGGAGAGGGCTCCGAACGAGGCGTCGAGGCGGGCAGCGGCATACTGAACCATACGGTTCAGTGTTCTACCCG
>CAZUYW010000187.1:0-6273 GCA_964624775.1 uncultured Iamiaceae bacterium
AGGTGCTCGCGGCTCATGATCCCCTTGCCGTGCAGCTCGTGCATGGCGAAGCGGTGGAGCAGGTACTCGGCGAGGCCCCAGAGCTGGAAGCCGACGGCGAAGGCGAGGACGAGGACGAGGGCCTGGATCATGACGGCTCCTGGTGGTCGGTGGCCCACGCGTCGGCGAGGGCTCGGGCGGTGGCGAGGGGGGCGGGCCGGGCGCCCCAGCCCCGAAGGAGGCCCTGGGTCAGCTGGTGGCCCAGGACGGCGGGGGTGGTGGGCAGGCCGGTGGTGAGGTTCTCGGTGAGGAGGGCGCCGTTGAGGGCGACGACCCAGGCGAGGGTGCGGGCGATGGCGCCGTCGATCGGCGCGACCAGCGGGTCCGCGGGCGGCTCGGCGGGCTCGAGGGCGCCGGCCTCGACCGCGGCGGCGAGGAGCTGGCGGGGCACGTCGAGCACGTACATGGCCTGGGGCACGACGGTGGCGGCGTCGGCGGTCTCCTGCAGGCCCGGGTTCACGAGGAGCTGCTGCTGGAGGCGGAACTCGTGGGGGTGGTGCTGCGGGGCGGTGAGGAAGAGGTCGGAGAACGCCCACAGCCGGGCAAGCGCGGCGACATCGGCGGGGACCGGCGGATCCGCCGCGTAGATCGAGGCGTTCCAGAGGGCCAGGTGGTCCTGGCCGACCTGGCCGAGGGTGACGAGGGCGCGGTGCTGGAGCGCCGCCATCAGCTCGGAGCGCGAGGCGAAGTACGTGTACAGCGAGGCGGTGGCGTAGTCGGCGGCCTCGGCGAGGGCGGCCATGGTGACCGCCTCCACGCCGCCTGCCGCGACGAGCTCGGCGGCGAGGTCCAGCAGGTGGTCGCGACGGGCCTCGCGCTTGCGAGTCCGCCGATCACCGATCGACTGCTCTACGTTTTCCGAAGGCACGTCGGAAAACGTAGAGGGATCGGCGCAGCACGTCAAGGGGCCGCCTGCCAGACTGCGCCCGACACCCGCGACGCGACGAGGACCGCCATGACGACCGCCTTCCCCGACGGCTTCCGCTGGGGCACCGCCACCGCCGCCCACCAGATCGAGGGCGGCAACGTCAACAACGACTGGTGGGCCTGGGAGCACGCGGGCAACGGGCGCACCGTCGAGCCCTCGGGCGACGCCTGCGACTCGTGGCACCGCTGGCCCGAGGATGTCGCCCTCGTGGCGGAGCTCGGCCTCGACAACTACCGGTTCTCGATCGAGTGGAGCCGCATCGAGCCCGAGCCCGGCGAGTGGTCCCACGCCGCGATCGACCACTACCGCCGCGTCGGCGAGGCCCTGCTCGCCGCCGGCATCGACCCCGTCGTGACCTTCCACCACTTCACGAGCCCCCGCTGGATCGCCGACGCCGGCGGCTGGGAGCAGCCCGACACCGCCAAGCGCTTCGCCGACTTCTGCCACCGCGCCGCCGAGGGCCTCGCCCCGATCCTGCGGCGCGCCTGCACGATCAACGAGCCCAACATCGTGGCCGTGGGCGGCTACCTCGCCGGCTTCTTCCCGCCCGGCGTGCGCGACCGCGACCGCCGCCACGCGGTCAACGAGGTGTTCATCGCCGGCCACCGCGGCGCGGTCGAGGCGATCCGGGCCGGGGCGCCCGGCGTGCCCGTCGGGCTGACGCTCTCCATGTCCGACTACCAGGCGGTCGACGGCGGCGAGTCTCGCCTCGAGCGCATGCGCGGCGCCATGGAGGACGTCTTCCTCGCCGCCACCACCGGCGACGACTTCATCGGCATCCAGACCTACAGCCGCACCCGCGTCGGGCCCGACGGCACGCTCGGCCCCGAGGAGGGCGTCGAGGTGGTCACCGAGATGGGCTACGAGCACTGGCCCCGCGCCCTCGAGGCGACGCTGCGCCGCGCCTGGCACGTCACCGGCGGCGAGATCCCGCTCCTCGTCACCGAGAACGGGCGCTGCAGCGCCGACGACACCCGGCGCATCGCCTACGTCCACGAGTCGCTCACCGGCGTGCTCGCGGCGATCGCCGACGGCGTCGACGTCCGCGGCTACACGTACTGGTCGCTGCTCGACAACTTCGAGTGGTCCCTCGGGTACGCCCCGCGCTTCGGGCTCGTCGACGTGGACCGCACCACCTTCGCCCGGACCCCCAAGCCGAGCGCCCGCTGGCTCGGCGAGATCGCCCGCGCCAACGCGCTGCTCCCGATGCCGTGAGGCGGCACTGATGGGCGACGACGTCTTCCCGGACCGCGACATGAGCCACCGCGACAAGGTGGCCTTCATGATCGAGCGCGAGGGCTGGGCCATGGATGCCGTCCCCGCCGACCAGTCGAGCGACCCGCCGATCCCGCCCTACGCCTACACGATCGGTCTCCAGGACCGGTTCGGGTTCCCCGAGATCTGCCTGTTCGGGCTGGCGCCGGTCGCGTGCCGGGGCCTGTTCGGCATGGTCGTCGACGCGCTGGCCGGGGGCACCGAGTTCCCGATCGGCGCCGCGTTCATCGGCCTGCTCGACGGCGGCCAGCCGTGCGCGTTCCTGCCCGTCGACGCCGCCGGTGCGGCCGGCATGTTCCCCGCGCTCACGGACCACCGGGGCACCGCGGGCGCCGACCCCGCCGGCTTCGCCATGGTGCAGCTGGCCTGGCCCGACAAGGCCGGCCACCTGCCGTGGGAACCGGGCTTCGCCGAGCACCTCCTCCCGGTGCAGCTCCTCCTCGGTGACCCGCCGGCCTGACGGGGCTATGTTCGAACCGTTCGCACGGGGGGTGCGGACGCTCCCTGGGGGGACCATGGACCACACCACCTCGCCCACAGGTCGCGGCGCGCGGCGGCGCCACCTGCCGCTCGTCATCGCCATCGCCGTGGCGGTGCTGACCGCCGGCCTCCTCGGCCGGGCCGACGCCGCCGGCCTCAACCTGCCCATCGCCATGGGCCAGCGCTTCGTCGGCAGCGCGTCGGCGCCCAAGCCGATCCTGCTGCCGCTCTCGACCAAGGTCGGCCCGATCAAGAACCTCGCGGTCGACGGGATCAACCACACGACGTTCGCCCCGATCAAGGACCCGGTCCTCGGCATCACGATCTTCTCGTCGGACGAGGTGAAGCAGATCGTGCTGGACACGGTGACCGGCCTGGGCGACAACACGGTCCTGTCCTTCAAGGTCAACGCCATCAACCATCCCGACCCGACCGAGTTCATCCTCGGCGGGAACTGCGTCGGTGCCGACGGGCTGACGACGCCGTTCTGCGTGGCGAACGTGGTCTTCAAGCCGACGTCACCCGGCGCCAAGAGCGATCCCCTGACGGCCGACATCACCATCACCCAGGGCATGTCCGAGATCGAGACGAGCCTGCAGAACGCGCTCAGCAACCAGGGCATCAAGGGCGCGCTGGTCAACCTCATCTACCCGCTCGCCCGCAGCTACGTGCAGAACACGCTCACCGACGGCATCGAGGGCGCGCTCCTGTCGCCCTTCGCGACGGTGACCGGCACGGGCGTCGCCGGCCCGTTCACGGATCCGACCGCGTTCATCAAGCGCCAGTTCGCCGACTTCGCCGCCGGCCCGCCGACGTCGTCCCAGATCACCACCTGGGTCAAGAACTTCGAGGCCGGCGGCGCGCCCGCGGGGCTCACCGATTCGCTCCGGACCGCCCC
The DNA here is from genome assembly GCA_964624775.1 of uncultured Iamiaceae bacterium. Classification (GTDB taxonomy): domain Bacteria; phylum Actinomycetota; class Acidimicrobiia; order Acidimicrobiales; family Iamiaceae; genus Aquihabitans. The sequence goes on from CAZUYW010000187.1 coordinate 3,621, forward strand.
CGCGTGGGATGGGCGGGTGGGTCCGGTGACCCGCCTCTACTCGGCGTACTTCCTGCGGGCACCCGAGCAGGGCGGCCTCAGCTACTGGGTCGCCAAGAGCCGCAGCGGATTCCGCCTCACCGCGATCTCCAGCGTGTTCGCGTCGTCCAGCGAGTTCCAGCACCGCTACGGCTCGCTGTCGAACAGCGGGTTCGTGACGCTCGTGTACCAGAACGTCCTGGGCCGCTCGCCCGACAGCAGCGGCCTGGCCTACTGGACCAAGCAGCTGGCGTCGGGCAAGACCCGAGGCTCGGTCATGGTCGGGTTCAGCGAGTCGACGGAGCACACGCGCAAGCAGGCCCCGAAGGTCACCGCCATCGAGATCTGGTTCGGCATGCTCCACCGCACGCCGTCGGCCGCGGAACTCACCTCGCTGGCCACCCGCCTCGGCGGCACGACCAAGCCGACGACGGTCATCAACGAGGTCCTCGCCTCCAACGAGTACCGGGCGCTCATCGCCGGCAGCTGACGCCCGGGGCGCCGCCCCGGCCAGGTCAGCCTCAGGCCTCGACGGCCGGCAGGCCCTGAGGCTTCGGCGGCTCGGGCCGGGGGCCCTCGGTGCAGGCGTCGGTCACGTCGGCGGCGAGCTTCGCCGGGCTCGCCAGCTTCGGGATCGACGGGTCGAAGCGGTCCATCGAGAGCGTCGAGGTGAGGTCGCCGCAGGTCTCCCGGCGCCACGCCGAGATCAGCGGGGCCTCCACCCCGAACCGCTCCTCGAGGAAGCGCAGCGTGGAGGTGTGGTCGAACACGTCGCTATTGACGTGCCCGCCGCGGCTCCACGGCGACAGGATCAGGCCCGGCACGCGTGCGCCGAGGCCGATCGGCTGCCCCTTGACGAACTCGTCGCGCGTGCCCGGGTCGGGAACCGGCGGCGGCACGTGGTCGAAGAAGCCGCCGTTCTCGTCGTAGCTGAGGATGAACACCGTCTTGGCCCACAGCTTCGGGTTGTCCATGATCGCCTGGACGTGCCGGGCGACGTAGGCCTGGCCGTCGGCCGGGGCCCACACCGGGTGCTCGCTCTGGCGCTCGGGGGCCACGATCCACGAGACCTGCGGCAGGTTGCCGGCCTTCGCGTCGGCGACGAAGTCGCGCACCTCGGTGGTGCGCACGCCGCGCCGCCAGAGGGGATCGCTCTTGGGCAGGCCCTGGAACTGGCGGAAGTTCTCGATGCAGTTGTCGCCGTAGTCGTCGTCCTGCTGGTACACCTGCCAGCTGATCCCGGCCTTCTGCAGGCGCTCGGGGTAGGTCTCCCACGTGTAGTGCTTGCCGCTGTTGTCGATCGCGGGGCCGCCGCCGGTGTTCGCGGGATCGATGGTGCCGGTCATCGAGTAGTACCGGTTCGGGTTGGTGGGGCCGAGGACCGAGCAGAACCACGAGTCGCAGACGGTGAACTCGTCGGCCAGGGCGTAGTACCAGGGCAGGTCCTGACGGCGGAAGTAGCCCATGGCGAGCGGACCCATCTGGCGGGCGAAGCCGTCCATCGCGCCCTTGTTCCAGGCGGTGTGCTGGCCCTCCCAGCTGTGGTCGACGTCGAAGCCGCACTGGCCGCCGATCCCCTTGGCGGTCATGGCGAACGGGAGCACGTAGCCGTCGGGGTGCGCGTCGGTCTTCTGGTACCAGATGGGGCGGCCGTCCTCGCCGACGCCCACGTCGGGATCACCGAAGCCGCGCACGTCCTTGCGGGTGCCGAAGATCTGATCGAAGGAGCGGTTCTCCTGGAACATGATCACGACGTGATCGATGTCCTTCAGGGTGCCGCTGCGCCGGGTGGCCGATGTCGTCGACCGGTCGGCGGAAGAGCCGCCGTCGTCGGAGCTGCACGCCCCGAGCGCGAGGGCGGCCGCGCTCGCCGCGCTCAGCTGGAGGAACCGACGCCGTGACCAATCCCCGTACATGGACATCCCCTGTTCGCACTCACGCCACCGGGCGTTCACCGAGGCCCGGAGTGTAGGCAGGGGGCGCCCGTGGCGCCCGGACCTCAGGCGGTGGCGGCCGCCTCGCGGTCCTTGGACACCTCGTCGAGGAGCTCGTACTCCTCGCCGGTGTCGGTCCAGTCCTCGAACTGGGACACGCCGAGGGTGTCGAACCGCTTGCGCAGCCAGCCGTCGTTGGCGTCGAGGAGGCCGAGCTTCTTGCAGTTGGGGACGATCTTGGAGAACAGGAGCTGCTGGAACGGGTCCTGGTTCTTCAGCTCGGGATCGTCCTGCTTGAAGATCGAGATGGCCTCCTTGACGGGCACGCCGAGGCGGTCCCAGATCTCCTGCTGCAGGAAGCGGTCGCGCATGCGCACGGCGGCCTCGAACGCGAACTCCTGGCGGTCGAGCATCTCGGCGTCGGTGAGGCCGTCGTAGTACTCCTTCAGCGAGATCACGCCGAAGGCGACGTGACGGGCTTCGTCGCTCATCACGTAGCGGAGCAGCTGCTTGAGGAGCGGGTCCGGGGTGACCTGGTGGGCCATGCCGAACGCGGCGAGGGCCAGGCCCTCCACCATGATCTGCATCCCGAGGTAGGTCATGTCCCACCGGGAGTCGCTGATGATGTCGTCGAGGAGCATCTTCAGGTGGTGGTTGATCGGGTAGTGCCCGTCCATCTTGGTGTCGAGGTACTTGGCGAA
>CAZUYW010000188.1:0-6248 GCA_964624775.1 uncultured Iamiaceae bacterium
GTGGACGACATGGTGCTCCGATCGCTCGTGTGCCTTCCGCTACCGATCGGGAGCTTCGTGCATCAGCTTCTGGAATGCAACCACATGCCGTAGCCCGCAGCGGATGGCGACCTGCCGACAACTGACTGTTGACAAAGTGCTACGTATCAGTACAGTGCCCACTGCGAGAGGGACCTGAATCACGGGAGTTGTCGTGCGCCGTTTCCTCGTCGTCCTCGTCCTCGCCGCCGGTATGGCGTTCGTCGCCCGGCCCGCGGCAGCAGTCTCCTGGGGGCCGAACGCCACCTACTACGACGGGAGTCGCCGGGCGACCGGCTGGGGGAGCTTCTACAACTCGGGCAACACCTATGCCCGCAATCACATCTCTGTCCGCGACGACCGACGCGACGGCAACACGGTCTACGGGTCGACTCGTTTCTTCTTCCTCGTCTACTCGTGCAACGTCTGGGGCGAGCAGTGCACCAACCGCTGGAAGGATGCTGGGCGCCTCTCCACGCCGGAGATCTCGAACACGACCGGCTCGTGGTACCACTCGAAGGCGCTCTGGTCATCGAGCTCGAGGGTGCGCGTTGCGACGCAGGCCTGTGCCCAGATGGGTTGGCCCGTGCCTGACAGTTGCGCGACGTCCGCCATCCCGTCGTTCTCCTACTAGGCGGTGGCTCCGAACGACGCCCGGGTGACCGGGGTGCGGGCCCGAGGGCTCGCGGTGACCTTGGGAGGGCGGCGGGTCCTCGGACCGCTCGACCTCGACATCGACGCGGGGGTCGTCGCGGTCGTGGGCGGCAACGGGGCCGGGAAGTCGACGCTGCTGCGGGCGCTGGCGGGGCTGGTCGCCACCGAGGGGTCGGTCGAGGTGGGGCGTCCGATCGGGTACCTGCCGGCCGAGCCCCGGCTGGTGGGTCGCCACACCGTGGAGGACGCGGTGACCTACGCCGCGTGGTTGCAGCGGGTCCCGCCGGGCCCACGTGCGGCGGCGGTCGACGCGGCGCTGGACGCCGTCGACCTCCGCCGTCGGCGAGGTGCGCGCTGCGGCGCCCTCTCGACCGGGCTGGCCCGGCGGGTCGCGCTGGCCCAGGTGCTGGTCCACGATCCCCGGGTCCTGCTCCTCGACGAGCCGACCGCCGCGATCGACCCGGCGCACCGCCACGAGCAGCGTCGCCTCCTGCGCGAGCTGGGCGCCGGACGGCTGATCCTCGTGGCCACCCACCTCGCGGAGGACCTCGAGCTCGCTGCCACCGACATCCTCGTCCTGCGCGACGGGCACCTCGCGTGGCGCGGGTCGCCCGCCGAGCTGGGAGCCGCGGTCGACGCCACGGTCGGGCGAGATCGTGGTGAGGGGCTGCTCGAAGCCGCCCTGCGCGGCGTGGACCGGCTCGGAGCACCGTCGTGACGATCCGCCCCGACCCGATCGTTCGGCTGGGCCTCCGCACGAGCATCGGCAGGATCGCGGCACCGGCTCTCCTCCTCGTGGTCGCCGCCGACGTCGCCCTGCGGGGGCACCCCTGGCGGTGGGAGTGGAACTGGGCGATCTACCAGCTCGGCTTCGTCTCGGTGTTCCTGGGCCCGCTGGCGGCGGGCCTCGGTGCGTGGGCGGGCCGCGACCTGGCACGCCAGGCCTGGCTGATCGATGCCAGCCGGGCGCGTCGCCGGGCGCTGGGCCTGGTCTGGCTCGCGCTCGCGGGCTGGGCCGCAGCGACCTACGTGGCCGCGGTGCTGCTGCTCGTGAGCGCCTTGTCCCTGACCGGCACCCTCGACCGCCCGAGCTGGCGGACCTGCACACCCGTCCCCGTCGTGATCGCCTGCCTCGCGGCGTGGGCCGCCGTGGGGGTGCGGCTCGGCTTCCGCTGGCCCCAGGCGTTGACGGCACCGCTGACGGCCGTCGGCGCGTTCGGGCTCACGCTCCTCGCCTACATCGCCACCCCCAAGCTCGTGCAGGTCGGCGGCGCGACGGCTGATCTGATCGGCCTCGAGCTGCGACCATCGATCCAGATCGGCCAACTCACCTGGTTCGGCGCGGTCATCGGCGTGGCGCTGCTCGGAGCCGGGCGAGGCCGGGCCCGGGTACCGGCGGCGGCCGTGGTCGCGTGGGCCGCGCTCGTGGGCTCGGCTGCGTTCCTGCTGGCCGACGACGGCACGCCGTTCCGGTCGGTGCCGGTCTCGGTGGTGTGCGCGGGGACGCGCCCGCAGGTGTGCGTCGCCCGGCCGTACCGGCGCCGCCTGCGCCACATCGAGCCTGCGCTCCGCCCGTACCTGCACGAGCTGCACGCCATGGGGGTGCGGGCACCGGCGCGCTTCACCCAGGCGCCGGACCCGCCCGCGGGCGTCGGTCGGCTCGGGTTCGACCTGGTCACCGGACGACGCTGGCCTGCCGGCACCCTCGGGACGACGCCCGCCGGCGCCGCCGTGGTGAGCGCGCTGATCCCGCCGACCTGCGATGTCACGAGCTCGCCCGCGACCCTCGCGGCGAGCGACCGCGTCGAGGCCTGGGCCCTCACCGTCGCCCACCCGGCGCTCGATCCGGCCGCCTGGCTCGCTCCGGACGCCCGGCCGCCGCTCGAGCCAGTTGCACGGGCGCGGTGGCTCGGCCAGGCCATCGCCGTGCTGCGCCGGTGCCGGTGAGGCACCGCGCCAGGAGCGCGCTGATCGTCGTCCGGGCGTGGCAGGGCGCGCGCCTGCTGGCGGCGGCGGTGCTCGTCGTCGCCGTCGCCCGGCTGTGGCGGCTGCCGGTCGATGTGCCGGGACGCGACGGCGTGGCCGAGGTGGTGTGGCCGTTGGCGCCGGTCGTCATCGCGGCGGTGGTTCCCGGCTGTGCGACCGCCGTGGCCGGCGACCTGGAGCGCACCGCCGCCCGTGGCCCGCGCCGGCTGGCCGGCACAGCCATCGTGGGCCTCGTGGCGGTGGCCGTGCTGGCGTCGCTCGGCGGGGGAGCGGGCGATCGGGGCATGGCCGTGGTGCTGGGGCGCAACGCTGCGCTGCTGGCCGGGATCGCCCTCCTGGCCGTGGTCGCGGTGCCACCGGGTGCCGCGTGGGCGCCGGTGACCCTGGTGCCGATGCTCACCTGGCTGCACGGCGCCCGGGGCGTCGGGGTGGCGCCGGCCCGGTGGGCGTGGCTCCTCCAGCCGCCGTCGGCCCGTCCCGCGCTGGTCGGCTCGGTGGCGCTCCTGGTGGCCGGGGCGGGAGCGTGCGTGCTCCTCGGACCGTGCGGGCGACGGTGGGGGTGGCGCCGCGTGCGATGATCTGACGCCTCGTCAGAACTCGCACCAGGAGATCCCATGCCCACCGACGTCGTCATCGTCAGCGCCGCCCGCACCCCGATCGCCACCGCCTACAAGGGGTCCCTCGGCGGGGTCGACGCGTTCGAGCTGGCCGAGGTGGCCATCGGTGCCGCCGTCGAGCGCTCCGGCATCCCGGCCGACCAGATCGAGGACATGGGCATCGGCGAGTCGATGCAGGGCGGCGGCAACGTCGGTCGCAACGTCGCCGTGCGCCTCGGGATGACCTCCGTCCCCGGCCTGGCCACGCAGCGGTGGTGCGCGTCGGGCATGGCCGGCACGCAGTGGATCGCCGCCAACATCGCGGCCGGGATGATCGACGTCGGCATCGGCGGCGGCACCGAGTCCATGTCCACCGCGCCCGGCACCTCCAAGCCCGGCCCCGACGGCGTGCCGGCGTTCTGGCTCTCGCCGGGCAACCCCGACACCCCCGAGGCCCCGCCGTTCAACATGGCCCTGACCGTGGGCGACAACACGTCGCGCCTCGCCGGGCTCACCCGCACCGACGTCGACGAATGGGCGTTCGCCTCGCACCAGCGGGCGATCCGAGCCATCGACGAGGGCCGCTTCGACGCCGAGATCGTGCCGGTGGCGCTGCCCGGCGGCGGGACGTTCGCGGTCGACGAGCACCCGCGCCGGAACTCCACCCTCGAGAAGATGGCGTCGCTCGGCGTGCTGAACCCCGACGTGGAGGGCGCCACCACGACGGCGGCCAACTCCTCGGGCCTCAACGATGCGGCCGCCGCCCTCGTGCTGTGCAGCCGGGCCTACGCCGACGCCCACGGCCTCACGCCCCTCGCCGCCATCCGCGGCTGGGCGTCGGTGGGCCTCGATCCCGTCGAGACCGGCCTCGCCCCCACCAAGGCGCTGCCGCTCGCCGCGGCCAAGGCCGGCATCGGCGTCGCCGACCTCCAGTCCTTCGAGGTCAACGAGGCCTTCGCCTCGGTCGCCGTCGCCTTCACCCGGGCGCTGGGCCTCGACCCCGAGATGGTCAACGTCAACGGCTCGGGCTGCTCGCTCGGCCACCCCATCGCCTGCACCGGCGCCCGCATGATCGTCACCATGGTCAACGAGCTCATCCGGGCTGACCAGCAGTGGGGCGCCGTCGCCATGTGCGCCGCGGGCGGCATGGGCTCGGCCACGATCATCGAGCGCCTGTAGGCGACCGAGGGGCTCGGCGCGCGTCGAGGCGCGGACGGGCCAGACTGCCCCCGTGGAGCTGGGGGTCTTCGATCACGTCGCCGACGCGCTGCTGGGCCTCGTGCCCGACGACCTCGGCGTGCTGCGCGTCGCGCCCCGGCGCTGGGGCCTGAAGGTCTGGTTCGACGATGACGCCTGCCCGCGCGTCCACTACGAGGCCCAGGTCGTGCCGGCCCGGCTGGTGCCCGACGCCGAGGTCTTGGCCCTCGAGCTCGGGTTCCACGCCGAGCACCCCAAGGAGCCCGACAACGTGGCCGTGCTCGCGCCGCTGCTTGCGGCGGAGGCGCGTTGGCGGCGCATGCTCGGGGAGCCCGCGGTGGCGGGCCCCTTCCTGGGCAACGCCCGGTGGCGGCGCATCTCGGAGACGTGGGCCGACCCCGACCTGAGCGACCCCGAGCTGTGCTTCGAGCTCGCCGACCGCCTCGCCGGGTACGTGACCGCGATCGAGCCCCTCCGCGCCTGAGCGATCAGCCGGCGGGATCGACCACGCCGCGGAGGCCGTCGGCCCCGAACAGCGGCTCGATGGCGCTGGACAGATCGGGGCCGCGGCGCAGGCTCTGGCCGCCGTCGATCACGAGCGCCTGGCCGGTGATCCAGCTCGACTCCGGGCCGACCAGGAAGCGGGCCAGCTCGGCGATGTCGGCGACCTCGCCGACCCGCCCGAGCGGGGTGTTGGCGAGGTAGCTGTCGAGGACGGGGCCGCCTGCGGTGATGAACCCGACCAGATCGGTGCGGACCAGGCCGGGGCACACGGCGTTGACCCGCACGCCCGACGGGCCCAGCTCATCGGCCGCCTGCCGGCACAGCTGGTCGATCGCCGCCTTGGAGGGCCCGTAGGCCCCGAACCACGGGTGGCTGGTCGACCCGGCGAAGGACGAGATGGCGACGAAGGACCCGCCGCCCGCGCGCACCATGGCGGCGGCGCCGTGCTTGAGGGCGAGCATCGTGCCCGTGAGGTTCAGCTCGACCGTCCGCGCCCAGCCGGCGACGTCGAGGTGCGTCACCGGGCCGATCGACTCGCTGCCGCCGGCGCTGGCGACGACGGCACCGAGGCGCCCGCCGGCCGCCTCGCCCGCCGCGGCCACCGCGGCAGCGACGGCGTCCTCGTCGGTGACGTCGGCGACCACGGGGTGGAGGGTCACGCCCGCCTCGGCCCGGGCCGCGTCGGCCGCCTCCACCAGGCGCGACTCGGTGCGCCCGCAGATCGTGACGACCGCACCGTCGGCGGCGAGGCGGGTGGCGATGCCCAGGCCGATGCCCGAGCCGCCACCGGTGACCAGGACGCCGAGGCCGTCGAGCGACCCGGGACCGGTCACGAGGCGGCCTTCCGGGCCGGCATCAGCGCGGCGAGGATCAGCAGCACGCCACCGGCACCGGTCAGGTAGAAGCCGGGCTCGGCGGTGATCTCGAAGCTCGAGGGCGCGTTGTCGGCGACCACCGAGGCCAGCGAGGACCAGTCGAGCGCCAGCAGGACCAGCACGCCGATGCCGAGCAGGACGCTGAGGATGCGCAGCAGGGTGCGGGCGGTGCCGGTGATGAGGAGTACGCCGACGATCATCCCGACGACGCCGATGCCCACCACCGCGTAGGGGTCGCTCGACGAGAACGTGAGGAGCGCGCCCGACGCCAGGCGGAAGCCCTTGTCGCCGGAGGTGAGGTCCCAGCCCGACAGGCTCGATCCGGTGACGCTGCCGCTCACCCAGGCGCTGAACGCCCCCAGCGCGGTGATCAGGCCGCCGAGGATGCCGAGGATGCCGCCGAGGACCGAGCCGCGCT
>CAZUYW010000189.1:0-6214 GCA_964624775.1 uncultured Iamiaceae bacterium
CCGCTCCACGGCGCCCACCAGGCCGACAACGCGGCGATCGCCCTGGCCGCGGTCGAGGCCTTCTTCGGCCGTCCCCTCGACGAGGAGGTCGTGCGCGAGGGCTTCGCCGCGGTGTCCGTGCCCGGCCGGTTCGAGGTGGTGGGCCGCGAGCCCACCGTGGTCCTCGACGCCGCCCACAACCTCGACGGCGCCGAGGCCCTGGCCGCCGTGCTCGCCGAGGAGTTCACGCTGCTCGGCTCCCTCATCGTCGTGGTGGGGTTCCTCGGCGGCCGGGACCCGGGCGAGATGCTCGACGCGCTGGGTGCCGCCGATGCGGGGTTCCTGGTCGCCTGCACCCCGGACTCCCCGCGTGCGGTTCGGGCCGTGGAGGTGGCGGCCGCAGCGGACGCCCGGGGCATCGTCGCCGAGGCGGTTCCCGACATCGAGGCCGCGGTCGCACGCGCCCTGAGCCTCGCGACCGACGAGGACCTCGTGCTCATCACCGGGTCGCTGTACGTCGTGGGCCCGGCCCGCACGCTGCTCCGGGGGGTCGACGCGTGACCGCCGCACCCATCCCCGCGCTCGCCAAGCTCCGCCCCAACGACGCCTGCTGGTGCGGGTCCGGGCAGAAGTTCAAGCGGTGCCACAAGGCCAGCACCGATCGGATCGCGCCGGGCCGGGTGAGCCCGCGGCGCGAGGTGCCCGAGGGCATCGAGCGGCCTCCCTGGGCCGACACAGGCGGCGGCTCGGACCGCAGCGAGAACGACATCAAGCCCCCGGACGTGATCGAGCGCATGCGCCGCACCGGCCGCCTCGCCGGGGACGTGCTCGCCGCAGTCGGCGCCGCCGTGGCCCCCGGGGTCACCACCGACGAGCTCGACGAGCTGTGCCACCGGCTGACCATCGAGGCCGGCGCCTACCCGAGCCCGCTCAACTACGGCGCCTTCCCCAAGTCGCTCTGCACGAGCATCAACGAGGTCATCTGCCACGGCATCCCCGACGATCGCCCCCTCCGTGCGGGCGAGATCGTGAACCTCGACGTCACCTGCTTCCGTGAGGGGGTCAACGGCGACACCAACGCCACGTTCTTCGTCGGCGAGGTGGACCCTGAGTCGGCCCACCTCGTGCGCATCACCCGCGAGTGCCTGGCCCGCGGCATCGAGGCCGTGCGCCCAGGCCGGCCGATCCGCGACATCGGGCGCGCCATCCAGCACCACGCCGAGGGCGCGGGGCTCGGCGTCGTGCGCGACTTCGTCGGCCACGGCATCGGGGTCACGTTCCACACCGGCCTCGCCATCCCCCACTACGAGGATCCGCGTGCGACGCGGATCATGGAGCCCGGCATGGTGTTCACGATCGAACCGATGATCACGGTGGGGGACTGGCGCCACCGGGTCTGGGCCGACGACTGGACCGCCGTCACGATCGACGGCAAGCGCACCGCCCAGTTCGAGCACACCGTGCTCGTCACCGACGACGGCGTCGAGATCCTCACGCTGCGGGCCGACGGCGAGTGGTCCGGCGACGGTGCCACGCCGTAGCGTCGGCACCCATGACCAACCGGACCTTCATCATGTGCAAGCCCGATGCCGTGGAGCGCGGGCTCGTGGGCGAGATCGTCGCCCGCTTCGAGCGCAAGGGCCTGACCCTCGCCGCCCTGGAGCTGCGCACCGCGGACACCGCGCTCGCCGAGGCCCACTACGCCGAGCACGCCGACAAGCCCTTCTTCGGCGAGCTGGTGTCGTTCCTGACCCGCTCGCCCGTCGTGGCCATGATCGTCGAGGGCCCCGCGGACAACACCTGGGAGCTCTGCCGCATCCTCATCGGCAAGACCCAGGTCACCGACGCCCAGCCCGGGTCGATCCGGGGCGACTTCGCCACCACCACCAACGAGAACCTGGTCCACGGCTCCGACGGTCCCGAGTCCGCCGAGCGCGAGATCGGCCTCTGGTTCCCGGGCCGCTGATCGGCCCCGTCGCCGGGTCCGCCATGTGACGACCCGGCGACGACGGCGGGGCATCCGCGCCCTGCTCACCACCATCTGCTAGGGCAATTGTTGCGATTCGGTGACGACGGCTAGGCTGCCGGTCGAACGCTCGGGAGCGCGCCTTTACGGACGCGAGGTCCTCCCGTACGCTCGGACGACGCCATCGGCCGCCGGAGGCCCCCGCCCATGTCTGCAGACAACCCGCTCTCCTCGATCATGGGCCGCGACATGGCGGTCGACCTCGGCACCGCGAACACGCTGGTGTACGTGCGAGGCCGGGGCATCGTGCTCAACGAGCCCTCGGTCGTGGCCGTGAACGTGAAGGACGGCCGTCCCGTCGCCGTGGGCCTCGAGGCCAAGCGCATGATCGGGCGCACGCCGGCTCACATCCAGGCCATCCGGCCCCTGAAGGACGGCGTCATCGCCGACTTCGAGATCTGCGAGAAGATGCTCCGCTACTTCATCCACAAGGTGCACCAGCGCCGGTGGGCGAAGCCCCGCATGGTGATCTGCGTGCCCTCGGGCATCACCGGTGTGGAGCAGCGGGCCGTGCAGGAGGCCGCCGAGTACGCCGGCGCCCGCAAGCCCGCCTACATCATCGAGGAGCCGATGGCCGCCGCCATCGGCGCCGGCCTGCCGGTGCAGGAGCCCACGGGCAACATGATCGTCGACATCGGCGGTGGCACCACCGAGGTGGCGGTCATCTCCCTCGGCGGCATCGTGTCCAGCCAGTCGGTGCGCGTCGGCGGCGACGAGCTCGACGACGCGATCATCCAGTTCATCAAGAAGGAGTACAGCCTCGCCCTCGGCGAGCGCACCGCCGAGGAGGTGAAGATCGCGCTCGGGTCGGCCTGGGCGCTCCAGGAGGAGCTGCACGCCGAGATCCGGGGCCGCGATCTGGTCACGGGCCTGCCCAAGACCATCGTCACCACCACCGAGGAGATCCGCGAGGCCATCGAGGAGCCGGTCGCCGCCATCTGCGACGCGGTGAAGGTCACCCTCGACAAGACCCCGCCCGAGCTGGCGGCCGACATCATGGAGACCGGCATCGTGCTCGCCGGCGGTGGCGCCCTGCTGCACGGCCTCGACGCCCGGCTCAGCCACGAGACCGGCATGCCGATCGTGATCGCGCCGAACCCGCTCGACTGCGTCGCCATCGGCTCGGGCCACGCCCTCGAGGAGTTCGACGCCCTGAAGGGCGAGCTGTTCTCCTCCAACCCGCAGCGCTGACCGGGCCCGCACCGGCATCGTGGCGTTCTCCCGGCGATCCTCGCGGAGCCCGCGCTCCCGCATGACGCTGGGGCTGCTGGTGCTCACCGCGGTGACCCTGCTCGTCCTCGATCTGCCCGGCACCGGGCCCCTCGACCCGGTCCGCTCGGCGCTCGCCACCGTCTTCCGCCCGATCGGCGCCGCTGGCAGTGCGGTGCTGGCGCCGATCAGCTCGGGTCTCAAGGGCGTCGCCGGCTACGACGACGTCAAGGACGAGAACGACGAGCTGCGGGCCAAGGTCGACAAGCTGGAGTCACAGCAGGCCGAGATCGACCGGCTCCGCGCCGAGGTCAAGGAGCTCCAGAAGATCAACCGCGTGCGGGTGACCGACGCCCAGACCCTGCTCGCCGAGATCGTGTCGGGCCCCATCGGGCCCTTCGACCGCGCCGTCGAGATCGACCAGGGCAGTGGTGACGGCGTGAAGAAGGGCATGCCGGTGATCACCAGCGGCGGCGTGCTCGGTCGGGTCAGCTCCGTGTCGCCGGGACGCTCGAAGGTCGAGCTCATCACCGAGCCGACGTTCTTCCTCGGGGTGCGCCTCGAGTCCCGCGAGCGCGGCGTGCTCCAGGGCCAGGGGCAGGGCAAGAACCTCCTGATCGACGGCATCGGCGACGACAAGACCAAGGTCGAGAAGGGCGACTACGTCTACACGAGCGGCATCGACCAGAGCGCCTTCCCGAAGGACCTGCCGGTGGGGCGCGTCGTGTCGGTGCGGACGTCCGCGGCGGGGTCCAAGGTGCTCGAGGTGCGGCCGCTCGCCGATCTCTCCTCGGTGTACGTGAAGGTCGTGCTCCAGGATCCGCCGCGATGAGGTCGGGGTCGCGGTGAACCCGGTCAAGGTCGGCACCGTCATCCTGGTGACCCTCGTGCTGCAGACCCAGTTCTTCGCCACCTTCGACCTCCACGGCGCCCGGCCCGACGTGATGCTCCTGCTGGCGGTGGCGGGCGGGTACGTGCTCGGCCCCGAACGGGGCGCGATCGTCGGCTTCGCCGCCGGCGTGTCCTTCGACATCCTCCTCAGCACCCCGCTCGGGCTGTCTGCGCTCGTGTACTGCCTGGTCGCCTACCTCGTCGGGGTCACGGCCAGCTCCCTGGTGCGCCTCGCCTGGTGGACGGCCCCGCTGGTGGGGGGTGCCGGTTCGGCGGTGGGGGTCGTCCTCTACGCTCTGGTCGGCGCGGTCCTCGGCCAGCATCCCTTCCAGGGGCCGCCGCTGCTCTCGATCGTGCTGGTGGTGTCGGTGGTCAACGCCGTGTGCGCCCCGCTCGCGTTCCGGGCCCTTCGGTGGGCCCGCCGCGACGAGGTCGACCACCGGCGCCGCACCTTCCTCGCCCGATGACCGACTCCGCCCGCCCTCGCCTCGGCCTCCTCGCCATCACCGCCCTGTCGCTGTTCGGGGCGCTGTTCGCGCGGCTGTGGTTCCTCCAGATCGTCGACGGCCGGACCCTCGAGCAGCAGGTCATCTCGAACACCCGCAAGACGGTGATCCTGCCCGCGCCGCGCGGTCGCATCCTCGACCGCAACGGCATCGTGCTGGTCGACAACCGGGAGTCCACCGTCGTCGGCGTCGACTGGCAGGCCTACAGCGACCTGGAGCCGGCCCAGCAGGCCCGCCTGCGCGTGCGCCTCGCCGACGCCCTCAACCGGGGCCGCCTGCGCGAGGACCAGATCACCACCAAGGACATCGCCCACCGCCTCAACGACAGCCGCTTCTCGCACCTGCGGCCGGTGCCGATCGCCACCGACGTGTCGGTCTCCCAGGAGATCTTCCTGAAGGAGCAGGCCGACCGCTTCCCGGCGGTCACGGTCGACCGGCAGGCGGTGCGGTCCTACCCCTACGGCTCCCTCGCCGCCCACGTGCTCGGCTACGTCGGCTCGCTCTCCGAGGACCAGTGGAAGGACTTCGAGAAGGCCAACGATCCCAAGAAGCCCTACATCCAGTCCGACGAGATCGGCAAGGCAGGGGTCGAAGCGCGCTACGAGTCGTATCTGCGGGGCACGCCCGGACGGCGGGTCTACGAGGTCGACCGGACCGGTGGGATCGTGCGCGAGATCCGCTCGCTGCGCCACGAGCCGAGGCCCGGCGACGACCTCTACCTCTCGCTCGACGCCAAGATTCAGTACAAGACCGAGGAGGCCCTGCAGGCGAAGATCGTCGCCTCGGACACCCCCACCCCCGCAGGCGCGGCCGTGCTGATCGACCCCCGCAACGGGCAGGTCCGGGCCATGGCCTCGTACCCCACCTACGACCCGTCCGAGCTGGTCGGCGGCATCAGTCGCGACCTCTGGTCCGAGCTGACCGACAAGAAGACCAAGATCCTCTCCAACCGGGCCATCCAGGAGGCCTTCCCGGCGGCGTCGACGTTCAAGCTCGCCTCGAGCTACGCCGGCCTCAGCCTGGGGATCATCCAGCCGAACGAGGTCGTGGTCGACCAGGGCACCTACAAGCTCTGCGACGGTGACACGTCGGGCTGCAAGAAGCGCAACTCGGGTGGCGGCGCCGCCATGGGGCCCATCACGCTGAGCACGGCGCTCACCCGGTCGAGCGACTTCTACTTCTACCGGGTCGGCCACCTGGCGTGGGTCCGCCACAAGAACGGCCAGGCCCCCGAGGACGCCCTGCAGGCCAAGATGAAGGAGCTCGGCTACGGGGCCAAGACCGGCATCGACCTCACCGGCGAGACGCCGGGCCGGGTGCCCACGCCGGCCACCAACCGGGAGCTCGCCGACACGCTCTGGAACCAGAGCCACGAGAACTACGGCAACGACCCCGCCCTGTGGCAGGACGCGCGGCGGTGGAAGGCGGGCTACAGCGCGGACATCGCGATCGGGCAGTTCGACGTCCTGGTGTCGCCGCTCCAGACCGCGAACGCCTACGCGTCGCTCGCCAACGCCGACGGCCGGCTCTACCAGCCCTCGCTGCTCGACCGGATCACGAAGTACCGCAGCGACGTGATCGTGAAGCCGTTCGAGGCCAAGAC
>CAZUYW010000190.1:0-1748 GCA_964624775.1 uncultured Iamiaceae bacterium
TGGTGCGGGCGCTGGGCGACCTCGGCGACCCGCCTCGACCCCTGGACGGCGTGGCGCCGCGCCCACCCCGACCTCGGCGCGGCCCTCCCCTCGGACGCGGCCGCGGCGATCGATCACGCCCTGGACCTGCTGCGCGTGCCGGCCCACGCCCGACGGGACTACCTGGCCCGCCACATCGCCGCCCTGCCCGGGTGGGCCGGTCACCTGCGCTGGCGCCAGGCGCGCGACGGCGGGGACATCGTGGTCGGCCACCTCGCCGTGTGCACGATCCTCGAGGCCCAGCTCCTCGACGGTCGGGCGTGGTTCGTGAGCGACGGGCCCGTGCCCCGGCCCGCCACCGCATCGTTCGCCGACCGCCTGGCCGCGGTGACGGCCCGCCACCCCGAGGTCGCCCCCGATGACGCCGCCCGGGCGCTCGAGCTGCTCCCCTCGAGCGCTCGGGCGGCGATCTGGCAGGACGCCTACGAGCGCCACGTCCACGACCGGCTCCTCAGCTCCCTTCGCCCCCTGGAGGCTCCGGCACCCACCCGGGCCGGCACCCGCCCCCCGGCCGAGATCGTGTGCTGCATCGACGTCCGCTCCGAGGGCCTCCGCCGCCACCTCGAGGCCATCGGCGGCCACGCCACCTTCGGGTACGCCGGGTTCTTCGGGCTGCCGGCGCGCGTCGAGCCCCTGACGGGCGGGACCGGCACCGATCGGTTGCCGGTGCTCCTGCGCCCGTCGCTGACGGTCCACGAGGTCCCCCGATCGGGCGCCGAACCGGCCGCCGAGGCTCGGCTGGACCGGGCGCGTGCCGCGGCCGCGATCGACGATGCGTGGGCCGCGGCGAAGTACCACCCGGTGGCCCCGCTCGCCCTGGCCGAGGGGGCCGGCTGGTTCGCCGGCCCGGTGGCGGTGGTGCGCACCGCGGCACCGGCGCTCGCCGCGGCGGTCGAGGACCGACTGCCCCGCGCCCGGGCCCCCCACGCCCCCACCGCCTTCGACCTCAGCGACATCAGCATCGACGACCAGGCCTCGATCGTCGCCGGCCTGCGCCGGCTCGGCATCGGCACCACGCCTGATGCGCTCGTCCTGCTGTGCGGCCACGACTCGCACACCACCAACAACCCCACGGCGTCGGGGCTGGCGTGCGGCGCGTGCGGCGGCAACGGCGGCGGGGCCAACGCCCGCATCGTGGCCGCCATGGCCAACGATCCGCGCGTCCGGGAGCGGCTGGCCGCCCAGGGCCTGCCGATCGCGGACGGCGCCTGGTTCCTGGCGGGCGAGCACGACACCGCCACCGACCGCGTCGAGGTGTTCGACCAGGACCTCGTGCCCGCCGAGCGCCAGCCCGCGCTCGATGCGCTGGTGGCCGACCTCGCCGCCGCGGCCGATGCGCTCACCGCCGAGCGGGCCGACGCCCTGCCCACCTCCGACACCCGTCCGCCGCGGCGGGGACGGCGCCGCTCGACGGTCGCCCGGGTGCGCCTCCGCAGCCGCGACTGGGCCGAGCCCACGCCCGAGCTCGGCCTGGCCGGGAACCTGGCGTTCATCATCGGGCCGCGGTCGTCGACGGCGGGCCTCGACCTGCACCGGCGGGCCTTCCTCCACTCCTATGCGCCCGACCTCGACCCCGACGGGTCGGTGCTTGCGGGCATCTTGACGGCGCCGCTCGTGGTCGGCCAGTGGATCAACGCCCAGTACCACCACTCGACCACGGACCCCGAGGTGTTCGGGGCCGGGACCAAGGCGGTCCACAACGTGCTGGG
>CAZUYW010000190.1:1848-4283 GCA_964624775.1 uncultured Iamiaceae bacterium
CCGAGCACGGCTGGCCGCTCGTGGCCAAGGCGCCGACCGGCGGCTACGACGGGCGGGGCGTGTGGGTCGTGGCGGATGGCCGATCGGCAGCCGCGGTGCTTGAGGAGGCGGGAGGACCGCTCCTCCTCGAGCCCCAGCTCGGCTTCAGCCACGAGCTGTCGGTGCTGGTCGTCCGGGGGCGCGACGGCGACGTCGCCGCCTACCCGGCCGTGGAGACCGTGCAGGTCGACGGCCAGTGCCACGAGGTGTTCGCGCCGGCGACGGTGACCCCGGCGCTCGACCGTTCGGCGCGGCAGCTGGCCGTCCGCGTCGCCGGCGCGATCGACCTCCACGGACTCCTCGCGGTCGAGCTGTTCGTGGTCGACGGCGAGCTCGTCCTGAACGAGCTCGCCGCCCGGCCCCACAACTCCGGCCACCTCACGATCGAGGCCTGCGCGACCTCGCAGTTCGAGAACCACCTGCGCGCCGTCGCCGGCCTGCCCCTCGGCGCGACGGACCTGATCGTGCCGGCGGCGGCGATGGCCAACGTGCTCGGTGCGGCCGACGGTTCCGATCCGTTCGCCTCCCTCGCGGCCGGCCTCGCGGTGCCGGGCGTGGCCATCCACCGGTACGGCAAGACGGCCCGGCCCCACCGCAAGATCGGCCACCTCACCGCGACAGGTGCTGACCTCGATGCCGCTCGGGCCACCGCCGCCCGGGCCCGGCACGCCCTCACCGCCGGACGGGCCGCATGAGCGGGCCGCTGGTGGGGATCATCATGGGCAGCGCGTCGGACCTCGAGACGATGCGCCCCGCGGCGGTGGCGCTCGACGAGCTCGGCATCGCCCACGAGGTGCGGGTCGTGTCGGCCCACCGCACCCCGCTCGACATGGTCGCCTACGCCCAGTCGGCCCGGGACCGGGGCCTACGGGCGATCATCGCCGGTGCCGGTGGCGCCGCGCACCTGCCGGGCATGGTCGCCTCGCTCACGACCCTGCCCGTGATCGGCGTCCCCGTGCCGCTGCGCCACCTCGACGGGCTCGATGCCCTGCTGTCGATCGTGCAGATGCCCGGGGGCGTCCCCGTCGCCACCGTCGGCGTCGGCAACGCCCGCAACGCGGGCCTGCTCGCAGGCCGCATCCTCGGCGCGACCGACCCGGCGGTCGCGGATCGCGTCGCCGAGCTCGCCGGCCGCGCCGCCGACCACGCCCGTGACCAGGACCGCACCATCCAGGAGGAGTCCCCGTGACCGCATCCGTCCACCCCGCCCCCGCGCCCCCGCAGCCGGCCATCGCCCCGGCCGACCCGCTCACCGGCCTGCTGGCCGGCAAGCGCCTGCTCATCACCGGCGTGGTGACCACCGACTCCATCGCCTGGTCCACCGCCGCTGCGGCCCAGCGGGCCGGAGCCCAGCTGGTGCTCGCCAGCCTCGGCCGCGACCTCGAGCGCGCCGAGGAGGCGGCGGCCGCGCTCGTCGACCCGGTCGAGGTCGTCGAGGCGGACTGCACCGACCCCGCCCACCTGACCCGGCTGGCCACCACCATCCGGGCCCGCTGGGGTGCGCTCGACGGTGCCCTGCACGCCATCGCCTTCGCGCCCCGCGAGGCGCTCGCCGGCTCGTTCCTCGACGCGGGCGCCGACGCCGTCACCCGCGCCTTCGCCACGAGCACCCACACCTACGCGTCGCTCGCGGCGATCCTCGCCGAGCTGGCACCGCCCACCGGCGGCGCCATCGTGGGCCTCGACTTCGACGCCGCCGGTGCCTGGCCCGTCTACAACTGGATGGGCGTGTGCAAGGCCGGGCTCGAGGCGGCCAACCGGTACGTCGCGCGCGACCTCGGCCCCCGCAACATCCGGGCCAACCTGATCGCCGCCGGGCCGATCCACACCCGCGCCGCCGGCGGCATCCCCGAGTTCGCGACCCTCACCGACGCCTGGGAGGAGCGCTCGCCGATGGCATGGGACCCGCACGACAGCAGCCCGGTGGCCGACACCGCGTGCTTCTTGCTCTCGGACCTCGCCCGGATGATCACCGGCGAGATCGTGCACGTCGACGGCGGGTACCACGCGATGGCGGCGCCGCTCCGCCCGAGGAGCTGAGCCCGGGCGATCAGGACGAGGCCGCGGGCGGGTTGACGAGCCCCAGGAGCTCCTCGACCGCGTGCTCGTGCTCGACCGGGTGGCGCAGCGGCTTGCGGGCGTTGACCTCGTAGCGGTTCCGGCGGCCGACGCGCTCCCGGGTCAGGTACCCGGCGTCGACGAGGTCGGCGATGATGCTCTGGGCGGAGCGCTCGGTGATCCCGACGCGCTCGGCGATGTCGCGGCCCCGAATGTCGGGGTCGGCGGCGATGCACAGCAGCACGTGGGCGTGGTTCGTGAGGAACGTCCACGTGCGCGCTTCGTTGCTCTCCATGACCCGATCCCCTGCTCTGACGAAGCTCGAATCGTACCTTGGA
>CAZUYW010000190.1:4383-6207 GCA_964624775.1 uncultured Iamiaceae bacterium
GCCGCCTGGTAGGTGAGCGGCTCC
Source organism: uncultured Iamiaceae bacterium (assembly GCA_964624775.1). GTDB lineage: Bacteria > Actinomycetota > Acidimicrobiia > Acidimicrobiales > Iamiaceae > Aquihabitans. The sequence continues at coordinate 4,408 of CAZUYW010000190.1, forward strand.
ATCGTGGCCCGGGCCCGCTTGGTGCCGAGCACGTAGACCATGTTGGCCACGATCCCCGCCGCCGCGAACAGGTCGCCGCGCAGGCTCCACGCCCCACCCCGTGAGGACGCCCCGGCGACGACGATGACCGTGCCCGCCGCGGCCACGACGGTGGCGGCCCAGGCCCGCTTGTCGAGCCGGCCGCCGCTGCGATGGGCGATCACGCCGAGGATCAGGGGCTGGAGGCAGCCGATGACGTTGGCGGTCACGAGCGTCGTCGTCTGGAAGGCGATGAACAGGCAGACCGCAGAGATGCCGAAGCCGGCCCCGCCGAGCGACGCCGTGCGCAGGTCCCGCCCGGTGAGCCGGATGCCCCGCCGGGCGAGGATCGCCTGGTACGCGACGGCGCCCACGAGCGATCGCCAGAACGCCATGCGCGGACCGTTGACCGGCGAGCCCGCCACCAGCAGGCCGCCGGTGGCCCAGAGCAGGGCCGCGCCGACGAGGACCGGGCCGGGCCGACGGGCCACGGCGCGGTCGAAGCGGGCCGGGGTCGGGCGGTCGTGCACCGGGCGACGGTATCCGGCGGCCCCGGTGGGCGATCCAGTCGGTTCGGGCCGCCAGACTGGGCCGGTGATCACCGTCGAGCACCTCGGCCGGCTGGTGCCCGGCCCCGCCGCGCGCGACGCGGGCGTCACCTGCCTGCCGGCGAACAACAACCTCGACCTGTGCCGGTTCGCCGACCGGCTCTGGCTGGCGTGGCGCACCGCACCCACGCACTTCGCGTCGGCCGAGGCCCGCATCGAGGTGGTCTCGGCCCCGGGCGTCGAGGGTCCGTGGCGCCACGAGACCACCCACGCGGTGGGGGCCGACCTGCGCGAGCCCCGCTTCGTGGCCACCGACGATCGGCTCCACCTGTTCTGCCTCGAGCTCGGCACCGACGCCAAGCGGTTCCAGCCCCGGCGCGTCCACCACCTCCGGACCGTCGGCGACGGCACCGGCTGGGCCCCGCCGACCGTGGCCTTCGAGGCGGGGGTGGTGCCGTGGCGGATCCGACGCCTCGGCGGCCGGTGGGCCCTGCTCGGCTACCGCAACGGCGAGGCCATGTACGGGCCCCGCCCGGTCGACCCCGTCGTGGAGGTGCGGTGGAGCGACGACCTCGAGGCGTGGTCGGACCCGGTCGACCTGCACCCCGGCGGCATCGAGTGCGAGCTGCTCGAGCTGCCCGACGGCCGGATCCTCGGACTCACCCGCAACGAGGGGCCGAGCCGCCGCGGCAGCGACGTCCTCGTGGGCCCCGATCTGGCCCACCTGACGGTCCACCCCATCGCCCGCAAGCTCGACTCGCCGAACCTGTTCGCCTGGGCGGGCGACACGTGGGTGTTCGCCCGCCGCCAGCTCGCGTTCGGCGGCCGCTACGACCTGGTGCCCCGCCGCACGCCGGCCGCGCTGGCGATCCGCGCCGACCAGGCCGTGTGGTCCCTCACCCGCAAGCGCAGCGCGCTGTACCGGGTCGACGCCGACACCGCCACGGTCACCTGGGTGCTGGACCTGCCGTCGCGTGGCGACACGTCGTTCGCCGCCGTGGTGCCCGAGGCCGACGGCAGCCTGCTCGTGGCCGACTACACGAGCCCGCCCGAGGGTCCGGACCGCATGTGGCTGCGAGGCCAGCTGGCCCCCACCGAGATCCACCTGCACCGCCTGCGCGCCTGACCCCGGACGCGGCGGAGGGGCGCCGTGGGCGCCCCTCCGTTCGTGCTGTCGGTTGACCGGGTGGGTCAGCCGTGCTGGATCTTGATCTCGATGTCGACGCCGGCCGGG
>CAZUYW010000191.1:0-6196 GCA_964624775.1 uncultured Iamiaceae bacterium
TCTGCTCGGGGCCGAGCGTGCGGCCGAGGCTGGTGACGAGCTCCTCGCGGATGGCATCGAGCGGCGGGTTGGTGACCTGCGCGAACAGCTGCGAGAAGTAGTCGAACAGCAGGCGGGGGCGCTCGGAGAGCACGGCGATCGGCGTGTCGGTGCCCATCGAGCCGAGAGCCTCCGCACCGGTGCGGGCCATCGGGCCGATGATGACCTTCTGGTCCTCGATCGTGTACCCGAAGGTGAGCTGGCGGCGCACGACGTCGCCGTGCGGGTAGCGGACGTGGGGCCGGTCGGGCAGGTCGTCGAGCTCGACGACACCCGCGTCGAGCCACTCCTGGTAGGGGTGCTCGGCGGCGAGGGCGGCCTTGACCTCCTCGTCGTCGATGATGCGGCCCTGGGCCGTGTCGACGAGGAACATCTTCCCGGGCTGCAGGCGGCCCTTGCGCACGACGTGGTCGCTGGGCACGTCGAGGAGGCCGGCCTCGGAGCCCATGATCACGAGCCCGTCGGTGGTGACCCAGTAGCGGCTGGGGCGCAGGCCGTTGCGGTCGAGGACGGCGCCGATGACCGTGCCGTCGGTGAACGCCACCGCGGCGGGGCCGTCCCAGGGCTCCATGACCGACGCGTGGAACCGGTAGAAGGCCTTCTTGGCCGGGTCCATGTGGTCGTGGTTCTCCCACGCCTCGGGGATCATCATCAGCACGGCGTGGTGCAGCGGGCGGCCGCCGAGGTGGAGGAGCTCGAGGACCTCGTCGAAGCGGGCGGTGTCCGAGGCGCCGGGGGTGCAGATCGGGAACAGGCGGTCGATGTCGCCGGGGAACAGGTCGCTGCGCAGCAGCGCCTCCCGGGCCCGCATCCAGTTGCGGTTGCCCTTGACCGTGTTGATCTCGCCGTTGTGGGCCAGGTAGCGGTACGGGTGGGCCAGCGGCCACGACGGGAAGGTGTTCGTGGAGAACCGGGAGTGGACCAGCGCGATGGCCGAGTCGAGCCGCTCGTCGGAGAGGTCGGGGTAGAACTCGGCGAGCTGCGGGGTGGTGAGCATGCCCTTGTAGACGAGGGTGCGGCTCGACAGGCTCGGGAAGTACACCCGCCGGCCGTCCTCGCCGACCTCGTGCTCGACCCGCTTGCGCACCACGTAGACGGCCCGCTCGAGGGCCAGGCCCTCCAGCGCCGCGCCGGGGGCGGCCACGAAGAGCTGGGTGAAGGTGGGCATGGCGCCGAGGGCGCCCGAGCCCAGCGTCGAGGGGTCGACCGGCACATCGCGCCAGGTCAGGACCTCGAGGCCCTCCTCGGCGACGATCGCGTCGATGGCGGCGCGGGCCTCGGCGACCTGCTCGGGGGTGCCGGGCAGGAAGGCGATGCCGGTGGCGTAGCGGCCCGCCGGGGGCAGCTCGACGCCCGCGGTGGCCCGGCAGAACCCGTCGGGCACCTGGATGAGGATGCCGGCGCCGTCACCGGTGTTGGTCTCGGCGCCCGACGCCCCGCGGTGGTCGAGGTGGACGAGGGCGGTGACGCCCTGCTGGACCAGCTCGTGGCTGCGGCGACCGTGCATGTCGACCACGAAGGCGACGCCGCAGGCGTCGTGCTCGTGGGCGGGGTCGTACAGGCCCTGGGCAGGGGGCAACGTCGTGGTCATCGGCGTCGGGGCATCCTCGGACGAAGGGACAGGGGGTGCTGCTGCGGGACGCCGTTGGCCCAATGGCAGGGTGACCCATCGTAGCGTTCGGCCCGGATCGGCCCCCAACCGGATTCGGTCGTCCTACGCTCCCCGGGTGACCAGCGTGACCGATCTCATGGCCTTCCTCGACGCCTCGCCGTCGCCCGCCCACGCGGTGGCCGAGGCGGCCCGCCGCCTCGATGCCGCCGGCGCCACCCGCCTGGCGCTCGAGGACGCCTGGACCGACGAGCCGGGCTGCCGCTACGTCGTGCGCGGCGGCGCGCTGGTCGCGTGGACGGTGCCCGACGGCGCGCCCCCGGCGCGGGGCTTCCGCATCGTGGGCGCCCACACCGACAGCCCCACCCTCAAGGTGAAGCCCCACCCCGACACGGGCGCCGTGGGCTGGCAGCAGGTGGCGATCGAGGTCTACGGCGGCGCCCTGGTGAACTCCTGGCTCGACCGCGACCTTGGCCTGGCCGGCCGGGTCGCCGTCCGGCACGACGACGGGCTGCGCACCCACCTGCTCCACGTCGACCGGCCCCTGCTGCGGGTGCCCCAGCTCGCCATCCACCTCGACCGCGACGTCGCCACGTCGGGCCTCAAGCTCAACCCGCAGCAGCACCTCACGCCGGTGTGGGGGCTCGGCCGGCCCACCGAGGGCGCCTTCGCCGGGTTCGTGGCCGACGAGCTCGGCGTCGACGTCGACGCGGTGATCGCGTGGGACCTCGTGTGCGTGGACACCACGCGCGCGGCGCTGATCGGGCGCGACCAGGAGCTCCTCGCGTCGGGCCGGCTCGACAACCTCCTCTCGTGCTGGGCGGCGGTCACCGCCCTCGCCGGTCCCCCGCTGCCCGCCGAGGAGGCGTCGCTCGATCCGAGCGACCTCCCGGTGCAGGTCATCTGCCTGTTCGACCACGAGGAGGTGGGCTCCACCTCGGCAACCGGTGCCGACGGCGCCCTGCTCGCCCAGGTGCTCGAGCGCACCGTGCTCGCCCGCGGCGGCACCCGCGACGACGTCCTGCGGGCGTTCGCGGCGTCGCGCTGCGCGTCGGCCGATGGCGCCCACGCCACCCATCCGAACTACCCGGAGCGCCACGAGCCGGGCCACCTCGTCGCCATCGACGGCGGCCCGGTGATCAAGGTGAACGCCAACCAGCGCTACGCCACCGATGCCACCACGGCGGCGGCCATGGTCGACGCCTGCCTCACCGCCGGGGTGCCCCACCAGGTGTTCGTGAGCCGGAACGACCAGCCGTGCGGGTCCACGATCGGCCCGCTCACCTCGGCCCGGCTGGGCATCCCCACCGTCGACGTTGGCGTCGCCCAGCTGTCGATGCACTCGGCCAGGGAGCTGTGCGGCGTCACCGACCCGCCCCGCTTCGCGGCTGCGCTGAGCGCGTTCCTCGTCGGGTGAACCACGCCGAGGCCGCCCGCCTGCTCGGCGTGGCCCCCGACGCGCCGTGGGACGACGTCCGACGCGCCTACCGCGACCGGATCCGCCGCCAGCACCCCGACGTGCGCGCCGACCGGGACGAGCGCCGGGCCGTGGCGATCATCGAGGCCTACGCCGTCCTGCGCGCCCACCGGGACCGGCCGCGAGCCGCCACCCCGCCTCCACCCGGGCCCGTCGCGGCACCCGAGCCCGTGGTGGTGTTCCGGCGGGGCACCTGGGCCGTCGGCGCACCGCCCGAGGTCGTGCGCCTCGACGACGACACGATCGCCCTCGACGCGCCCGCCGACGAGGCGTTCCGGTGGCTGGTGGAGGTGGCGAGCGACGTCGGCGAGGTCACCTACCTCGACCGCTCGGTGCCGATCGTCGAGGTGCTGTGCACGTTCGTCGGCGAGCCGGCGACCTCCCTCGTGCTCACCGTGCAGGGCCGCATGGACCGCACCGATGCGTTCTGCCACGTCGAGTCGATCGAGGCCCGGCCCGCGCCGCCCACTGCCGCGGTGGTCGACGTGCTGGAGGCGGCCTTCCGGGACCGCTGCGATCAGTTCCCGGCGTCCTCGTAGCTCTTCAGCAGCTCGTCGTAGTGCGGGTCGGCGGTGAAGTCGACGACGCCCTCGGGGTCGATCGGGAGGCCCTTGATGCGGGTCTCGAAGTGCAGGTGCGGACCGGTGGACAGGCCGGTGGACCCCATCAGGCCGATGACCTGCCCGCGCCGCACGAGGTCGCCGGGCTTGACGAGGAGCTTCGACTGGTGGCCGTAGAGCGTGCCGAGCGAGTGGCCGTGGTCGATGACGGTGGTGTTGCCGTAACCGCCCCGCACCTCGGCGAGCACGACGACCCCGTCAGCCGCGGCGTGGATCGGCACCCCGGTGGTGCCGCCCAGGTCGTCGCCGGCGTGGAGCCGGTCGATGCCGAGGATCGGGTGGTGGCGCATCCCGAACGGCGAGCCGACCTTCGCGCCCGGCACCGGTGTGGTGATCACGACCGAACCGGGCTCCCAGTCGGGCTGGTCGGCCTGCGCGGCGGCGAGCAGCAGGGCGACGCCGTCCGAGGTGCGGTTCTCGGCGTTGATCCGGCTCTCGATGAGCGCCTTGCGCCCCTGGACGACGCGCAGCGCCTTGGCCTCGACGAGGACCTGCACGCCCACGTCGTCGACGACCCGCTTCTTCTCGTTCCGGGTCGCGACGATGGCCCGCTTCGCCTTGGCCACGTCGCGGTGGCGGGCGGTGGCCGCCACCTGTGCCTTCGTGGCCGCCCGAGCCGCCCGCCGGCGAGCCGACTGGGCCTTCTCGAGGGCCTCCACGAGGCGCTCGGTGTCGCCGACGATCGCGCTCGAGTAGGCCTTGGCCTGCCCGATCTCCTTGCCGTTCGACGCCTTCAGCAGGGCCTGGGCGAGGCCGTCGTCCATGCCGCCGGTCACGAAGGAGGCCACGACCTGGGCCCGCAGGCGGTCGCCGGCGACCTTGACCCGGTACTCGGCGCGCTTGCGCAGCGCGGTCTGGGTGCGGGCGGTGGCCTCGGCGGCGGCGAGGTCCTGGCGGGCGCGGTGCAGGGCGGCCTCGGTCAGCAGGACCTGGCGATCGAGGTCGGCGACCTCGGCCTGGAGGGCCTGGCGCTTGGCCACCGCGTCCTCCAGCTCGTGGAGCAGCTTGGCCTCGTCGCCCAGGACCTCGTCCCACTCAGCCTTGAGCTCGTCGGTGGAGACGTCCTCCTGGCCCGGCACCGCTCGGGACCGCCCGAGGCCGCGCCCCTCGGCGCCGGCGCCCGCGGGTGCGGGCGCGGCCAGGGCGCCGAGCAGCCCGAGGAGGGCGAGCGCGGCCGCGGCGAGGCGACGGTGGGCGGGTGCAGGCATCACAGGAGGGGTTGACGGGAGCGGTCCCCAGACGGGACAACGCTAGTTCCTGCCCTCCTGTCGGCCGGGGCAGCGCCGGGCTGAAGCCCGGATCAGCCCGGAGGCCAGCGCTCCGCGTCCTCCAGCAGCTGGTCCCGGAAGTCCGGGTGGGCGATGGCCGCGAGCGCACGTGCCCGCTCCCGCACCGTGGTGCCCCGCAGCTCGGCGATGCCGTACTCGGTGATGACCACGTCGAGCTGGTGGCGCGGCGTGGTGATGATCGTGCCCGCCGGGAACTGGGCCGAGATGCGCGACACCCGCTTGCCGTCGATCACCGTGGACGAGCGGAGGCAGATCAGCGAGCGATCCTCGAGCTCGAGGCCGCTGGACGCCACGAAGTCCTCGTGGCCGCCGATGCCGGAGTGCTGGTTGCCGCCGAGCGTGTCGGCGACGGCCTGGCCGGCGAGGTCAACAGCGAGGGCGCCGTTGATCGAGACCATCCGGTGGTTCTGGGCGATGATGTCGGGCGAGTTGATGATGTGCACCGGCAGGAACCGCACGAGGTCGTTGCCGTCGAGCCAGTCGTAGAGCTCCCGGCTCCCCGCCGCGAACGTGGTGACCGAGTAGCCGTCGAAGATGCCCTTGTTGGCGTTGGTCACCTTGCCGGCCTGGTGCAGCTTCATGAGGCCGGTGGTGAACATCTCCGAGTGCACGCCGAAGCCGCCGAGGTCGCCCTCAGCCAGCAACGTGGCGACGGTCGATGGGATGCCGCCGATGCCGGTCTGGATGGTGATGCCCTCGTCGATGAAGCGGGCGACGTAGTCGGCGATGGCCCGCTCGGCCTCGCGGGGCTCGGGCTCGGCCAGCACGAACGGCTCGCGATCGGTCTCGATGAGGACGTCGATCTCGTCGACGTGGATCCGGTGGTCGTGCTCCCCGAGCCCGAGCGTGTGCGGGAAGCGGGGACTGCACTCCACCACGAGCATGCGATCGGGATCGGCGGCGCACCGGTGCATCTCGGGGATGGTGGCGCCGGCGTGGAGCGACAGGCTGACCCAGCCGTCGGCATCGGGCATGGCGGCGGAGGTCGCGAACACCCGGGGCGCGATGCGCTCGAGCGCGGGCCCGAAGCGCCGGAAATCGGCCGGCACGAACTCGATGGCGCCGCCCTGGTCCCGCATGATCCGCTCGATGGGCCCGTAGAAGCCCGACAGGAACCGCACGCCGGGCTTGCCGAACACCTCGTAGAAGTCGGTGAGCAGCG
>CAZUYW010000192.1:0-6157 GCA_964624775.1 uncultured Iamiaceae bacterium
GGGCGGCGTAGCAGGCGGCCACCGCCGGCAGGTCGGCCGGCGTGCCCCGACGCACGGCGGCGCCCGGTGCGAGGGCGGCGAGGTGGGCCGCGGGGACGCGCCGCCGCACGTAGGAGCCGGCGAGCTCGAAGCCCACGGACCGGTACATGGCGACCGAGGCCGGGTAGAGCCCGGCGATGACCTCGCCGCGCTCGCGCAGGTCGGCGTAGTGCCCGGCGGTGACCGCCTTGGCCCAGCCGCGGCCGCGGTACTCCGGCAGGACCGCCACGGGCGAGTAGCCGGCGAGGGGCACGGCGCGACCGCCGAACCACTGCCGGAACGGTCGGATGTGGGCCGCGGCGGCGACCTCGCCGCGATCGCCGTCGATGATCAGCGCACGCTCGGGGACCAGGCCGCGCACCCACTGCTCGCGCTCGGCCTCCGGCGCCCCGAACCCGAGCCGGAAGACCTCCCACAGCCCGTCGATGTCGCCGTCGTGCCCGACGCGGAGTCGTCCGTCCACCGGTGGCACGCTAGGCGACCACTATCGTGCCGCCGTGGCCAGACCCGATTCCCTGCACGAGTGGGTGTCCTTCGAGGACCCCGACGAGGACCGCACGTGGCTCTTCGACGTCACCTTCCTCACGAGCTCGTGGCGGTGCATCTTCGGCCAGGGCTGCAAGGGCGTGCTCACCGAGGACACCACCGACTGGATCCAGGGGTGCTGCTCCTACGGAGCGCACTTCACCGGCCCCGAGGACATCGCCCACACCCAGGCCATGGCCGAGCGCCTCGACCCCACGACCTGGCAGTTCCACGCGGAGGGCCGTCGTGACGGGGTGATCCAGACCAACGACGAGGGCGAGACCACCACGCTGCTCGTGGAGGACGCGTGCGTGTTCTTGAACCGTCCCGGGTTCGAGGGCGGACTCGGCTGCGCCTTCCACCACGCCGCGGAGGCCCACGGCCAACGGCACCTCGACTGGATGCCCGAGGTGTGCTGGCAGGTGCCGCTGCGACGGGTGGACGAGGTCGAGGGCGATGGGCACGTCGTGTCGACCATCCGCGAGTGGAAGCGCCGCGACTGGGGCGACGGCGGCGCCGACTTCCACTGGTGGTGCACCGACGCGCCCGACGCCTTCGATGGTGGCGAGCCCGTCTACCGGACCCTGCGCCACGAGATCACCGCCATGACCTCCGAGCACGCGTACCGCCTGCTCGCCGACCACCTCGACACCCGCCGCCGCAAGATCGGCACCAAGGTGTACCTGCGCCACCCGCAGGCGCGCGGCTAGCTGTCAGCGGCCGCGGCGGGCCAGGTACTCGAGGGCGGTGGCGCGGCTCTCGGGATCGTGCAGGGCGCCCACGATGAGGTCGCGGTCGGTGGCGTTGCGCCGGGTCCCGCCCATCTCCTCGGCCACGGCGTTGACCTGCTCCTTGGTGGTGCGCAGCGCGTAGGCGGGCTTGCCGGCCAGTTCCTGGGCCAGGGCGGCGACGGCTGCCTCCAGCTCGTCGTCGGCCACGACGCGGTTCACGAAGCGCAAGGAGGCGGCCTCGTTGGCGTCGAAGGGGCGGCACGTGAGGACCAGCTCCTTGGTGATCGCCGGGCCGAGCTCGCGCACCAGCCGCGGGATGCCGCCCCACCCGAGCGGGATGCCGAGGTCGACCTCGGGGATGGCGAACCGGGCCGAGGTGGCGGCGAGGCGCAGGTCGCACGCGGCGGCGAGGACCAGGCCCCCGCCGATGCAGTGGCCGTGCACGGCGGCGATCGTGAGCGGACGCATGTCGGTGACCGCATCGGCCATGCGTCGGCCGAGCTCGGCGGTCTCCCCCGGCGGCGCCGCGTCGGTGTCGGTGAAGTTCGCCAGGTCGAACCCGGCGCAGAAGGCCCGGCCCTCGCCCCGGACGATCACCACCTTCACCTCCGGCTCGGCGTCGAGCCACCGGCTGATCTCGACGAGCTCGGTGAGCAGCGTGACCGACAGCGCGTTCAGGCGCTCGGGCCGGGCGAGGGTCAGGGTGCGGATGGCGCCCTCGCCGGTGAGGCGCAGCGCGGTGGTGGTCGGCATCGGTCCCATCGTCCGACCCTAGGGTGTGGCCCGATGCGTGCCGAGCGGGTCTTCTTCATCCACATCATGAAGACGGGTGGGTCATCGCTCCGCCGCCTGCTGTGGAACGGCCTCGAGCCCGACCAGATCTACCCCGCCACCGACGGGCGGGCGCTCGCCGAGCAGCGGGTGGCCAACTTCGACCCCCGCCCCCTCCTCGCCCTCACGCCGGCCGAGCACGCACCGATCCGCCTGTACGCCGCCCACCTCCCCTACTTCGCCCAGGAGGTCATGCCACGGCCCCTCACGATGCTCACCGTCCTGCGCGAGCCGGTGGCCCGCACGGTCTCGTTCCTGCGGCACTGCCAGCGCTACAACCCCCAGCATCGGGATCTCTCACTGGACGCGATCTACGACGACGCCATGAACACGGCCATGTTCGTCACGAACCACCAGACGAAGGTCTTCGCGGTGGAGCGCGGCGATCAGGGCGCGAGCGTCGCCGCGGGCCTCGCCATCGACGACGCCCGGTTCGCGCTGGCGGTCGAGCGGCTGCGGACCGTGGAGCTCGTCGGCGTCCAGGAGGACTACGAGGCCTTCGTGGCGCGCGTCGCACACCGGTTCGGCTGGCCCGACCAGGAGATCCCACGCGCCCGGGTGGCGCCCGAGGGCGAGCCGGTCCCGGCCGCGCTGCGTCGGCGGATCGAGGCCGATGTCGGGGCCGATCTCGAGTTCTACGAGATCGGCCGCAGGCTCGCTAGCGCTTGAGGCGCCGGCGGTCCTGCTCCTTGAGCACCCGCTTGCGGATGCGCACGTTCGACGGGGTGACCTCCACCAGCTCGTCGTCGGCGATGAACTCGATCGCCGTCTCGAGGGTGTGGATCTTCGGCGGCGTCAGCTTGATCGCATCGTCGGCGGCGTGGGTGCGGATGTTGGTCTTCTGCTTCTCGCGCACGACGTTGACGTTCATGTCGTCGGGCCGGCTGTTCTCGCCGACGACCATCCCCTCGTACACCGCCTCGCCGGGGCCCACGAACAGGGTGCCGCGGGCCTGGAGGTTGTCGAGCGCGTAGCCGGTGGTGGTGCCGGTGCGATCGGCCAGCATGGCCCCGCCCTGGCGGTGCGGCAGCTCCCCCACCCACGGCATCCAGCCCGCGTGGTGGGTATGCAGGAGGGCGGTGCCCCGGGTGGCGGTGAGCAGGAGCGACCGGAAGCCGATCAGGCCGCGGGCGGGCGCCTCGAAGGTGACGACGGTGCGGCCGGGATCGCCGGGGCGCAGGTCGGTGACCTGGCCCTTGCGGGGTGCGAGCGCCTGGGTGATGGTGCCGACGTGCTCCTCGGGGACATCGACCACGCCCCGCTCGAGCGGTTCGTGCTTCTTGCCGTCGATCTCGCGGATGATCACCTCGGGTCGGCTCACCTGGAGCTCGTAGCCCTCGCGGCGCATCGACTCGATGAGCACGGCGAGCTGGAGCTCGCCACGGCCGGCGACCTCGATCACGTCGGGCGAGTCCGTCTCCTCGAGGCGGATCGAGACGTTGCCGAGGACCTCGCGCTCGAGGCGCTCCCGCAGGTGCCGCGACGTGAGGTAGGTGCCCTCCTTGCCGGCGAGCGGCGAGGTGTTGACCCCGAAGGTCATGCGCAGGACGGGTTCGTCCACGCTGAGCCGGGGCAGGGCTTCGGGGTTGGCGGGGTCCGCGAGGGTGTCGCCGATCTCCACCTCGGGGAACCCGGCGATCACGAACAGGTCGCCGGCGACGCGCTCCTCGACGTCGTCGCGCCCGATGCCGGTGAAGCCCTGCAGGGCCGAGAGCTTGCGCTCGACGGGGCGCCCCCCCTCCTCGACCTCCTCGTCGAGCAGGGCGACGCGGTCGGCCTTGCGGAGGGTTCCGCGCATGACCCGTCCGATCGCGAGGCGGCCGAAGTAGTCCGAGGCGTCGAGGTTGGTGACGATCGCCTGCAACGGGGCGTCGGCGTCCAGGTCCGGGGCCGGCACCGTGTCGACGATGGCCTGCAGCAGCGGGGTCAGGTCGTCGCCCTCGCCGGGCATGCCCACGCCGGTGACCGCCTTGCCGTCGCGCGCGATCGCCGAGATGATCGGGAACTCGATGTCGTGATCGGAGGCCCCGAGGTCGAGGAACAGCTCGTAGATCTCGTCGAGCACCTCGTCGGGGCGGGCGTCCTGGCGGTCGACCTTGTTCAGCACCAGCACCGCCGGCAGGTTCGCCTCGAGCGCCTTGGAGAGCACGTAGCGGGTCTGGGGCAGCGGGCCCTCGGCGGCGTCGACGAGCAGCACCACCCCGTCGACCAGCTTCAGCGACCGTTCGACCTCCCCGCCGAAGTCGGCGTGGCCGGGGGTGTCGACCAGGTTGATCTTGATGTCGCCCCACTGCACCGAGGCGGCCTTGGCGAGGATGGTGATGCCCCGCTCGCGCTCCTGGTCGTTGGAGTCCATGACGCGGTCGACCACCGCCTGGTGGGCACCGAACACGCCGGTGGCGCGCAGGAGCGCGTCGACGAGGGTGGTCTTGCCATGGTCGACGTGAGCGACCAGGGCGACGTTGCGGAGCGCGGCGAAGGACACGGGAGGGCTTTCCGGGAGGCGTGTGGGAGGTGCGGCACGACGCCGCGACCGGGGATCAGGCCCAGCCGTCGGACTCCTGGGGCAGGTCCTCGACCATGCACCAGGAGGCGTGATCGTGACCGGGGTCGGCGTGGCACTCCGGGCAGGAGCGCTCGTCGGCTCGATCGATGAGATCGTTGAACGACGGCTCGGAGGAACGCTTCAGCGCCCGAGCTTCTTCGAACCGACGATGACGACCCTTTTTCACGGGCGGAGCTCCCGAATGATGACGTGGTACGTCGGGCGAGTGTATCGGGCCGGAGCCGCTCCGATGTAGTCGGAACGGACAGGTCGGGTCATCGGGGCTGGTGACGGTCCTCGAGGAGGAGGTTGCCGGTGCCGTCGAAGGCCAGCGCAGCCTCCCCCGCCACCAGGCGACGGATGCGCTCCCCGACCAGGTCGGCCCGCCAGCCGGTGGCCAGGCGCGCCTCGGGATCCCCCGCGAGCAGGGCCTCGATGTCGGCCCGGGTGGCCACGAGCGAGGTCTCGATCTCGAGGTCGCGGGCGAGTTGGGCGACCCAGGCGGCCACCAGCGCGACCGCGGGACGGAGGCGCTTGTCCAGCTCGCGACCGCCGCTCGGCGGGCGGGGTGGCGGGGCGACGGCACCGGCGGCGACCGCGGCCAGGATCGCCTCGCCCTGCGGGCCGCGGGCGTGGCGCTCGTCGACGCCGCGGATGCGGCCCAGGTCAGCGGCACTCCTGGGCTTGCGCTGGGCGATGCCCACGATGGCGAGGTCGGAGAGGATGAAGCGGACGGGCTGATCGAGCTCGGCGGCACGCCGCTCCCGCCAGGCGGCGACGGCCCGAGCGACCCCGGCCGCCTCGCCCCGCAGCGTGCGGGCCTCCTTGATGCGCAACCAGGCGAGCTCCGGGTCCCGCACGACCCGGCCCTTGCGGCGCAGCAGCTCGCACTCGTCGGTGGCCCAGCTGAGCCGATCGCGGGCCACGAGGGCCTCGGTGAGGTCGGCGCGGAGCTGGAGCAGGTACTCGACGTCGGACGCCGCGTAGCGCCGCTGGTCCTCGTTCAGCGGGCGGCGCAACCAATCGGTCAGGCGATCGCCCTTCGGGAGGTGGACCCGGTAGAAGCGGTCGACGAGGGCGGCCAGGGACGGCAGCGAGTGACCGACGAAGCCGGCCGCGAGCTGCGTGTCGAAGAGCTCGCGCGGGAGCACGCCGCAGGCCCGGTCGAGCACCTCGAGGTCCTGGCTTGCGGCGTGCATGACCACGATCGCCGGCCCCTCGAGGGCGGCGGCGAAGGGCGTGAGGTCGACCGTGAGCGGGTCGACGAGGATCCGCTGGTCGGCCCAGCCGAGCTGCACCAGCGCCAGCTGCGGGTAGTAGGTCTTCTCGCGGTGGAACTCGGTGTCGACCGCGAACGCCTCGAGCGTTCCGAGCTCCTCGACGACGGGCGCGAAGGCCTCGTCGGTGTCGATCCAGCGAGCGTCGGGCAGCTCGCTCACGCGCCGGGCTGCTCGCCCGCCGCCAGGGGATGCCCCGCCTCGATCCA
>CAZUYW010000193.1:0-6148 GCA_964624775.1 uncultured Iamiaceae bacterium
TCGGGATCCGGTCGCTGCACGGCCGGTGGGGCCTGTGGCTGCTGTCCGTCGGCCCGTTCGTGCTGATCGCCGCGATCAACAACCTCCGAGCCGCGCCCCTGTGGGAGGCGCTCGACGGGGTGCGGGTGGCGTCCACGATGGAACCGGCGGCGCCGCCCGTCCCGGCGTCCACCCCGCTCACCCAGTTCCTCACCGGCCTCCCCCGCGACACGCCCCACGCCGCCTACCCGGTCTCCGGTACCGACGGGCTGCTGGCGGGCCTGCTCACCGTCGACGCCGTGCGCGCCACCCCGCCGCTCGCGTGGGACAACCTCCGGGTCGGCGATCTGGCCTACCCGCCCGAGCGCCTCACCATCGTGCGCGACGACGAGCTGCTCCTGCCGGCCGTCCAGAAGGTCGAGTCCGGGGAGGTGCCCGACGGCCTGGTGGTCGACCGGCGCGGCACCGTCGTCGGCATCCTGCGCAGCTCGGCGATCCACCGGGCGGTGGAGGCCCGGCGCAACGCCGCCCGCCGCGCCGGCGTGCCGGCGGCCGACCCGGCGGGCGGGGGGATGGCGGTCCCCCGCTAGGTTCTCGGTCCATGACCGACACCCCGCTGCCCACCCTCGCCGTCGAGGACGGCGTTGCCGTGATCACCCTCGACGACGGCAAGGCCAACGTGTTCTCCGATGCTGTCGTGGCCCGTCTCGAGGACCTCCTCGACGAGGTCGAGGCCGGTCCGGCCCGCTCCCTCGTCCTCGTCGGGCGCCCCGGCAAGTTCTCCGCCGGCTTCGACCTGGGCGAGATGACGGCGAGCCTCGAGGGCATGCGCGCCTTGGTGTCGCGCGGGGCGCGCTGGTGGGCGCGCCTGTACGGGTTCGGCCTCCCGACCGTCGCGGCCTGCACGGGCCACGCGCTCGCCGGCGGCGCGATCACCCTGCTCGCCTGCGATGTGCGCATCGGCGCCGACCTGCCGGCGAAGATCGGCCTGTCCGAGGTGGCGATCGGCATGCCGCTGCCGAAGTTCGCGGTGGAGCTCGCCCGCGACCGGCTCACCAAGGCCTCGTTCACCATGTCGACGATGGGCGCGACGGTCTACGACCCGGCCGGCGCGGCCAGCGTCGGGTACCTCGACCGCGTGGTGCCCGAGGACGAGCTCCTCGCCGAGGCGCTCGAGACCGCCCGGGCGCTCGGCGCCCTGTCCACCGGTGCGTTCGCCCGCACCAAGACCAACGCCCGGGGCGCGGTGATCGCCCAGGTGCTGGCCGAGCTCGACGCGGACATGGCGAGCGTCGACGGCCCCAGCACCTGACACGTGGCCATCGTCCTGGGGCTGATCGTCGCTCTGTCCTACGGGAGCGGCGACTTCTTCGGCGGCCTCGCAGCGAAGCGGTCTCCGGCCTCGGCGGTGGTGATCGGCTCCTTCAGCGTCTCGATCATCTGCCTCGCGGCGGCGACGGCGGGGTGGGCCCTGGTGGGGGATCTGCCCTCCCCTGCCGCGCACGATCTCGAGCTGGGCGTGGCCGTCGGCCTGGTCGGGCCGATCAGCCTCGGCCTGCTCTACCGCGGCCTGGCCAGCGGGCGGATGAGCGTGGTGGCACCCATCACCGCGGTGGTCGCGGCCGTCGTGCCCTTCACCTGGGGCCTGCTGCACGGGGAACGGCCCGGTGCGGTGGCGATCGCCGGCGTGATCGTGGCGCTGGTGGCCGTCGGGCTGATCTCCGGCGCACCTGCCCATCCCGACGCGGGACTGGGCCCCGTGCATCCGGCCAGCGGCGTGGTTCCCGCCGCGGCCGCCTCCGGGTTCGGGTTCGGGGTGGTCTACGTGCTGCTCGGGTCGACCACCCCGAGGGCGGGCCTGTGGCCGCTCGTGGTGGCCCGACCCGTCGCCATCGTGGCCGCCGCCATCGCCATCACCGTCCTGGCCCGGCGCAACCGGTCAGCGGCTCGTCCGGCGCTCCTGCCCGAGCGGGGCTCCTGGCTCGTGGTGGCGGGCGCCGGGGTGCTCGACGTCGCCGCCAACGGCACCTTCGTGGCAGCCACCCAGCGCGGGCTGCTGTCGATCGTGGCCGTGCTCTCCTCGCTGTACCCGGCGTCGACCGTCGTCCTCGCCCGGGTCGTGCTCGGCGAGCGCCTGCACCGAGCCCAGATCGCCGGGCTCGCCCTGGCGGTGGCGGGGGTCGTCGCGATGACCGCGGGCTGATCAGCCGGGCCGGGGACCGCCGCTGAAGCCGAGCGGCACCGCACCCGGGCCCTCGTCATCGTCGTCGTCATCGGACGGCGGGGTGGGCGGGGCGACCGGCGCTGCGGCCACCCCACCGAAGCCCAGCGGGGCCGACGGCCGCTCGGCGGCGGCGGGTGGCTCGGCGGCCGCGGGCGGCGCGGCCACCTGTGCATCCGCCTCGACGGAGCCCTCCCCGGCCCCATCCTCGGCGACGTTCCCCTCCCGCCCCGCACCCTCGACGGGGGCGGCACCCGACGGCCGAGCGCCGCGCTTCGAGCGCTTCGGCGGCTTGGTGGACACCGGCTTGCCCCGGAGCAGGGCCGCCAGGTGCGTGGCCGTGGCCGGCATCCGGTCGAGGATGTCGGGCGTCACCTTCTCGATCTGGGACCGCGTCTCCCCCTCGGCGAGGAACACGATGAGGTCGCCCGCGGCCATGTCGTTGCCCAGGGTCCGCGTGGCGTCGGGGTCGAGCAAGAAGACCCAGGACCCGGCGAGCACCGGATCGAGCTCGACCTTGGAGCCGGCCCTGCCCTTGAGCTTCTCGGCACCTCCCTCCGGCGCGGCCAGCGCATAGGTGGGACCGAACGGGTTCCGGGAGGCTCGGGCGCGGAACTCGATCCCACCGAAGGTGAACCGACGCGGACCACCACGCCCGGCGAGGGCCTCGAAGTCGGAGGCGTTCAGGCGGAACGGCCGATTGCCGCTGGATTGGTCGCCTCGGTAGGCGCGCCGACCCGAGATCGTCACGGGCACGACCGCGCCCTGCACCGCGTCGAGGGACTGGAACCGAGCGGACACCGCGTTCATCACGATCAGCAGGCCGACTGGCAGGAGCAGGCCGCCGATGAGGAGCAGGAGCGCAAGGAGCACCCGTTGCTGCTCGTCGATCCCCCGGCTCATGTCGAAGCCGAACGGCAGCTTGGTGGTGGTCTCCTTGCCGCCGTCGACCAGTTCGTGCACCTCGATCGTGCCTCGCACCGACCCCGTCGCCCGCCCGGTCGGCCGCACCTCGACGGGCACCGTCTGGTTCGAGCTGGCCGGGACCTTGATGCAGGTGGCGCGCGAGGTCGCCTGCTGGCCGTCGAAGGTGACGTCGAGCGTGCCCGCATCATCGGGCGAGGTGGCGTCGACCTTGGTGAACCACACGCACCCCGGCTTCTTGGCGCCGAGGAGGATCAGATCGGCGCTCGTCGCGCCCTCACCGGTGAGCGACGGCATGTCGAGCTCGGCCGGCGCGAACTGGATCGACCCGGCAGGCCGGCGCACGAGCAGCGACTGCGGCGCCGACCGGGAGACGATCTCCGCACCGTCCCTGGTGACGGCGCGCAGCTCGACGAGGGCGTCATAGGAGCTCGACGTGTAGTCGGCCGGCGGGGTGAAGGTCCCCGAGTAGGGGCCGGTCACCGGGCCCTTCAGGGGCACGGTCTTGGAGGTGCCCGAGACGGGATCATCGAGGCGCAGCGTGGCCGTGGCCGATCGCAGCAGCTTGGCGGCGTCCACGCCCTCGGGGATCGTGAGCTTCGCCGTCGCCTTCACGGGCTTGCCGCGCTCGACCGCACCGATCTGCCCGATCGTCACCCCGATGTCGCTGAAGACGTAGATCTCGAGGGTGGCCGACTTGCCGGCCAGCTTGCCCGACGGATCGACCACCGCGAACGACCACTCGCCCGACCAGCCCTCGGTGGCCTTGGGCCGGTCGAGGTCGATCGCCCAGCCCCGGTCGGCGACGGCACGGGCGGTACCGCTCGCCGGCCCAACCTCGACGGCTCCGGCCTCGTCGACCGTGGTCTCACCCCCGGGGCCCTTGACCTGGACGACCATGCCGGCCTTGGGGGCGATGGCCAGCGCGTGGATGCGGCGCACCGTCGCGTCGATCGAGATGGTCCGGGTCCCCCCCGGGCAGGCCGTGCCATCGCACACCGTGACGGGCGCCGGTGCCAGCAGCGTGCCGCCGGCAAGGCGGGAGGCGATCTCGTCGAACCGGTCGATCAGCACGTCGACCTGGCCCGCGGGCAGGTAGGCGCCCGGCGGGATGTCCGTGGGTGTGCCGCAGGTGACACCGTCGGCCTCACCCGCGCTCGCCGCGGCGAGGAGTCGCTGCTCGGCGGTGGGCACGTTGCCCGACAGCGCCACCGTGAGCAGGCGGATGTCGTCGCCCCGCAGCCCGTCGGCCAGGCCGCCCTCGCGGCACAGCTCGGCCCGCCCGATCGCCTCGACCTTGCGCACGGTGGTCTCGTCGTCGAGCCGGAGGCCCGGGGCATAGGGCTTGGTCGCGCCGAGCCGGTCCCGATCGGCCTGCGTGGCGCGGACCGCGATGTCGTACTGCCCGTCGGTGAAGAGCAGCACCGTCTTGCACGGGGCATCCTCGCCACCGGCCGTCACCTCGGCGCTGTGATCGGCGAGCGACGAGCGGGCGCCGTTGAGGGCGTTGATGAAGTCCGTGTCGGTGCCGCGGTTCCGCTTGGCGAAGCCGGCGATCGCGACGCGCAGCGCCGGGGCGCTCGCCTCGTCGAGCGCGGTCCAGGTCCGTACCGGACGGTAGGCGTCCGAGAAGGATGAGAGGGCGACGTCGACCTTCGGGTTGTCCGTGCCGCGCCCGGTCGCCAGGGCCAGCAGGCCGTCGAGCGCGGCGCGAGCCGCATCGACCCGTCGGTTCTCGGGGTCGGTCACCTTCAACGATGCCGACTGGTCGATGAGCATCTCGACAGCGAGGTGACCCGAACCCTGGATGCAGCCGACCAGATCGAGGATGGCGGGCGAGCTGGAGGGCGTCTTCGGCGGCGTCGGCGGGGCCGGGGCCGCGCCGGCCGGCGCAGCACCGAGCACCACGACGAGGAGGACGGCGAGCAGGGCGGCAGGACGCCGCAGCGCGCTGGTCATGACGCCAGCTCCGTGGCGATGGGCCACACGTGGAGCCCGGCGGCGAGCAGGGCGGCGAGCGCCAGCACGATGAGCGCCGGGGCGAGCATGGCCTTGGCCTCGTACCGGGGGCTCCGTCGACGCTCGAGGTCGATCCGGCGCACCAGACCGATGACCAGGATGGGGATGAGCGCGCCGGTCGCGTAGCCGATCACGTGGGACGGGATGCCGTCGGCGCCGATCAGCGGCAGGCTGACGAGCACCGACAGGAACCCGAGACCGAGGATGAGCAGCGGCGGACCGACGGCGCTTGGCTCGGCACCGGCGATCTCGGCCTCGGCGGCCGGCGCGCCGTCGCGCTCGCCGCGGGTCTCGCTGCCACGTGCCACTGCCGTCCCCCCGGAGGTCTCGCACCCAACGGCGCAGACCCTAGTGGCTGTGACGCCTGTCTCGGCGCGGCGAGCGGTGCTGGATCAGTGGTCGCCGTGGCGGACGACGGACTCGTCCAGCATCCAGCGGTGGCCGCACGTCCGGCAGCGCAGGCTCACGGCATGGGCGACCAGATCGATCACCACGACCTCACCGCCGCCGGCGCACGACGGGCAGGTGGCGTCGACGTCGGTGGCCTGGGCCACCGAGCCGGTGAGCAGGCCGGTGCCGGCCGCGAGCCCCTCGACGGTGGCGAGGCTGGACTCGGGGTGGAACACCTCGCGCCAACGCGCCGAACGCCAGAACGGTTTCGCACCCATCACGGCGATGTTACCGGCCCGACATCGTGCGGTCACGGGCCATCTGGCTCATCCGCGGCCCGATGGGGGCCGGTCCCGAGCGGGTTCAGCCCGGAGGTCGTCGCAGCTCGAACCAGATCACCTTGCCGGCCGCGAGGGGCTCGAAGCCGTACGCGTCCGACAGGTCCCGCAGGAGCAGCAACCCCCGACCGCGCACCGCGAAGGGCTCGGCGTCATCGGGGATCACGGGCACCTCGGGGTTGCCGTCGGACACCTCGACCCGCAGGCGGTGCTCGTCGATGTCGAGCGCGAGGCGCCCGACCGTGCCGGCGTGCACGACCACGTTGGTGACCAGCTC
>CAZUYW010000194.1:0-6148 GCA_964624775.1 uncultured Iamiaceae bacterium
GCGCCCTTCTTGCAGATGGCGTCGGCCTTCTTGATGAACTGCGCCTTGGTGAGGGGCTTGGCGTCATCGGAGCCCTTGCCGCCGTCGCTGCTCGAGCAGGCCGTGGCGGTGAGTGCGAGCGCGGCGGCCACGAGGACCCCGGCGAGGCGGACGGGCAGCGGTCGTGCGGTGCGGATCATGGCGGGGAAGCTAGCCGTGCGGCACCGTCAGGGTCGGTCCTGGAACCGGAACCAGGTGCCGACCGCCGGCAGGTACGCCCTGCGGAACCGGTGGAGCGGGATCGGCCGGTGCGGGAGCTCGGCGAACGAGGGGGCCGGCTCCTCGCCCAGGATGGTGCGGGCGACGCGGTGCCCGAGCCACGTGTTGAGGGCGACGCCCGAGCCGTTGCAGCCCGTGGCGTACCAGGCGCCGCGGATCCGGCCGACGTGGGGGAGGCGGTCGAGGGTGATCGCCACCTCGCCGCCCCAGCGGTGGGTGATCGGCACCTCGGCCACCTGCGGGTGGATGCGGTGCAGGGCCTCGGTGAGGAACGCGGCGGCCTGGGGCACGGTGGAGGCCGCCAGGCTGCGACGACCGCCGAACACGAGCCGGCCGTCGGGAGCGAGGCGCCAGTAGAAGAGCAGGTTCTTGGTGTCGACGAACATCCGGCGGCGCGGGCTCACCGCGTCGGCCACCTCGGCGGGCAGGGGCTCGGTGGCGATGATGAAGCTGCCGATGGGCAGCACCCGACGGGCCAGCTCCGGCACCAGCCCGTCGGCCGACGCGTTCGTGGCCAGCACCACGTCGGTGCAGTCGATGGTGCCGCGGTCGGTGTGCACGCGGTGGCCCCACGCGGTCGCCTCCAGGCGCCGGGCCGCGGTCCGCTCCACGACGGTGGCCCCGGCGGCGAGCGCGAGATCCAGCAGGCCGGCGTGGAAGCGAGCCGGGTGCAGGCCGCCCGTGCGCTCGTACACGACGCCGCCGTGGAACGCGTCGGAGCCGATCTCGGCGCCGAGCTCGTCGCGGGGGACGAAGCGCACCGGCTCGCCGAGCCCCTCGGCGTGCTCGGCGGCCAGCTTGCGCAGGTAGGGGACGAGGCGAGGCGTGTGGGCGAGGTACAGCTGGCCGGTGCGGGCGTAGTCGCAGGCGATGTCGTGATCGGCGATCAGCGCCTCCACGAAGTCGAAGGCCTCGTTCACCTCGTCGTACATGCGACGGCCGACCGGCCCGTAGCGCGCCTCGAGGGTGGCCGGCCCGGCCTTCAGCTCGGGGATGACCATGCCGCCGTTGCGGGCGTGGGCGCCGGTGCCGATCGGCGCCGCTTCGAGCACCACGACGTCACGGCCGGCCGCGGCAAGGGTCCGGGCGGCGGCCAGCCCGGCATACCCGCCGCCGACCACGACCGCGTCGGCGCGGCGGGGGAGCGGACCCCCGGATCGGAGGTCGGGGAGGTCGACCTGGGTCTGCCAGAGCACCTCGTCGCTCGGTTCGGTTGGCACGGCCCGGATCGTAGGGCGGTAGGGTCGGAGCCGAACCTGCCGGGGAGCTCGAGGAGTCGGGCTGAGAGGGTGGCCGTCACCGCTGGTGCCGCCACCGACCCGTGAACCTGACCTGGGTAATGCCAGCGGAGGGATGCACATGACCGACACCCGCCCGGTGTCCCCGCCACCATCGATCGTCATCGCCGTCGGCCCCGCCGACGAGCGCTGGACGCTGCCCGTCCCCATCGATGCGGGCACGCTCGTGATCGCCGCGGACGGCGGCCTGGTGGGGCTCGCGGCGGCGGGGGTGCCCGTGCACCACCTGGTCGGCGACCTCGACTCTGCGCCGGAAGACGCCATCGATGCGGCGCTCGCCTCGGGCACGACGGTGCACCGCCTGGAGGCGGACAAGGACCTGACCGACCTCGAGGCCGCGCTCGACCTGGCCGCCGATCTCGTGCCCGTGCCGGGCGGTGCGCCGGTGCCGCTCACCGTCGTGGGCCCCGGCGGCGGCCGCCTCGACCACCTGCTCGCGGACCTGCTCCTCCTGGCCGGTCCGGCGACCGTCGCGTTCGAGGTGACCGCGCGCCTCGGCGCCGCCACCGCCACGATCGTGCGGCCCGGCCGGCCCCGTGCCATCGACGGTCCCGCCGGCGCCCAGGTGTCGATCCTGCCCCTGCACGGCCCGGCCGACGGTGTCACCGCCACCGGCCTGCGCTGGGCGCTCGTCGACGCCCACCTCGCACCCGGCACCACGCGGGGCCTCAGCAACGAGATCACGGCGCCGCCTGCCCTCGTCGCGGTCGACACCGGTGTGCTGGCCGTCGTCCGCCCCGGCACCGACGCGCCCGACGTCGCCCCCCGATCCACCCCCTATGACCCGACCCCAGGAGGTCCCCGCCCGTGATCGCCGAGATCCAGGTCCTGCCCCGTCCCGCCGGCACCGATGACGACCCGCACGCCCACGTCGAGGCCGCCATCGCGGTGCTCGCCGCCACCGGGCTCCACCACGAGGTGAGCGCGCTCGGCACCACGCTCGAGGGCTCGCCCGACCGGGTGTGGGCCGCGCTGCGCGCCGCCCACGAGGCCACGCTCGCCGCCGGGGCCACGTTCACCATCAGCGCCATCAAGGTGGCCGAGGGCGTCGACGACAGCGGCCCCACGATGGACCGCCTCACCGCCAAGTTCCGCCCGGCCGCCGGCTGAGCGATGCCCGCCCGGACCGCTCCCGAGCCGCGCTGGCGGCGCGTGCTGCCGCCGGTGCTCGGCTTCGCCGCGGTCCTGGCCGTGTGGGAGGTCTGGGTGTCGGTGCGCGGCGTGGAGCACTACCTCCTCCCGACCCCCGGCCGCATCGCCGCCGCGGCGTGGGACGAGCGGGCGTCCCTCCCCGGCGCCGCGTGGCACACGCTGGTGATCGCCGCGCTCGGCCTGGTCCTCGGTGCGGTGGTGGGCGGGGTGCTCGCGGTCGCCGTCGCCCGGGTCCGGCTGCTGCGCCAGGTGCTCTACCCGCTGCTCGCGATCAGCCAGACCATCCCGATGATCGTGCTGGCGCCGCTGTTCGTGATCTGGTTCGGCCTCGGGCTCCTGCCCAAGGTGCTCCTCGTCGTGCTCATCGTGTTCTTCCCGGTCCTCGTCGCCGCCGTCGACGGCCTCGACGGCGCCGACCCCGCCCACCTCGACCTCGTCCGGGCCATGGGCGCCACGCCCGCCACCGAGTTCCGGGTGGTGCGCCTCCCCGCGGCGCGGCCCGCCTACTTCGCGGGGCTGCGCATCGGTGCCACCTACGCGATCGGCGGCGCGGTGATCGCCGAGTTCCTGGGCGGCAGCACCACCGACCAGGGCCTGGGCAAGACCATCCTGCGCGCCCGCCAGTCCTACGAGGTCGACCGCATCTTCGTGGCCGTCGTCCTCGTCGGCGTGCTCACCGCACTGCTCTTCGCCGCCATCGACCTCCTCGCCCGGGCGGCCGTGCCGTGGAACCGGCCCGCCGCCCGCCGCACCCTCCGTCCACCCGTCCCCGCCCCCTCCGTGGAGGAACCATGAGCCCCGCCCACCAGCATCCCCGCCGATCGCGTCGCCGCCTCGCCGCGCTCGGCGTCGTGCTCGCCCTGGCCACCGCCGGCCTCGCATCGTGCGGGTCCGACAGCGGCAGCAGCGGCGGTTCCGGCGAGGGTGGCGGCCTGCGCCGGTTCACGGTGCTGCTCGACTGGTCGCCGAACACCAACCACAGCGGCATGTACCTGGCCAAGGCCCGTGGCTGGTACCGCCAGGCCGGGCTCGACGTGCGCTTCGTGGAGCCGGGCGACTCCACGAGCCTCCAGCTCCTCGCCGCGGGCAAGGGCGACGTCGCCGTGTCCGTGCAGGAGGAGGTCGTGCCGGCCCGCGCCCAGGGTCTGCCCGTCCGCTCGATCGCCGCCATCATCCAGCACAACACGTCCTCGCTGATCTCCCTGGCCGACGACGGCATCGAAGAGCCGGCCGACCTGCAGGGGAAGACCTACGGCGGCTACGGCGGTGCGCTGGAGGAGGCGTTGCTCGACAAGCTGATCACGTGCGACGGCGGTGATCCGAAGGCCCTGAAGCGGGTCGACGTCGGCGAGGCCGACTTCCGCATCGGGCTCGAGCGCGACCAGTACGACGTGGTCTGGGTGTTCGACGGCTGGGACACGATCCGGCTCCGCGACATCGACGGCCTCGACGTGAACACGATCCGCTTCGCCGACCACACCGACTGCATCCCGGACTGGTACACCCCGCTCCTCGCCACCTCGGACCGGGTCACCCGGTCGCGCTCGGCCGACCTGAAGGCGTTCATGGCCGCGACGGCCCGCGGCTACCGCACCGCGATGGCCCGACCGCAGGCCGCCGCCGATGCCCTGCTCGACGCCGCGCCGGACCTCGACCGGGACCTCGTCGAGCGCAGCGCCCGCTACCTCGCCACCCGCTACGCCGACGACCCCGCCCGCTGGGGCCGCCAGGAGGCCGAGGTGTGGCGATCGTTCTCGTCGTTCCTCGTCGACGCGGGCCTCATCGACGAGCCGATCGACGTGCCCGCCGCCTGGACCAACGCCTACCTCGCGAAGGCGCCGTGACCGAGCCCGCCCCGCCGCGGCCCGGGAGCATCGTGCTCGACGGGATCGGCCACACCTGGCCGGCCGCGCCCGGCGTCGAGGCCACGACGGTGCTCGACGGCTTCGACCTGCGCGTCGAGCCGGGGTCCTTCGTGGCGCTCGTCGGGCCCAGCGGCTGTGGCAAGAGCACCATCCTGCGCATGCTGGCGGGCCTCCTCGTGCCCGACGCGGGCGCGGCGAGCGTCGGCGGGCGCGACGTCGTCGGCCGGCCGGGCGCGTGCGCGTGGATGCCCCAGCGCGACGAGCTGCTGCCGTGGCGGCGCGTGCTCGGCAACGCCACGCTCGCCGCCGAGGTGACCGGCTCGGACCGGGCCGCGGCCGAGGCCACGGCCCGGCGCCTCCTCGACCGGTTCGGGCTCGGCGGCCTCGAGGACGCCTGGCCCTCGCAGCTGTCAGGCGGGATGCGCCAGCGCCTCGCCGTGCTCCGCACGTTCCTCGTCGACGCGCCCGTCCTCCTGCTCGACGAGCCGCTCGGCGCGCTCGACGCCCTCACCCGGCGCCGTATGCAGACCTGGCTCCAGGAGGTGTGGCTCGACGCCGAGCCGGGGGAGCGCCGGACCGTGGTCCTCGTCACCCACGACGTCGAGGAGGCGCTCCTGCTGGCCGACCGCGTCATCGTGCTGTCGGACCGCCCGGCACGGGTGGTGGCCGATGTCGCGGTCGGTGCGCCGCACCCCCGCCCGGCGGCCTCGGTGACCGACGCCGCGTTCGTCGCGGACCGGGCGCGCATCCTGGCCGCCCTCGGTGCCTGAGGGTTCCGGGTCGGCCTCGCTGCTCGCAGCGGCCACACTGGCGGGATGGATCTGCACGCTGAGGTGGTCGCCCCCTGCCGTCCCGACCAGCTCTGGACGTGGGTCGACGACCTGGCGCGGTACCCGAGCTGGCTCGAGATCGTCACCCGGGCCGAGGCCATCGAGGGCCCCGACCCCGCCTGGTCCGTCGATCTGCGGGGTCGGCTCGGACCCCTCGCCCGGTCCAAGCGCCTGCGGATGGTGCGCACCGTCCACGAGCCCGGCGCGCACGCCCGCTTCGAGCGGGCCGAGCTCGACGGCCGCCAGCACAGCCCCTGGGTGCTCGACGCCGAGGTGACGCCTCACGACGACGGGGCGCGCCTGGCGATGGGCCTCCACTACGGCGGCAGCCTCTTCGGGCCCGTCCTGGAGCGGGTGCTGCGCGAGGAGATCGACCGCTCGCGCGTGCGGCTCCTCGACCTCGTCGCCGTCGACGCCGCGGAGGGCGCGCCGTGAGCGAGTCGTCGGGCACCGGCGGTGCGATCGACCTGGGTGTACCGCTCGGCGCCGAGCCGATCGACGGCGGCACCCGCTTCACCGTCTGGTCGGGGATCGCCGAGCGGATCGAGCTGGTGCTGTTCGACGGGCACGATGCCGAGACCGACCGCGTCGACCTGATCGCCGGCGCGGACGGCGACTGGTCCGTCGACGTGCCGGGCGTCGCGGCCGGCCAGCACTACGGTTTCCGCGTCCACGGCCCCGGCGATCCGGCCACCGGCCAGGCCTGCGACCCGGCCAAGCTGCTCGTCGACCCCGCGGCCCGCCA
>CAZUYW010000195.1:0-6049 GCA_964624775.1 uncultured Iamiaceae bacterium
GCGCTCACTCGGCGGGCGGGACGAGGCGGCGCAGGCTGTCGACCAGCGTCCCGGCCAGGTCGGGGGTGTTCGGGATCGGGAGCACGAGCTGGTGCAAGTCCTCCTTGTACACCGCGCCCTTGAACAGGCGGGCGAGGCGGATCGTCTGGCTCGTCTTGAGCGTGATCGGCGAGACCCGCGCGGTCCACGCCGGGCCGCTGAACGCGGGACCCTTGGTGACGTTGATCTCCCGCGCGCCGAGCCGGTGGGCCTCGGCCCGGAGGCGGGCGACGTCGAGCAGGCGGGCGGCCGCCTCGGGCACCGGGCCGTAGCGGTCCTCCCACTCGGCGCGGATGTCGTCGACCTGGGCGTCGCTCGTGACCTCGGCGAGGCGCCGGTAGGCCTCGAGGCGGAACTCCTCCTTGGCCACGTACTCGGGCGGGAGGTTGGCGTCGATGGGCAGGTCGAGCTTCACCTCGGCCGGTTCGCGCAGCGGCTCGCCCTTCAGCTCGGCGACCGCCTCGTTCACGAGCGAGACGTACAGGTCGTAGCCGACCGCGGCGATGTGGCCGGACTGGCCGGTGCCGAGCAGCGTGCCGGCCCCGCGGATCTCGAGGTCGCGCATGGCGATCCGGAAGCCCGAGCCGAGCTCGGTCGCCTCGCCGATCGTCTTGAGCCGCTCGTAGGCCTCCTCGGAGAGGGCGACGTCGGCCGGGTGGAACAGGTAGGCGTAGGCCCGCTGCCCGGAGCGCCCGACCCGGCCGCGCAGCTGGTGGAGCTGGCCGAGGCCGAGCCGATCGGCCCGGTCCACCACCAGCGTGTTCACCGTCGGCATGTCGATGCCGGACTCGATGATCGTGGTGCACACGAGCACGTCGAACTCGCCCTCCCAGAAGTCGAAGACCACCTTCTCGAGGGTGCCCTCGTCCATCTGGCCGTGGGCGACGGCAACGCGCGCCTCGGGCACGAGCTCGCGCAGCCGGCCGGCGACCTGCTCGATGTCGCGCACGCGGTTGTGCACGAAGAACACCTGGCCCTCGCGCAGCAGCTCGCGCCGGATGGCCTCGGCCACCGCCCGATCGTCGTACTCGCCGACGTAGGTGAGGATCGGCTGGCGCTCGGCGGGCGGCGTGTTCAGCAGCGTGAGGTCGCGGATGCCGGTGAGGCTCAGCTCGAGCGTGCGCGGGATCGGCGTGGCCGACAGCGTGAGCACGTCGACGTTGGTGGCGAGCTGCTTGATCTGCTCCTTGTGGCTCACGCCGAAGCGCTGCTCCTCGTCGACCACGAGCAGGCCGAGGTCCTTGAACTCGATGTCGTCCGACAGGAGGCGGTGCGTGCCGATGACGCAGTCGACCTCACCGGCCCGCACGCCCTCCGCCACCGCCTTGGCCTGGGCGCTGGTGAGGAACCGGCTCAGCACCTCGACCCGCACCGGGAAGGCGGCGAAGCGCTCGCTGAAGGTCTGGAAGTGCTGGGTGGCGAGCAGCGTGGTGGGCACGAGTACCGCCACCTGCTTGCCGTCCTGGATCGCCTTGAACGCGGCCCGGATCGCCACCTCGGTCTTGCCGAAGCCGACATCGCCGCACACGAGGCGGTCCATCGGGGTCTCTGCCTCCATGTCGGCCTTCACGTCGCGGATCGCGGTGAGCTGGTCGGGCGTCTCGCGGAACGGGAACGCGTCCTCCAGCTCGCGCTGCCACGGCGTGTCGGGCGGGAAGGCGTGGCCGGGGCTGTGCAGGCGGGTCTGGTACAGCACGACCAGCTCCTGGGCGACGGCCTGCACCTCGGCGCGCACCTTGGCCTTGGCCTTGGTCCAGTCGCCGCCACCGAGGCGCGACAGCGAGGGGGCGTCGCCACCGGTGTAGTGGCGGACCGCGTCGATCTGGTCCGACGGGACGTAGAGCTTGTCGTCGCCCCGGTACTCGAGCAGCAGGTAGTCGCGCTCGACCCCGCCGATCGCCCGCTTGACCATGCCGCCGTACCGGGCGACGCCGTGCTGGTGGTGCACGACGTGGTCGCCGGGCTTGAGGTCGTCGAAGAACCCGGCCGTGTCGCGCTTGCGGGGCCGCGGCGCGCGGTGAGCCCGGCGGCGGCCCGTGAGGTCGGACTCGGCGAGCACGGCGAGCTTGATGCCCGAGAGCACCACGCCGCGCTCGAGCGCACCCACCTCGACGGGGAACTCGAGGCCGTGGCTGCGCAGCAGGTCGGCGAGGCGCCCGGCCGAGCCCTCGCCGTCGGCGGCCACGACGATCCGATAGCCGTCGTCGAGCAGGTCGCGCAGCTGGCGGACCAGGCCCTCGCCGTCGCCAACCACCGGGTTCCAGCCGAAGGCGGCGACGGTGGCGACGTCGGGTCCGTCGGGGGTGACCGTCATGGTCCACACCGGCACCGACGAGGCACCGAACAGGTCGGCGAACTCGGCGTGCAGGCGGGGGAAGACCCGGCCCTCCCCCACCTCCCAGGTGCGGGCGAGCGACGCGGCGAGGTCGTCCTCCTCGGCGAGCAGGTCGCCGGCCCGGTCGCGCAGGCGCCGCGGCTCCACCACGACCGCGAGCGACCCCTCGGGCAGGAGGTCGACGATCGTGCGCTGGTCGTCGACCAGCCACGGCAGCCAGGACTCCATGCCGTCGAACAGCTGGCCCTCGGCCAGGCGCTCCCACTGCTCGCGGCCCCACGGCTCGGCCGCGACGAGCGCGGCGGCGCGCTCGCGGACATCGGGGGTGGGCAGCAGCTCGCGCGCCGGGAAGACCTCGACCACCTCGAGCGGATCGGTGGAGCGCTGGTCGCTCACCGAGAACGACGTGAGGCGGTCGACCTCGTCGCCCCAGAGGTCGATGCGCACGGGGCCGTCGGCGGTGGCGTCGAACACGTCGACGATCGAGCCCCGCACCGAGAACTCACCGCGGTGCTCGACCTGTGGCTCCCGGCGGTACCCGTTCTCGCCGAGCCAACTGACGAGCTCGTCCCGGTCGCGCCGCTCCCCGGGGCGCACCACGAGCGGGGCCACCTCGTCGACGTGGGGCCCGAGTCGCTGCACCAGCGCCCGAACCGGGGCCACGACGACCGCTGGGCGGCGGTCGGTGGTGCGCAGCCGCCAGATGGTGCGGAGGCGCCGGCCCATGGTCTCGACGGCGGGGCTGACCCGCTCGAAGGGCAGGGTCTCCCACGCCGGGTACAGCTCGACCGCGTCGGGGCCGAGGAACGTGGCCAGGTCGTTCGCCAGGCGCTCGGCCTCGGCGGTCGTGGGCACGCCGACCAGGATCGGGCGGCGGCTGCCCACCGTGGCCAGCCCGGCGAGGGTGAGGGGACGCGCCGGCTCGGGCACGGCGAGCACCGCGGCGGAACGGCCCAGCACCTCGAGGAGGGCGGGCTCGTCGCGCAGCGCGAGGGGGAGATCGGTGAGCGGCATGGGAGAGGACACGCTAACGGGCCACCCCCGGCTGCCGACAGGAGGGGGAACCGCGGACGTGCCGCGCAGGAGGTCACCGATGGGCAGATGGGCGCGTTCGATGGCGCTGGTGCGGGCGTCGTGGGCGGTGATCCGCCAGGACTCCGAACTCCTGGTCCTCCCCCTGCTCTCGGGGATCACCTCGCTCGCCCTGTCCGCCGCGCTCTACATCCCGCTCATCGTGACCTCGATGCACACCGGCGTCGACGGCGAGCCCACCGTGCACCTCACGCCGTTCCACTGGATCGGCATGATCCTCGCCTCGATCGTGCTGGTGTACACCACCCTGTTCTTCAAGACCGCCCTGCTGTGCGGCGCGGCCGAGCGGATGGACGGTGGCAACCCGACCGTTGCGAGCGCCCTGGCCGGCGCCGCCCGCAACGCCGGGCGCATCGTGCCGTGGGCCGTGCTCTCCGCCACCGTCTCGATGGTGCTGCGCGCCGCCGAGGAGCGGGCCGGGATCATCGGGCGCATCGCCATCGGGCTCGTCGGCCTCGCCTGGTCCGTGGTCACCTTCCTCGTGCTCCCCGTGCTCGTGTTCGAGCAGGTGAGCGTCGGCGTCGCCCTCAAGCGATCGGCCGCGATGCTGCGCCACACCTGGGGCGAGAACCTCATCGTCAACACCGGCATCGGCCTGGTGAGCTTCGTCCTGTGCCTCCCGGCGTTCATCGGCATCGCCGCCGGCGCGGCCACCCAGACGGCGCTCGGGCTCGGGACGATGATCGTCATCGGCGTGCTCTGGATCATCGGCGTCGCCTGCTGGTCGAGCGCCATGTCGGGCGTGTTCCAGGTGGCGCTGTACCGCTACGCCCGCGACGGCGTGGCCCCCGCCGGGTTCGCCCACATCGACTTCCGCGAGGCGTTCCGCACCCGCACCTCCCGCCAGAAGGCGTTCGGCTTCTGAGGATCAGGCCCGCTGGTTGAAGCGGGTCATCGCCGCCTCGGCGCCCTCGTCGAGGATGCACTCGACCGCGTCGGCGGCCTCCTGCACGGCCACGTCGAGCTCGCGCCGGTCGGCCTTGCCGGGCCGTCGCAGCACGTGGTCGACGCCCTCCTGGCGCCCCGGGGGCTTGCCGATGCCGACCCGCACCCGCACGAAGCCGTCGCCGTGCAGGTGCGCCTTCATCGACTTGAGGCCGTTGTTGCCCGCGAGCCCCCCGCCGACCTTCACCTTGAGCTTGCCCGGGGGCAGGTCGAGCTCGTCGTGGACGACCACGATGCGCGCCAGGTCCTCGACGCCGTGGCGCCGGGCCAGGGCGAGCGCGGCCGTGCCGGACTCGTTGTAGAAGGTCTGGGGGAACGCCAGCACCATGCGCCGGGTGCCGACCCGCGCCTCGGCCACGAGGGCGCGCTCCTTGCCCGGCTTGAGCCGTTCGCCGTGGCGCGCCGCGAGGACGGCCACGACCTCGGCGCCGATGTTGTGGCGGCTGCCCTCGTACTCGGTCCCCGGGTTGCCCAGGCCGATCACGAGCAGATCGGCCGGGGTGCCCCGGCGGGGCGTCGAGCGGAGGGCCACCGGCGCGATCAGCCCTCGGCGTCGGCCCCGGCGTCGTCGGCAGCGGCCTCGCCACCGTCGCCGGGCTCGGCGCCAGCCTCGCCCTCGGCCTCCTCGCCACCGCCCACGGCACCGGCCTGGGCCATGACCACGGCCTCCTCGGCGTCGACGTGGGTCGTGACGCCCGCGGGCAGGTTCAGGTCGCCGACGCGGATCGCGTCGCCCACCTGGAGGTCGGTGACGTCGACGACGATCTCGTTCGGGATGTCGGCGGGCTTGGCCGAGACGGTCAGGTGGAACAGCAGGTGGTCGACGGTGCCGCCGTCCATGGCGACGGCCTTGGCCTCGCCCTCCACCACGATCGGCACCTCGATGCTGATCTCGGCGTCGGCCGAGACGCGCAGGAAGTCGACGTGGAGCACATCGCCGCGGATGGCGTGGCGCTGGAGCTCCTTCACCACGCACATGGCGACGGCGCCGTCGATGTCGAGGTCGATCAGGGCGTTGAGCCCGGCCTCGGTGGTGAGGGCCTCGCGGAGCGGCTTCCACTCCACGGTCACCGGGATCGGGTCGGCGTCGAGGCCGTACACGACCGCCGGGATCTTGCCGGCGGCACGCAGCTGCTTGGAGGGGCCAGAGCCAAGGGCGCGGCCCGTGGTCGCCTTGAGGGTGATCTCAGCCATCGGAACTCCTACTTCAGAGATCGCGCCGGAGCGCAGTCGATTGGGAAACGGTCGACCAGCCTAGGGACCGAGCGTCCCCGCTGACCAGTCCGGTCAGTCCGCGGCACCGCGGAACGACGGCGGCCGCTTCTCGCGGTGCGACGCCACGCCCTCGGCCGCATCGGGGCCGACGAAGCCGAGGAACTCGTAGGCCACCGACGCGTCGAAGGCCGGGAACTGGGCGCGGTACCAGTGGTTGAGGGTGTGCTTGGTCCAGCGGATCGCGGACTGGGCGCCCTCGGCGAGCGACAGGGCCACGCCGGTGGCCCGCTCGAGGACCTCGTCGTCGTCGACGCAGAGCGACACGAGCCCGATCCGCTCGGCCTCCTCGCCGCTGACGGGCTCGCAGGTGAGCAGCAGGTACTTGGCCTTGGCCATGCCGCACAGCAGCGGCCAGCAGATCGC
>CAZUYW010000196.1:0-4425 GCA_964624775.1 uncultured Iamiaceae bacterium
TCGGTCTTGGTGACCGAGAGCCGGTCGTGGACCTCGGCGAAGCGGGTCCGGGGGTCGGCGTCGAGGGGCACCAGCACGCGGGTCGGCGTGAAGGCGTTGCCGCCGGGTGCCCGGTCGGTGCGGGTGGAGACCGGCATCGACATGCGGAGCTCGGCGGTGTCGTGGCCCGCTCGCCGGTGGTAGGTGCCGGCGCCGCCGGCCGCGGCGGCCACGAAGAGGTCGTTCACGCTGCCGCCGAGGCGGTGCGCAGCGTCGCGGGTGTCCTCGAGGGACACCTCGAACGTCTCGAGCGCCCGGCCCAGGGACCGCTCGGACCACAGCGGCGAGCGGTGGCCGTCGAGCACCGCGAACTGGCGCACGACCGAGCGGACGGTGGCCGCGGTGCCCGCGGGGAGGCCGCCGAGCTGGCCGGCGAGCAGCATCGGATCCCGGACGACATCGGTCGCCGTGGTGACCAGGCGTCGGGCGGCGTCGGCGTTGCGGCGCGCGGTCCCGGCCAGGGCCTCGACCCCGAGGGCCAGCCGGGAGCGGGGGGCGGCCGGCGGGGGCGGCCCGTCGTCGAGCGGGGGTGGCTCGGGGGCGTCGCGCTGGAGGTCGACGAACTCGAGCGACATGCGGATGCCGCCCTCGCCGTCGGTGATGGTGTGGTGCATCTTCTGCACCATCGCCGAGCGGCCGTCGGGCAGGCCGTCGATGATCGTGAACTCCCAGAGCGGGCGGTCGCGGTCGAAGGGCTCGGCCGCGATGGCGGCGGCGAGGCGGCGGGCGTCGGCATCGGTGGCTCCGGCGGGGAGGCACACCCACCGCACGTGGTGGTCGAGGTCGAAGTCCGGATCCTCCTCCCATGCGGGCGTGATCGGACCCATGCCGCCCGTGATGCGGCATCGGAGCCGGGGCACCACCCGCGTGGCGCGCCACAGGCGTCGCCGCAGGCGCTCGACGTCGATCGGGCGGTCGAACATGGTGAGGTTCGCGAACGTGGAGGAGAGCACCGGGTCGCTCTCGAGGTGCCACATGAGCGCCTCGAGGTCCGACATGCGGACGCCGACCTCGAGATCCTCAGCCACGGGAGGCTCGGCGGGGCAGGGGCCAGCGGCGGGTGATGGCGGCGGCGAGCCCGACGCCCACGGCCGCACCGGCCACGACGTCGGAGGCGTGGTGGATGCGGACGTGGATGCGGCTCGTGGCCACCACGACGGCGAGGGCGTAGTAGGCGGGGGCGAGGCGCGGGTCGGTGTCGCTCAGCAGCCCGGCCGCGGTGAACGCCGAGCTGGCGTGGCCGGACGGGAAGCTCGAGGTCGACGGCGTGCGCAGCTGGTGGGGCCGGGGGTCCTCGTGCACGGGCCGGGTGCGGCGGAACAGCCGCTTGATGCCCTGGTTGACGAGGAGCGACTCGGCGAGCAGCCCGGCGGCCAGGCGGATGGCGGCGTCGGCGTCCTCGTCCGAGCGCAGGCCCTGGGCAGCGCCCACGAGCAGCCAGATGAGGCTGAAGTCGCCGAGCTCGGAGGCCAGGTACATGGCCCGGTCGATGCCGGGGCGGCCCCGGAACGCCCGGCCCCACGCGGCGTCGACGCGGTCGTCCCAGGCGTGCACGCGCGCCACGAATCCGCTGGTTGCGGCGGTGTCGGGACCTTCGTGCACGTCAGGACCCTAGGTGGCCGGGGTTGCCCCGGCATCCCGGGCGGCCACGAAGGCGTCCGCCAGGGCGATGTCGCCCCCCTGGGCCGGGCAGTAGGCGTGGAACGCGCACCAGTTGCAGAGCGGGCCGGGCCGGGGCGCGAAGTTCTCCCGGGCGCACGCCGATTCGACCGCGCTCCAGAGGGCGCCGATCTTCTTGCGGAGGGCGGCGGTGGCGGCCGCTGTGGGCTCGGTCGAGATCACCGTGCCATCGCCCAGGTAGAGCAGCTGGATCCGGACGGGGAGGGTGCCGAACAGCTCCTCGCAGAGCAGCGCGTAGAACGTGACGCCGCCCAGCCGGCCCTGCTGGTAGGCCTGGCCCGGGGCCTTGCCGGTCTTGTAGTCGGTGACGACGAGCCGGCCCGGACCATCGAGCTCGAGGCGGTCGATGATCCCGCGCACCCGGAGATCGCCGACCTTGGCCTCGAGGCGCAGCTCGAGCCCAACGGGCGCCACCGAGGTGGGGTCCTCCACGGTGAAGTACCGCCGGACCAGCGCCTCGGCGTCGGCGAGGAAGGCGGCCTCGGTGGGCTCGTCCATCGCCAGGTCGATCCAGTCGGGGTCGGTGCGCAGCTCAACGGTGGCCCGGGCGAGATCGGCCAGGGCGGCCTCGAGGGTGCGCTCGGTGGCGCGCCGCTCGAAGAGGTGTTCGAGCGCCAGGTGGACGAGCGTGCCCTTGGTGGCGGCGGGCGACGGCGGCTCCGGGAGGCGGTCGATGGCCGAGAACCGGAAGGCGAGGGCGCAGTCCTTGAACGAGGAGACCTTGGACGGGGAGAGCGTCTCGGGAGGGGTCAGGGCCATGGGGTCACGGTACCCGGGGCCACTGACAACGACGGGGCCGTCCTAGAGTCGCCCTGTGGCTGAGGAACCAGGAGAGGACGTGGCGCCGACGACCAAGCCCGAGCCGCCCGTCGACGGGCGCACCGCCCGGTCGATCCGCACGCGTGCGGCGATCGTCGAGGCCTGCGTCGAGCTCCTGGAGGACGGCGACCTGCGGCCGACGGCGCCGCGCATCGCCGAGCAGGCAGGAGTGTCGGTGCGCTCGATCTTCCAGCACTTCGACGACCTCGAGACCCTGTTCGGTGCCGTCGGTGCCCGCGTGGCGGCCCGGCTCGCGCTGCTCGTCACCCCGATCGACCCGACCGGTCCGCTCGAGGAGCGGATCGCCGCCTTCGTGTGCCAGCGCTCCGAGATCAACGAGGAGGTGCGTCCGATGCTCATCGCCGCCTCGATCCACGCCCCCACCCTCGACACGGTCAACGTCCACTTCGAGACGGGCTACGAGTTCTACCGCCAGCAGGTGCGGGAGGTCTTCGCCCCGGAGATCGCTGCCGCGGGAGATGACGGCGAGGCGCTCGCCGACCTCGTCCACGTGGCGAGCATGTGGAGCACGTGGGACGCGCTGCGGTCCTACGAGCGCCGGACGCCGGAGGCGTGCTCTGCGATGCTCGAGGCGACGCTGCGCCTGCTGCTCGCCCGCTAGGTTGTCCGCCGTTCCTTGACCGAGCGGTCAAGGGTTGTGAGCGACGACGAGCAGGGGGCTCCGATGAGCGATGACGTGCGTGCCGAGGTCCGGGCGTGGCTGGATGCCAACTGGGACCCGGACCTCACCGTCGGCGAGTGGTGGGAGCGCCTCGGCGACTCGGGGTGGGCCGTGCCGATGTGGCCCAGCGAGTGGCACGGGCGCGATCTGTCGCGGGACGAGGCCAACACCGTCCGGGCCGAGATCGCCGATGCGGGCGCGCTCGGCCCTCCCGGCGGGCTCGGCGTGCTCCTCGCTGGCCCGACGATCGTCGCCCACGGCACCGACGAGCAGAAGCGGCGGTACCTCCGGCCGATCGTGACCGGCCAGGAGGCCTGGTGCCAGCTGTTCTCCGAGCCCGAGGCCGGCTCGGATCTCGCCGGACTGCGCTGCGCCGCGGTCCAGGACGGTGACGAGTGGATCGTCAACGGCCAGAAGACATGGACCTCCGGCGGCCAGATCGCCGACCTCGGCATGCTCATGGCCCGCACCGACCCCACGGTGCCCAAGCACTCGGGCATCTCGTACTTCGCGATCGGCATGCACCAGCCCGGCATCGAGGTCCGCCCCCTCAGGGAGATGACCGGCCGCGCCCTGTTCAACGAAGTGTTCCTCACCGACGCCCGCGTCGCCGACGATGCGCTCATCGGCGGCAAGAACAAGGGCTGGGGTGTCGGCAACACGACCCTCATGTTCGAGCGCGCCGGCCTCGGCGCCGGCGGTGGCGGTGCCGCGTCGGCGGCCCTGCCGGGCACCGTCGCCGGTCACCTCGACAAGCGCGCCGGCGACTTCGCAGGCATCCGGGCCGGCGCCGGGTCGGGTGAGGGCATGGGCGGGGCCAAGGGCCTGCTCGAGCTGGCCAAGGCGCGCGGCGTGGCCGACGATCCGATCCTGCGCCAGGAGCTCATGCGGCTGCACACGCTTGCCGAGGTGGCCCGCTACTCGAACCTGCGCCTGAAGGCGGCCAAGGCCGCCGGCCAGGACATCCCGGGCCTGCCCAACATCTCGAAGCTGTCGATGAGCCGCATGATGCGCCTGATCCGCGACCTCGGCCCGGCCATCCTCGGCCCGGCCGGGCAGCTCCTCGGGAAGGATGCGCCGCTCGGCGGGATGATCGCCGAGACCGCGCTCTTCGCGCCGGCGGTGTCCATCTACGGCGGCTCGGACCAGGTGCAGATGAACATCCTGGGCGAGCGCGTCCTCGGCCTCCCGTCGGAGCCCCGCAC
>CAZUYW010000196.1:4525-5979 GCA_964624775.1 uncultured Iamiaceae bacterium
GACGGCTTCGACGACGTCGTGACCGAGACCACCACCACGGTGGTCGACGTCGACGGCGACGGCAGCGCCGACATTGTCACCACCACCGAGACCACCGCCTACGACCTCGACGGCGACGGCGTCGCCGACATCGTGCAGGAGATCACCACCACGGCGGTCGACCTCGACGGCGACGGCGTGCCCGACATCATCGACCGCACCACCACGACCGCGGTCGACCTCGACGGCGACGGCGAGTTCGACGTGGTCCAGGAGGTCACCGAGACCGGCATCGACATCGATGGCGACGGGTCGATCGACGAGATCGAGGTCACCGAGTCCGTGTACGCCCGCGAGGACCTCGTCGACGACGAGGGTGACGCCGAGGGCTGAGCCGCTCAGCGGGGGCGGTGCTGGGTGCCGCGCCCCGAGGTGATGAAGAGCGCCCGGGCGGGGGCGTCGATGTCGGCGGTGTGCCAGGCGCCCGGTGGGTTCACCACCGCCTCGCCGGCGCGCACCGTGACCTTTGAGACGACGCCGTCGATCTCCTGGTGCAGGGTCATCTCGCCATCGAGGCACACGACGAGCTCCGCGCCCTCGGGATGCACCTCCCAGGAGTCCCAGGACTCCTCGAAGGTGTACAGGGACACGAGCCGCCCGTCGACGCCGTCGGCAGCGGTGCGCTCGACGTAGCCCTCGTACCACTCGAGGCCGGTGAAGGGCGGTTGGGGCACCACCGTGGCCCCGAGGCCGAGGTGCACGTACTGCTCGCCGAGTTGGATCACGCCGTCGTCGCTCATCGGGCCATGGTCCCACGTCCCCGGTCGGCGTGCTGACGGAGGCTCAGGTCCGCCGCACGACCCCGCCCCGGCGGGCATCGCCGGCCCCGGCCCGGCCCGGCTGCACCGCGTGCACGCCCCCGAAGTAGAGGTTCGGCTCGGGCCAGCGGTTGACCGGCCAGCGGCCCGACAGCGCGTCGAGTGCGAGCGGGCCGAGGCCCGGCTCGGCCTCCACGTGGTCCTCGTCCCAGTGGACGCGGGCCGCCGAGACCGCGGTGGTGAGGTCCGCGCCATCGTCGACGACCGCCGTGAGGACCTGGAGCAGCGCGGACCGGATGCGCTTGGACCCGCCGCTGCCGAGGGCGAGGGCGACGTCGCCGGCCGAGTCGAGCACGAAGGTCGGGGCCATCATCGACGCGACGCGGGTGCCCGGTGGGGCGGCGTGGAAGCCGTCGGGGTGCAGGTCGTCCTCGCCGAGCATGTTGTTGGTGGCCACGCCGAGCCCCTCGATGATGTCGCCGGAGCACTCGCCGTTGGAGGTGGTCATGGCGGCGACGTTGCCCTCGTCGTCGGCGACGGTGATGTGGGTGGTGCCGCGGCTGACGAGCGGCGCGTCGCCGGCGCCGGCGAGCGCGGCGACCACGTCGGGGTGCGCGGCGGCGCGGTCGGCGTCGACGCCGGCCATCACCTCCACGA
>CAZUYW010000197.1:0-5973 GCA_964624775.1 uncultured Iamiaceae bacterium
GTGCAGCACCGCGTGGGCCTCATCGAGGCGTGCCGACGCGCGGTCCAGCGCGTCGAGCGTCGCCGGATCGACCAGCGTGGCCGCGGTGGCTCCCTCACGGAGGGTGCGCAGCTCGGCCCGCGCCGCGTCGGCCTCGCCGCGGGCGCGGTGCACCTGCCACGCGGATGCGGCGATCCAGGCGGCGAGCAGCACCAGCACGAGGCCGAGGACCCGGCGGGAACGGCGGATGCGGGCCATGGCGGCGATGCTAGGCGGCCGATCCCGACCGGGTTCTTCGTGGTTCGGCGTCATGATCGCCCTTTTCGGACGTCGGGGGCATCGTGACGTTACGTGACGACCATCCCCCCGTGCCGCTACGCTCGGTGACGATGCCGCCCGCCGACGCCCCGATCCCCACGGTCACGATGCCGTTGGGGAGCGCGCGGGTGGACGCCGCGGTCGGCCCCGTCGACCACCACGGCGCACCGTCCGGCCTGGTGCACGCGGGCGCCCCCCACGACCCCCCGGTGCCCGCCACGGCGCCGCGGGCCCCCTGGCGCCCCAAGCTGATGCTGATCGGCGCCGACGCGCTGGCCATCGTGCTGGCATCGGTGCTGGCCACGATCCTCTTCGAGCGGCGCGATCCCGGCTCGGGCACGGCGGGGTCCCAGCTCCTCTGGAGCTCGCTGGCCGCCCTCCCGATCTGGCTCGGCCTCTTCTCCAACCAGCGCCTCTACAACACCCGCTTCATCGGCCGTCGCATCGACGAGTTCCGCCGCATCGTCAACGCCTGCGTGCTCGGCGTCCTCGCGGTGGCCCTCGTCGCCAACCTCTTCAACGTGCTGCTGCGGCGCTCGGGCCTCATCATCCTCGCCCTGCTCGCGATCGTGCTGGTGACCCTCGAGCGCGAGGTCGCCCGCCGCCTCTTCCTGCGCCTCCGGGCCCGTGGCCGGATGGTCCGCCAGGTGGTCATCGCCGGGGCCAACCCCGAGGGCCGCGACATCGCGGCCATGCTCCAGGCCGAGCCTTGGCTCGGCTACCGGGTGATCGGCTTCGTCGACGACCACGCGCCGAACCGCGAGCCGGTGCCCGGGGTTCCCCTGCTCGGCGGCGTCGCCGACATCCAGCCGATCCTCCAGGAGTTCCCCCAGGCCAGCGTCATCGTGGCCGCGAGCGCCGTCGACTCCACCGTCACCAACCGGCTCGCCCGTGACCTGCTCGACCAGGGCATCCACGTCGAGCTGTCGTCCACGCTGCGGGACATCTCGTCGCAACGGCTCACGGTGCGCCCCCTCGGCCGCTTCCCGATCGTGTACGTCGAGCCGGTCACCCGCGGCGGCTGGCGGGCGGTGGCCAAGCGCAGCTTCGACCTGGTCGGCGCCTCCCTCGGGCTGATCGCGACCTCCCCGATCATGGCGGTGGCGGCCATCGCCATCAAGCTCGACAGCCGCGGGCCGGTGATCTTCAAGCAGACCCGCGTCGGCCAGGACTCCGTGCCCTTCGGCGTGCTCAAGCTGCGCACCATGGTCGTCGATGCCGAGGCCCGCCTGGCCGAGCTCCAGGACCTCAACGAGGCCGACGGCCCGCTGTTCAAGATGGAGCACGACCCCCGCATCACCCGGGTCGGGCGCATCCTGCGGGTCACCTCCGTCGACGAGCTGCCCCAGCTCTGGAACGTGCTCCGGGGCGACATGAGCCTGGTGGGCCCGCGGCCCGCGCTCCCCCACGAGACCGAGGAGTGGGACGCCCTCCTCGCCCAGCGCCTCCGGGTCAAGCCCGGGATCACCGGCATGTGGCAGGTCAGCGGCCGCAGCGACACCTCCTTCGAGGACTACACCCGCCTCGACCTCTACTACGTCGACAACTGGTCGCTCGCCACCGACCTGGCCATCCTGGCCAAGACCATCCCGGTGGTGGCGCTGCGCCAGGGCGCTCGCTGATCAGGCGTCGACGACCACCAGGCGGTGATCCGCCGCGTTGAGCGGGAGCGGGCCCTCCTCGGTGGCCACGACGATGTCCTCGAGGCGCAGGCCCCAGCGACCAGGCGTGTAGATCCCCGGTTCGATCGAGAAGGCGTGGCCCGCCTCGAGCGGCGTGGCGTTGCCGGCGACGAGGTACGGATCCTCGTGCTCCTCGACCCCGATGCCGTGCCCGGTGCGGTGCACGAAGCGCGGGCCGTAGCCGGCGGCGGTGATCGCATCCCGGGCCACGGCATCGACGGCCTCGCAAGGCGTGCCGACCTGCGCCGCGGCGACGGCGGCCTGCTGGGCGTCGTGGAGCACGGCGTAGGCCTCGGCGACCTCGGCCGTCGGCTCGCCGAGCGACACGCAGCGGGTGATGTCCGAGCAGTACCCGACGCCGTCGGGCGCAAGGTAGGTGCCGCCGAAGTCGCACAGGACCAGGTCGCCGGGGGCGATGACCGTGGCGCCCGGCTCGTGGTGGGGGCTGGCCGCGTTGGGGCCGGCCGCCACGATGGCGAAGTTCACGCGGTGGTGCCCCTCGGCGAGCAGATGGGCACCGAGGTCCGCCGACACCTGGGCCTCGGTGCGTCCGATCAGGGGGATCTGCCCCGCCTGCAGGCGGGCCGCGACGCGGTCGGCGGCCGCGGCCGCGGTCCGCAGCGCCGCCACCTCGGCCCCGTCCTTGCGCGCCCGCAGCGGTCCGAGGACCGTGCTCGCCCGCTGCCACGTCGCGGCGGGCAGGGCCTGCTGGAGGTCGAGCACGAACCCGGTCCACGTGCGATCGCCGACGGCGACGGATCCGGCGCCTCGGGCGAGGTCGGCCACGAGGGCGATCGGATCGTCGGTCTCGCCCCAGGGCGCGAGTGCGAACACGTCGGGACGATCGACGACCCGCGGCGCCTCGAGCGCGGGGACGACGAGGGTGGCGTCGGCGTCACGGGGGACGACGAGCATGGTGAGCCGCTCGAGCGGCATGGCCTCGTAGCCGGTCAGCCACGGCAGGTCCGCCCCGACCGACACGAGCACGACGTCGACGCCCTGGTCGGCCATGGCCGCCCGGACGCGGGCGAGGCGATCGGCGAACACCGCTACGGGAGCCCGGCGTGGGGCACGTCGACCGTGGTGGTGAGCAGCACGGCCTCGGTGGCGCCCGCCCGGTTGTGCTCGAAGAAGTCGGGGGCGGCGCACAGCAGCAGGGTGCGACCGTCGGGGCCGCCGAGCTGGCACGCGTAGACGCCGAGGCCCTCGGGGGCGGGGATCTCGTCGAGGATCTCGCCGCCCTCGGCCACGAGCACGGCCCGGTTGCCCAGGGCGTCGGCCGCCCAGATGTGGCCGTCGGCGTCGAGCGTGCACCCGTCGGGGGCCACGGTGATCTGGGCCAGGCCCTCCACGAAGGTGTCGGCCTCGGGCAGGGCGCCGAAGCTCGCCCAGGTGCGCCGGTTCGACAGGGTGCCGTCGGCGGCCAGGTCGAAGGCGGTGTAGCGGTTGCCGGTGGTCTCCCCCACGATCAGGGTGCGTCCGTCGGGGGTGATCACCGACCCGTTCGGGAAGTGCAGGTCCTCGGCCGCCACGGCGACCGTGCCGTCCGCGTCGACCCGGATCAGCGCGGCCGTGGCCGGGTCGCCGCCGCCCATGAGGTCGAAGCCGAAGTTGCCGACGAACGTGTGTCCCGCAGCATCGGTGACGAGGTCGTTCAGGTGACCGCCGGCGAGCCCCGACAGGTCGGCCAGCTCGGTCAGCGCGCCATCGGCGAGGCGCAGGATCCGCTGGTCCTTCATGGAGGTGATGACGAGCGAGCCGTCGGGCAGCCATCCGAGGCCCGAGGGCTGCCCGGGCACCTCGACGACCACCTCGACCGTGCCGTCGGGGGTGACGGTCTGGACCTGGTGGGCGTAGAAGTCCGAGACCCACCAGCGGTCCTCCCGCCAGCGGGGCCCCTCGTAGAAGTGCCCGCCCTCGACCAGCGTCGTCAACGTCCGTGCAGCCATCC
Organism: uncultured Iamiaceae bacterium; assembly: GCA_964624775.1. GTDB lineage: Bacteria > Actinomycetota > Acidimicrobiia > Acidimicrobiales > Iamiaceae > Aquihabitans. Next base: position 3,931 of record CAZUYW010000197.1, read on the forward strand.
GCCGACGGTACCGCCCTCAGCCGGGTCGCGTCGCCGGGCCGGCGGGGTCGATGGCGGGGAGGCCGTCGATGCTGGTCGCGTTCTTCTCGACGAGGTAGGCCGCGATCCCCTCCGGTCCCTTCTTCTCGGCCCAGTCGTCCATGTGGGGACGGGTGCCCTCGTACCGCATCAGCGGCACGCCGTAGCCGCACGAGGTGGTGACCGTCTCGACGTCGAGCAGCACGATGCTGCGCGCCCCGAGGCGCTCGGGGAAGCGGGGCGCGAGCTCGGCCCAGCGCGCCGCCCCGGGCAGGATCGAGGTGCCCTGCCCGTAGAGGCGCACGATGTTGGGCGCCTCGTCGAAGGAGGTGAACATGATCGTGCAGCGACCGTTCTCGCGGAGGTGGGCGATGGTCTCGGCGCCGCTCCCGACCCGATCGAGGTAGCCGACGAGGTTCGGCCCGAGCACTCGGAAGGTGTCGTCGCCCTTGGGTGAGACGTTCACGTGGCCGTCGGCGGCCAGCGGCGCGGAGGCCACGAACCAGATCGGCTGCGCCTCCATCCAGGTGGCCAGGTGGTCGGGGACGTGGTCGTAGCTGCGGCCCATGGGCCGAGTGTGCCAGGCCGACCCGCCCCCGCCGCGGTGGTTTCGGCAGCCGCCCCGTTGGCCGGATCAGGTCGCGGACACGAACACGTTCCAGCCCTCGGTGTAGGGCACCTTGGCGGTGACGTTCGACCAGGTGTGGGTGATGCGGCAGCCGTCCGAGGAGTACTGGCGCAACGTGCCGGTGACCACGCGCCGCCAGATGCCGTGATCGCCGACGAGGTAGCGCTTGCCCGGGGTCTCGTAGGTGACCGTCTTGGCGAGGGTGGTGGACCTGGTGGTGGCCACGTTCTTGTCGATCTTGGCCCGGACCGCCGAGGTGATCACGGTCTTGGCGAGCGAGGTGGTGGTGATGCTGGTGACCACCCCTCGGGTGCCCGTGGTCGTCGACCTGAGGGTGAGGCGCACCGGGCTGGTCGAGGGGTTGTAGGCCTTCTTGCGATCGACGGGGCTGAACGAGTCGGCCGCCCGCGCCGTGATCGTGTAGCGGTACGAGCCCTTCGGTCCGTTCAGGCAGGTGGCACGGGACGTCGCGCCGACGGCCGGGCCGGCCGGGATCCCGAGCGCGGCGAGCACGACCAGCACCGCACCCGAGACCGCCGCCGACCGGTGTCCTCGACGTCGCATCGGTGGATCCCCTCCCGTTTGCCCTGCCGACCCGACCAGCGTAGGCAGCCCGGCGTCGCCGGGTGGGGCGTCGGGTGCCCTCAGGCCCGCCGGTGCGCCACCGCCACGGGGGTGACCTCGGCCGCGTCGGCGGCCTGGCGGGCGTGGTAGCTGGACCGCGTGAGGGGCCCCGACTCGACGTGGCCGATGCCCATGGCCTCCCCCACCCGGGCCAGCTCGGCGAACTCGTCGGGCGTCCACCAGCGGGCGACCGGCAGGTGGTTGGTGGTGGGCCGCAGGTACTGGCCGATCGTGACGATGTCGACCCCGACGGCACGCAGGTCGGTCAGGGTGGCCACGACCTCCTCGAAGGTCTCCCCCATCCCGACGATGATGCTCGACTTGGTGGCCAGCCCGACGGCCTTGGCCCGGGCCAGGACGCCGAGGCTGCGGGCGTAGGAGGCTGAGGGCCGCGCCGCCCGCTGGAGGCGGGCGACGGTCTCGATGTTGTGGTTCAGCACGTCGGGTCGGGCGCCGAAGATCACATCGAGCGATGCGGGGTCGCCCTTGCAGTCCGAGATGAGGCACTCGATCGACACGCCCGGCGTGCGGGTGCGGATGGCCTCGATCGTCGCCGCGAACTGCGACGCCCCGCCATCGGGGAGGTCGTCGCGCGCCACGGTGGTGAGCACGGCGTAGGCGAGGCCCATGCGCTCGACCGCCTCGGCGACGCGGGCCGGTTCGGCCGGGTCGGGCGGCTGGGGCTTGCGGGTGTCGACCAGGCAGAAGCCGCAGGCCCGGGTGCAGCGCTCGCCGTTGATCATGAACGTGGCGGTGCCGTCGGCCCAGCACTC
>CAZUYW010000198.1:0-1541 GCA_964624775.1 uncultured Iamiaceae bacterium
ACCAGACCGCCGAGGAGATCTGGTTCCACGAGGTGCCCTGGCCCGCCGCCGTGCTGGGCCGCTACGTGCTCGAGCCCCGCTGGCTGCGCCGCTACGCCGACGTGCCCACGCTCACCGTGTCGCCGTCCTCGAAGGCCGCGCTCGAGGCGTTCGGCCTGCGCAACGTGGAGGTCGTGCCCGAGGGGCTCACCCTCCCCGCCGACCTGCCGACCCCGGTCAAGGAGGAGCGGCCCACTATCGCGTTCGTCGGCCGCCTCGTGTCCTCCAAGCGCCCCTTCGACGTGCTCGACGCGTTCGCCGAGGCCCGCGAGCAGCTGCCCGACGCCCAGCTCTGGATGATCGGCGGCGGGCCGCTCGAGGACGCCGTGCGCGCCGCCGCCCCCGCCGGGGTCGAGGTGCTCGGCCGCGTCTCCCAGGAGGAGAAGTACGACCGCATGGCCCGGGCCCACGCCCTCGTCGCCACCTCGGTCCGCGAGGGCTGGGGCCTCGTCGTCGCCGAGGCGGCCGCCGTCGGCACCCGCACCATCGGCTACGACGCCCCCGGCCTGCGCGACGCCGTCGCCGCCGCCGAGGGCGTGCTCGTCCCCGCCGACCCCTCCGCCCTCGCCGGCTGGATGGCCCACGTCCTGCCCCGCTGGATGGCCGCCCCGCCCGGGCCGGTCCACCGCGGCGGGGTCGCCGACTGGGACGAGGTCGCCTCGACCGTCTTCGAGCGGGCCGTCGCCATGGCCCGCCCCGCCCGCCGTCCCGCCGTCCGCATCGCCGCCCGCCGCGCGGCCTGACCCACCCGACCAACACACCGCACCGGAGCCTCCCGTGACCATCACCTTCGTCGTCCCCACCCGCAACTCGGCCCGCACCCTGGGCCGCTGCCTGGACTCGCTCCGGGCCCAGACCCACGACGACGTCGAGATCGTCGTCATCGACAACTTCTCCACCGACGGCACGTTCGAGATCGCCGTCGAGAAGGCCGACATCGTCGAGCAGTCCGGCCCCGAGCGCTGCGCCCAGCGCAACCGCGGCGCCGCCCTCGGCCACGGCGAGGTCGTGGTGTTCATCGACTCCGACATGGTGATGGAGCCCGGCATCGCCGCCGAGCTCGCCGCCGCCTTCGACGCCGACCCGGCGCTCGGCGCGGTCGTCATCCCCGAGCTCAGCTTCGGCGAGCGGTTCCTCGCCGACTGCCGGTCCCTCGAGAAGCGCCTCTACCTGGGCGACGAGGGCGTCGAGGCGGCTCGGGCGCTGCGCCGGGACGTGTTCGAGGCCGTCGGAGGCTGGGACGTGACCCTCACCGCCGGCGAGGACTGGGACCTGTCCGACCGCCTCCGCGACGCCGAGGTGGTGTTCGGGCGCATCGAGGCCCGGATCTGGCACGACGAGGGTCACATCCGCCTGCGCGAGACCTTCGCGAAAAAGCGGTACTACGGCCGATGGGTTGGGGTGTACCTCGCCCGCCACGGCGGACAGGGCGGCCGCAAGCTGGCCCGCACCTCCCTGTTCAGCCAGCCCCGCCTCCTGCTGGGGTCCCCGCGCCACGCCGC
>CAZUYW010000198.1:1641-5972 GCA_964624775.1 uncultured Iamiaceae bacterium
GTGATCCTCTTCGCCGGCCGGGCCGAGACGGTGCGCGGCATCGACACCCTGCTCGACGCCCTGCCGATCGTCCGCCGGGTCGTCCCGACCGCCCGGCTCCGCCTGCTCCTGCTCCCCACGCCCGAGCTGCCGGCCGTGCTCGATCGCATCGAGACGGCCGGGCTCGGCGCGGCGGTCGACGTGGTGACCGAGCCCATCGCCGACCTCGCCGACGAGCTGGCCGCCGCCCAGGTCGGCGCCTGGCCGTTCAAGTTCGACTACACGACCTCGCCGCCGGCCATGGCCCTGGCCGAGGCGATGGCGGTCGGCCTGCCCGTGGTGTCGACCCCGGTCGCCTGCGTCCGCTCCATCGCGACCCACGGGGTCAACGCCACCCTCGTGCCGGTCGGTGACGCCGAGGCGCTCGCCCAGGGGATCATCGGCCTGCTGACCGACCGGGCCCGCTGGGACCGCCAGGCCGCCGCCGGCCTCGCGACCATCGCCGACCACCGCAACTGGGACGCCGCCGCTGCGGCGACCGAGCGGGTGTACCGCACCACGTGCGACCTGGCCGCCCTCGACGCGCTCGACGGCGTGGCGGACCTCGCGGAGCTGGCGGGATGACGATCGTGGACACCACCCCCTCCCCCTCGCTCCGGGCCACCCCGAGCCTCGATCGGGCCTCGCTCGTGCGGACCCTCGTGCGCCTCCTGCGCGCCGTGAACGTCCGCTGGGCCTTCCAGGGCCAGGTCGACGCCGTCGCCGCCTGGTGCGCCCGCACCGACGGCAAGGACCTGGACCTGTGGGTCGCCGCCGCCGATGTGACCCGCGCCGAGGCCGCCCTCGACGCGCTCGGCGGGGTGCGCATCGCCAGCGCCGACGATGCCGCCCGCCTCCGCCACCGCAGCTGGTGGGTCGAGGTCGACGGCCGTCCGGCGGTGATCGACCTGACCGTCGGCGACCTCGCCGTCGGACCGCTGCTCCTGTGCCCGGAGGCCGACATCGAGGTGCGCACCCGGGTCGACGACCTGGTCGGCGAGGTGCCCGTCCTCGACGGCGTCGCCCGCGCCCTCGACCTCGTCGCCCGCCCGGTCCTGCGCGGCCGGCACCCGGGTGACGAGCGCCTGGTCGAGGGCCGCCTGGCCTGGTGGGCGGCCGATGTCGGACGCGTGCGCGCCGCTCGGACCCGTCTGCGCCGGGAGCTCGGGTCGGTCGGTCGGCAGCTCGTCGCCGTGCTCGGCGGCGACCCGATCGACGACGCCCTCATCGGCCGGGCGCGGCGTCTGCTCGCCCGCCGCTCCCTGCGTCCCGCCTCGCTGCGCTCGTCGTGGGCGCAGCGCTGGGCGATCGCTCCCTCCCGTCGGGGCGTGGGCCCGGGCGGCATCCGCACCAGCGGCACGCTCGTGGTGCTGGTCGGCACCGACGGTTCGGGGAAGTCGACCGTCGCCGCCGACCTGACCGATCGGCTCGAGACGGCTGGCTTCACGGTCACGCCCGCGTACTTCGGCATGGCTCGCGGCAACCTGCCCGGGGTGGGTCTAGCCCGCCGCCTGCTCGGCGTCGCGCCCGCCGGGGACGGCGCGCCCGAGGCGGCCGCGCCTGCCGCACCCGAGGCGGCCGCGCCTGCCGCACCCGAGCCGGTCTGGCCCGACGTGGCCGCCGACCCCACCGTCGACCCCGACGAGGAGGTGCTGGCCCACCCGCACCTGCGCCGCATCGCCGCCTGGTACTACGCGGTCGAGTACGGCTGGCGCTGGCTCACCACGGTGGCCCCCGCGGTCCGCCGGGGCGAGATCGTGGTGTGCGACCGGTACGTGTACGACCTGCGCACCTCGCCTTGGCCGGGCTCCCGGGCCGCGGCGTTCGCCCAGCGCCTCGCCGGCCGGCCCGACGTGCTCGCCCTCCCCGACGCCCCGGCCGAGGCCATCCACGCCCGCAAGCCCGAGCGCAGCGTGGCCGCCATCCGGGCCCAGCAGGCGGCGTTCCACGCCCTGCTCGCCGAGCACCCGGCCCGCTGCGCGGAGATCGTGGTCGACACCTCGGGCCGCGCGCCGGACGCCGGTGCCGACCTCTACCGCGCCACCATCGCGGCCGCCCACCGACGTACGGCGCCGCCTCGGTGACGGCGGGGACCCGGCGGGGGGAGCTCGCCACCTGGGCGCTGTTCGGCGCCGTCGGGTTCGCCGTGGTCGCCCCCTGGGTCGGCCACGGCTGGCTGCTGCTCCTCGACTGGTCCGCGGGGCCGCGGGCCACGCTCACCGGGTCCGCCTACGGCCTCGACCCGTCCCAGGTCGACGCCATGCCGGCCCGCCTCGCGATCGTGGGGCTGCGCCACCTCGTCGGGCCGCAGATCGCGGCCTGGCTCGCGATCTGGGCGGTGTTCCCGATCGGCGGGGTGGGGGCCGGGCACCTCGTGGGTGGCGGCCGGGTCCGTCGGGTCGCCGCCGGCCTGCTGTTCGTGGTGAACCCGCTGGTGCTCGACCGGGTCCGCGTCGGGCACGTGTTCGTCCTGCTCGGGTACGCCGCCCTGCCGTGGGCGACCCGGTCCTTCCTCGCCGCCCGTGCGTCGGGCCGACCCTTCCGCGTCCGCTCGGCCGGGTGGCTCGCCCTGCTGGTGGCGGTGTCGCCCCACCTCGCGTGGATCGGGACGCTGGTGCTCCTCGCCACGCTGGCCTGTCCGCGCCCGAGCTGGCGCGACGCCCGACGGGTCGCGCTCACGATCCTGGCCGCGGCCGCGGTGTACGCCTACGGCCTCGCCCTCTTCCTGGCCGGGGTGCACACGCAGGGCGCCCGGCGCTCGGACCTCGCCGCGTTCGCGCCCGAGGGGTCCGGGCTGGTGGGACGGACGGCCTCGCTCGTGGCGCTCGGTGGCTTCTGGCGCGGCGGTCGCAGCCCCGCCGACCTGATCGGCCCGGTGTGGGTGCTGGTCGCCGCCGCGGTGCTCGCCGTCGTGGCGGTCGGCTTCCGAGCTGCGTGGCGCCGACCCGCGGACCGACCCCTCGCGGCGACGGTCGGCCTCGCCGGGGTGGTCGGTCTGCTCCTCGCCGGTGGCGCCTCGGGCCCGATCGGTCCGCTCTACCGGCTCGCCTTCGACCACCTGCCCCTGTTCGGGGTGATGCGGGAGAGCCAGAAGTTCCTGCTGCCCACTGCGCTCGCCTACGCGGTCGGCTTCGGGTTCGGCGTGGAGGCGCTGGTCGCCGGGGTGCGCTCCCGCCTGCGCTCGCCCGCTCGGGGTGGGAGCGAGCGCCGGTGGCCGGTTCCCCTGGCCACCGGCGCCCTCGTGCTCCTACCCGTGGCGCTGCTTCCCAACCTCTTCTGGGGCGTCGGTGGCGAGATCTCGACGAGCCGGTACCCGTCGTCGTGGTCCGCGGCGGAGCGGCTGATGGGCGAGGGCGACGGCGCCGTCCTCTTCCTGCCCTGGCACCAGTACCAGCCCTTCGCGTTCACCGACGGCCGCACGGTGGCCACCCCCGCCGCCGCGTACTTCACCCGTCCGGTGATCAGCGGGGACGACCCCGAGCTCGCCGCCGCCGAGCCCGCAGATCAGGCCGATCGCCCGGCCCGGTCCCGCTACGTCGAGTCGCTCCTGGCGCGCCGCGGCCGCATCCGCCACCTGGGTCGCCTCCTCGCGCCGCTGGGCGTGCTGTACGTCGTCGCCGTCCCGGGCACGGGGGAGGACGCGTGGCTCGCCCGCCAGGTCGACCTGCGGGCTCGCCTCGTGGCCGATGATCTCGTGGTGTACGAGAACCAGACGCGGGGCACGGGTCGGGTCGGTGCCCGCGTGGTCGTGCCCGACGTCGACGCGGCGATCGCGCTCGCAGAGACCGGCCGCCTCGGCGATGCCGCGCTGGTCGTGCGACCCGGTGCTCCGGCCCCCGATCCGGCGGCCCTCGATCGCGCCGCGCCAGCCGACGGCCCTGGTGGCCTGCACCGTCGCAACGCGGTCACCTACGACCTCGCGGCCGGCGAGCGTTCGTGGGTGGTGGTGCCGCAACCCACGGCAGCGGGCTGGCGGCTCGACGGCGGCCGCGGCGAGGCGACCGTGTCGGGGGTCCTCGCCTTCCGCGCCGCGCCGGGACCGGCGGTCATCGGGTACCGCCCGTGGCGCTTCGTGCTGGCGGGCTACCTCGTGTCCGCCCTCGCGCTCGTGCTGCTCCTGGTCGTGGGCCTCCTCGAGCACCGCCACGAACGACCCTGGCGGGACCGGTGAGCGCCCTCGACCGGGGTCGCCGGGTCGCCGCCCGCGGCTGGCACCGCTTCCGGCACGGCATCGGGCCGTCGTACGCCGTCGCGGTCACCGGGGCGCTCGTCGCCGTGCAGTCCTGGTTCCACAGCGGCCGCTTCATCGCCAC
>CAZUYW010000199.1:0-5965 GCA_964624775.1 uncultured Iamiaceae bacterium
TCGCCAAGCGCGAGCTGGCCAAGTACACCCCCACCGAGATCCCGCCCGACGTCGGTCGGCGCTGATCACCCCTCGTCGATCGAGGCGAGGTCGTCGAGCACGGCCTCCTCGTTCGCCCAGTCCCCGCGTCGGTGGGCAGCCCGCCCCACCAGGTGGGCCGCAACCGGCGCGGTGAGGAACTGGAGCACGATGGACAACCCGAGCAGCGCGCCGGCGGCCACGGAGCCGAAGCGCACGGCCGCGCCGATCGCCACCAGGACCAGGCCGAGCGTCGCCGGCTTGGTGGCGACGTGCAGGCGGGTGAACAGGTCTGCGAACCGGACCTGACCGAGACCGGCGAGCGCGCCGAAGACCCCGCCCACGAGGATGATCACGGCCCCGACCGCGCTCACCGCGGCCCGTCCTCGAGCGCCCGGGCGAAGGTCGCGGTGGCCACGAACCCGACCAGCCCGACCACGACGCCGACCATCAGGTAGGTGGTCCGCCCCGTCAGCGCGCTCCACGCCGCCATGGCCATCACGACCACGGTGAGGAGCCCGTCGAGGGCGACGACGCGGTCGGCGAGGGTGGGTCCCCGGACCAGGCGGACCACGAAGCCGGCCCCGCCGACGGTGAGCAGGCCGAGGGCGACGGCGATCACGTGGCCACCTCCGAGCTCGGTCCCCGACCGAGGACGAGCTCACGGTCGGCGCGGCTGCCGATCGCGGCGACCACGCGACGCTCGATGCTGCCGACCTCGGCGCGCGTGCGCGGGGCGTCGACGAGGCTCAGCACGTGGACGTAGAGCACCGCCGGCCTACCGCGCACGTCGATCGTGAGGGTGCCCGGCGTCAACGTGATCAGGTTGGCGACGACGGTGACCACGAGGTCCGACCGGGCGCGCAGCGGCACCGCGACGATGGCGGTGCGGATCCGCGATCGCGAGCGGGGCACGAGCACCTCCCGGGCGACGCGCAGGTTCGTGATCACGAGGGCACCGGCGAACCATCCGAGCAGCCCGAGGAGCCGGAGCGGCCGCACCACGATCCCCGCGTCGTCCGCGGGACCGGGCGGGAAGGCCACCACGACGACGCAGGCGACGACCAGCCCGGCCACCACGCTCCCGGCCGTGAGGGTCCCCCACAGCAGGACCCACATCAGGGCGAGCCACGCCACCAGCACGGCGCGCGCCGCCCGACGGCCGACGGCGGGCCTCATGCGCCCACCGCCCGTCGGTACGCCGCCGGGTGCAGCAGGTCGAACGCTGCGTGTCGGCACATCGTGACCAGCGGTCCGGCCAGGATCGCGAGAGCGAGCGACAGCGCGACCAGCCCCACCGTCGCGACGAGCATCGGCACGGTCCCGCCGTAGCGGGCGGTGACGGGGTCGGTGGGCTCGCGGACCAGCTCCACGTCGCCCCAGAACGCACCGCCCCAGATCTTGGTCATCGAGAAGAGCGTGAGGACGCTGACGCCCAGGGCGACCACCACGATGGGCCAGGACGACGCGTCGACGGCGGCCTGCACCACCGCGAGCTTGGCCACGAACCCCGAGAACGGCGGCACCCCCGCGAGGCTGAGCGCGGGCAGCAGGAAGAGCCACCCGAGGAGCGGGAACCGGCGGGCGATGCCGCTGATGTCGCGCAGGCGACCCGTGCCCGCGGCGTGCTCCACCAGGCCTCCCGTGAGGAGCAGGGTGCTCTTCAGCACGATCTGGTTGATCACGTAGAAGATGGCGGCGCCGATCCCGGCGACGGTGAAGAGGGCCAGGCCCATCACCATGTACCCGATCTGGCTCACGATGTGGAAGCTCAAGATGCGCTTGATGTCGGACTGCGCGATGGCGCCGAGGACGCCGACGACCATCGTGGCCCCGGCGATCCACATCAGGAACGTTCCGGGACGGTCGCCCGGCGGGACGAGCAGGGTCTGGGTGCGGATGATGGCGTACACGCCCACCTTGGTGGACAGCCCGGCGAACACGGCGGTGACCGAGGTCGGCGCGACCGGGTAGCTGTCGGGCAACCAGAAGAACAGCGGGAAGACGGCCGCCTTGATGCCGAACACCATGAAGAGCAGGACGGCGAACGCGGTCCTCGTGCCGTCGGGCAGGGCCGCCATCTTCACGGAGAGGTCGGCCAGGTTCACCGTGCCGGTCGCCGCGTAGACGAGCGCGATCGAGGTGAGCAGGAGCGTGGAGGCCACGAGGCTGATGACCACGTAGGTCATGCCCGATCGGACCTGCGCGGCGCCGCCGCCCATGGTGAGCAGCACGTAGCTGGCGGTGAGGATCATCTCGAAGGCCACGAACAGGTTGAACAGGTCGCCGGTGAGCAGGGCCAGCGCCACGCCGGCAGCGAGCACGAGGTACACGGGATGGAAGGCGGCACGCTCCTGCTCGACGCCGGGCTGGCCGACGGCGAACACGAGCACGGCGAGCAGCACCGGCGCCGCGGCGGCGAGGAGGAGGGCGCTCAGGCGGTCGCCGACCAGCACGATGCCCACCGGCGCCTCCCAGCCGCCGACCGCCGTTGCGGCCGGACCGTCGTCGCGGACGTGCACCAGGATCGCCGTCGAGACGGCCACCACTCCGGCGAGCACCGCCACGCTGATGGCGCGCTGCCAGGCCCGCCGCCGCCCGCAGGCCATCGACAGGCCCGCGCCGAGCAAGGGGACGACCACCGGCAGCGGGAGCAGGACCCTCACGTGGCCTCATCCGTCGCGTAGCCGCCGGCGTCGACCTGGGTGCCCTCGGCGTGGAGGCGGGCTTCGTCGTCGACCTCCTCGTCGTCGCCGGCGCGGGCTTCGGCGATGCGGCGGTCCTCGAGGTCGTGCTCCACGAGGTCCTCGCCGGTGATCTGCCAGGACCGGTGCGCGAGGGCGAGCAGGAACGCGGTGGCCCCGAACGCGATGACGATCGCGGTGAGGGCGAGCGCCTGGGGCATGGGATCGGCCAGGCGCGCCCCGCCGTCCTCGCCGAGCACCGGCGGCGCCCCGCGGACGAGCCCGGACTGGAGCAGCACGAGGTTGGCACCGTGGCCCAGCAGCCCGAGCCCGATCACGATCCGCACGAGGCGGCGTTGGAGCACGAGCCAGGTGCCCAGCCCGAAGAGCACGGCTGCCGCTGCGGCGAGGACGAGGCTCACGCGCCAGCCCCCTCGGTGGGGCCGCCGGTCGGCGTCGGGAGCCGTTCGCCGAACGCGAGGAGCACCATGAGCACCATCCCGACCACCACCAGCGCGACGCCGAGGTCGAACGCCAGCGCGGATCCGGTGTGCAGCTCGCCGAACGGACCGACGTGCAGGTCCCAGGTGGCGTGATCGAGCAGGGGCCGGCCGGCGGCGAGCGGCACGAGCGCCGTCGCGGCAGCGATCGCCAGGCCCGTGCCGACGAGGGTCCACGGACGCACCGGGAGCACCGATCGGACCTGCTCCACGCCCCCCGCGATGAGGTGCAGCGCCAGTCCCGCGCTGACCACCAGGCCCCCGGCGAAGCCCCCGCCGGGTCGGTCGTGGCCGGTGACGAGCAGGAACGTGCCGAGCAGCACGGTCGAGTGGAACACCACCCGCACCACGACGTCGAGGATCAGCGAGCGACGCATCAGCCGGCCCGCTCGACCGGTGGGGCGCTGCTCGACGCCGGAGCGTCGCCATCGCTCGGGCCGCGGCGTCGGCCGACCAGCCCGGCGACGCCGAGCGCCGCCACCGCCAGCACGGAGATCTCGCCCAGCGTGTCGAGGCCTCGGATGTCGACGAGCACCACGTTGACCACGTTCCGGCCGCCACCGTCGACGAGCGCCCGCTCGACGAACGCGTCGGACACCGGGCGCTCCGTACGCGCCGAGCCGGCGACGAGCAGGAAGGTGAACACCAGCACGCCCACGAGCACCGCGACCACGCCACGCCCGACCGCGCCGCGCCGCGTGGCGGACGGCGCGGGCTGGCTGGGCCGGTTGCGCAGGGCGAGGACGAGGACGACCGCGCCGAGCGTCTCGATCGCGATCTGGGTGAGCGCGAGGTCGGGTGCGCCCTGGAGCACGAACAGCAGCGCCATGCCCAACCCCACCGCGCCGAGGCAGGCGACGGCCCCGAGCCGTTCACGGCTGGCCACCGTGGCCGCGCCGCCGACGATCACGAGGCCCGCGACGATCCAGTCGCCGGGCCCGGTGACGAGCGGCGGCAGGTCGGGCCAGGGCCCACGCAGCAGCACCGACCCCACGACGGCCACGACCGCGGTGAGGATCACCCCGAGGTACACGGGCAGCGACCCAGACTGGACGATGCCGATGACGCGGTCGGCGGTGCGGTTCAGGAGCCGGAGCACCCCGAGGTACACGGCCTCGCCGTCGATCGGCCGGCGGAACCTCGTCTGCAGCCGGGCGACGGTGGGTCCCGCGAGCACCAGCGCCACGCCGGCCGCGTAGGTCAGCACCGTCAGGCCGAGCGCCGGGCCGATCCCGTGCCAGACGGCCAGGTGCGGCAGCTCGGCCGCGGGGTCCACGCTGCGCGCCGCCACGCCCACCAGGTCCGACGCGACGCCGGGCACCAGGCCGAGCACCACCGAGATGCCGGCCAGCAGGGCTGCGGGGAGCCATGACGCGCGCGACGGCGCCGGCGGGGCCTCGACCGCCGGCGGGGCGTCGGCCCGGAGCGGCTCGGTGCCGGGGCCCGGGGCCCAGGCGCCGAGCAGCAGTCGACCGGTGTAGGCGAACGTGAGCATCGACCCGACCACGATGAGGGCGAGCGTCGCGCCGGCGCCGGTGATCGGTGCGTGGAGCCAGGCCTCGTAGGCGGACTCCTTGGCCACGAAGCCGACGAGCAGCGGGATCCCCGCCATCGACGCCCCGGCGAGGATGGCGGACGTCCTGGGGCCACGCCACCCGGGCCCGAAGCGACCGAGCCGTCGGATGTCGCGCGTCCCCGCCTGGTGGTCGATCACGCCGACCACCAGGAACAGGCACGCCTTGAACAGCGCGTGGGCGATGACGAGGACGACGCCCGCGACCGTGGCCTCGGGGATGCCCGCGCCGAACAGCACCACGAGGAAGCCGAGCTGGCTCACCGTGCCGAACGCCAGGATCCGCTTGAGGTCGTACTGGCGCAGTGCTCGCCACCCGCCCGACACCATCGTGACCAGGCCCACCGTCAGCACCAGGGGTCGCCACGTCGGGTAGGTCGCGAAGATGGGAGCCAGCCGCGCGATCAGGTACACGCCGGCCTTCACCATGGTGGCGGAGTGCAGGAAGGCGCTCACCGGCGTCGGCGCGACCATGGCGCCGGGAAGCCAGGCCGAGAACGGCGCCTGCGCCGACTTGGTGAAGGCGCCGACGAGGACCGCCACGAGCGCCACGTCGACCGCGGTGCCGTGGGGCGGGTGGGCCGCCAGGGCGGCCAGGTCGTAGGTGCCGGCCCGCTGGCCGATCACCACGAAGCCGCCGAGCATCGCGAGCCCGCCGGCCCCCGTGGTGAGCAGGGCCTGGAGCGCGGCGGCCCGGGCCCGGGCGTCCTGGTCGGTCCAGCCGATCAGTAGGTACGACGTGATCGACGTCAGCTCCCACGCCACGAACAGCACGAGCAGGTTGGACGCGGTGACCACGCCGAGCATGGCGGCGGTGAACACGAGGAGCAGGCCGCACAGGCGGTGGAGCCCGGCCCGGTCCGCGCCGAAGTAGGTCGTCGCGTACGCGTGGACGAGGGCGCCGATGCCCGAGACGGCGAGCACGAAGACGAGCGCGAACCCGTCGAGGCGCAGGTCGAGCGCGAGGTGGAGCTCGCCCACCCACCGCAGGTGCGCCACCGGCACCTCCCCGTCGACCACGCGGGGGACCATGGCGCAGGCCCAGCCGAACACCGCGGCCGACGTCGCCGCGCCGACCGCGAACGACCGCCTCCCGAGCTGCGCTCCCGCGGCGAGCACGCCGAGGCCCACCAGGGCCGGCCCGAGGACGGCGACGGCGAGCAGGTCAGTCCCCGGCGTCGGGCACCGGG
>CAZUYW010000200.1:0-5964 GCA_964624775.1 uncultured Iamiaceae bacterium
GCTCGGCCTCGAACCCGACGCCGATGACGAGCTGGCCGTCGACGACGGCGGCCAGATCGACCTCGGCGCCGGGCTGGTCCAGGTCCACGAGCACGATGCGGGCGTCGGCCCGCCCCACGACCTCGAAGCGGCCGCTGTGGCGTGCGTCCAAGAAGGCGGTGACGGAGCGTGCGGTCGTGCCGTCCAGGCCACCGACCGAGATCGGCACCGCGGTCCCTTCCGCTCCTCCCATGGGGAAGGGATCGTCCGGTGGTGGCGACGCCTGTACCGCTGCCGACCGTCCTTCCAGAAACGCCGTGCGCGCCTCCAGTCCTGGGACCAAGGTCCCATCGGTGACACCTTCGGGTCAGGTCGTCACGCCTCGCGAACCCTGATCGCTGGCGCCTCGGGTCGGCGCGGGTAGCCTGGCGCCCATGGCTCATGCGGATCTCGGCGGAGACGACCGTTCGCCCGGCGGCGGGAACGGGTCATGAGGTACTTCGATCTCACCGACGGCGTGTCCGGCGGCATCGACCCAGACACGTTCAACGCGGTGAGCTACCGCGAGGTCGACGACTTCCTCACCTTCCAAGATGAGGTCCGTTCAGGTCGCAGGACCCTCCCGACCTTCCTCACCGATGCGCTTGGTGGCGTGGACCAGGACGGCCCAGCAGCCTCCGAGTAGCCCGAGGAGGAGCAGCGACCGCGCGCCTCCGAGTCCCGCGCCCCAGCACCAGTGCACGAACCGACCGGTGTGGGAGATGTCGAAGGCATCGGAACGCAGCGCTTTCGCGGCGTCGAGATCCTTGAGGCGGTCCTGGTTGTCGTCGCGCAGGATGAAGTACCACGCATCCAGGAGCCCGATGCTCAGGCCGAGGTAGATCAGGCCGCAGACCTTCTGGAGTCGTCGGCGGTGCGACACCGAACGCTGAGCGCGTGCCACGGTGGTGAGTCGGGCTTCGCGATCAGCGAAGCGAGGCAGCGCTAGCGACCCGAGGGACATCAGCGCGACGAACCCGGTCGCAAGGCTCCCGGCTCCCAAGACGAACTGTGCGACCGCTCGCTGCTCACCTGAGAACGCCAGCATGGCCAGAGCGGCGCCGGTCTGGAACACGGCGCCCATGCCGTTGAGGACCCGTTGGCCTCGGGTGAGGAACGACGAGAGCTCCGACTGGGTGCGGCTGGTGATCGTGATCGCCGCGGTCGGGAACGCGAGGAGGATCGCCGTGATCGAGGCCGACGACGCGGGGATCGTGCCCTTGGCGCCGATCGTCGTGGTCCAGATGGCCGTGTTGTGGGAGAGCACGCCGAGCAGGAGCGCCGACGCGCCGTACAGCGCCAGGGGTGCGAGCTGGATGTAGCTGCGCCGCGGCTGGAGCTCGATCATGCAGTTGTCGGCGGCGTGGTCGACGCGCCACGACGAGGCGATGACCGGATCTCTCGTCGCCGCCGTGGGATGGCGCGTGATCCGGTGTTCTCGGTCCGACTCCCATGATGCTCGGGTCACCTGCACGTCGTCGTCGGCCTCGACGGTCAGGTAGTAGGAGCTCGCGAGCGATGCCGAGTAGGCGGGAACGGCGACGGGCGTTGCGCCGAGCGACAGGGCGGACAGCAGGCGATCGATGAGGGTGCCGATCCGGATCGCGAGCTTCGCTCGCCACGAGGTGGCACCGTGGGTGGACTGGCGGCGGCGGTTCGACGAGTCGGTCCAGCGAGCCACGAGCTCGAGGTGGTCGGCGCTGACGCCGTGCACCTCGGCGAGCGCGAGGGTGCGGTCGATGAACTGCTCCGCGACCGCCTCGATCGTGCCCGTCCGCAGGAGCTGGCGGGCCAGGTAGGCCGAGGTGATCTCCTCCATGGTCCGTCCGTCGAGGGCGCCGAGTGCGTCGAGCCGAGCGCGGATCTCGTCCAGAGCGAGCCGGCCCTTGGCGCGGTCTTCACCGGCGACCGTGCGGAGCTGGGGGAGGAGCAGCTGGAGCATGCCGTGCAGGGACACCTGGGCCGCAGCGGCCACGTGGGGGCTCCACAGCTCGGGTTGGTCGACGCGCACGCGCCGACCGATCTCGATGGTGAGCAGCTCGGCGGTGACGGTCTCGATGTCGCCGTGGCCTGGCGTCGGCACCTGGGTGGTCGGCGTGCTGACCGTCAGATCGGGCCACCGCTCCTTGCGCAGGAGGCCCACCGGCACCAGCAGGGTGCTGCGGGCCTGATCTTCGCCGGCGCTGGGATCGGGGAGGATCAGCGAGACGCGCGAACACCACTCCTGGTCGAGCCGTCCGAGCAGGCGGAGCCGGTCGACCTGACGTCGGTAGAGGCCCTGGTCCGGATCGAGGAGCGCGGCGAGCCGCACGAGGTTCTCCGTCGTCACCGTCCGGTGGGCCGCCGCCTGCACGGTGCGATCGTAGAGCGGGTGCTGGTCGGTGTCAGGGGGTTCGAGCCGGGTCAGGTGCTCAGCGGGGTTCCACCGTCACCTGCCACGGGACCGGCCGGGCCGGGAGCTGCTCGGTGACCGCGCCGATGCCGGCGAACGCCTCCACCGACGCGGTGTCGAGCACCACGTGGAACTCGCGGGCCGGGCCGATGGGCGCGGGGATGGCGCGGGCCACGTTGGGACCGAGGTCGCCGAGCAGGTCGTCGGTCCAGGCGACGGTGAGGGTCCCGGCGTCGAGGTCGACGGTGACCGCGACGGTCGTGCCCGGCCGGGTGGCGCGCACGGTGACGGCGCCGTCCCGCTCCCCGGGCGCGCCAAGGTCGACGACGGTCAGGTGCTCGGGCCGGCGCGCGCCGAGCTCGCGGACCGGGCGCTGGGCGAGCCGGAGCGCACCGTCGCCGTCGGGCGCGAGCGAGAGCTCGCGGGGGATGGTGAGCTGGCCGCGCCAGGTGGTGGCCGGGAAGCGGTCGGCGTGGGACCAGTTGGAGAGCCAGGCCGCCCAGATGCGCCGGCCATCGGCGACGTCGGACCAGGACTGGGCGGCGTAGCAGTCGGCGCCGTGGTCGACCCATGCGACCGTTGCGTCGGGGTCCGGGGTGAACGTGGCGCCGTCGAAGGATCCGACGAGCGCGCACGTGCCCGACCCACCCGCCGGCGCTCCCTCGATGACGCCCCACGTCAGCACCCAGTGCTCGGTGCTGTCGGGGCCCGCCAGCGGGAACAGGTCCGGCGTCTCGAGCACGCCGGTCGGGGCGGTATCGGGACGGAACCGGCTCGTCTCGCTCCACCGGCGCAGGTCATCGGATCGGTACAGGCGCAGCTCGTCGCCGGCGGACAGCACCAGCACCCACCAGCTCGCGCGACCGGCGTCGAACCGCAGCACCTTCGGGTCGCGGAAGTCGGCGACATTGCCGACCAGCACGGGCCCGCCCGGGTCCGGCACGAAGCGCACCCCGTCGGTCGACGAGGCCAGGCACTGCACCTGGCCGCCCGGCCCGGCGGCGGTGTGCAGCACCACGATGGCGCCGGGTCCGCAGCCCGCCGAGTCCTCGTGGTCCACCACCGCGGAGCCCGACCACGCGTCGGCGTGCGGGCCCGGGGCGAGGGCGATCGGCTGGTGTGTCCAGGTGAGGAGATCGGTGGAGGTGGCGTGCCCCCAGTGCATCGGTCCCCAGGTGAGGTCGTGGGGGTGGTGCTGGTAGCAGGCGTGGAACGTGCCACCCGCCTGCACCAGCCCGTTCGGGTCGCTGAGCCAGCCGCTCGGCGGCGTGAGGTGCACCGCCGGCCGGGATCGGTCGCTCGGATCGGTCATGGGCGCAGGCGCTGCCACGGCTCGACCGTAGCGACGACGGGCCCCGTCGATGTCCATGCCTCCGCCGGTGCGTCACCTGACGAGTAGCTGACGCGTGGGCGGATCTGCGACCAAGGTCCCTGTCCAACGGGGGTCTGAGCGGCCACGATGGTCGCCGTGGTCGGGATCGGGAACCGGGTCGTGATGGCGGTCCTGCGCTCGCGCGCGCATCGCGTGCTGAGCGGATCGGTGGCGATCGTGAGCTACCGGGGCCGGCGCAGCGGCGACCTCGTGTCCCTCCCGGTGCAGTACGCCGGCGACGCCGACCGGCTGGTCGTCGGCGTCGGGTACCCGGCGTCGAAGCGCTGGTGGCACAACTTCGACCGCGGGCACCCCGCCGAGGTGCGCCTCGCCGGGCGCACCGTCGCCATGAACGGACGGGCCGTGATCTCGCCGGTCGACGGTGACGAGGATCTCGAGGCGTACCGGGCGCGCTTCCCGCGCCAGGTGGACCTCGGCGTGCTCGTCGTGTTCACGCCGGTCGTCGCCTCGTTCGACCCGCCACCGCGGCGCCGTGCCGACGACTGACGCCTAGGGGAGCAGGTCCACGGCGTCGAGGTCGCGCACCTGGGCGGCGGCCCGGCGCAGCATGGCCATGAACATCTCGTCGCCCCGCTCGGTGCGCACGACGAGCATCGCGGGGGCGATCGCCATGAGCATCCCGGAGAACGAGCCGCGCCGGTAGCCGTCCCAGCACTCGGCGAACGAGTAGCCGGTGACCCCGGTGGCGAGCAGCGCCTCGTGGTAGCGCTCGACGATCCCGCGCTCGCGGGCCGCCCGCTCGGCGGGGTCGGCGAAGCCGAGGGCCACCGCGTAGGCGACGTCGGCCGCGGGCATGCCCCAGATCGCGGTCTGCCAGTCGACGACGGTGAGCGGGGCCGGTGCGTCGGCCCCGCCGAAGAGGAGGTTGTCGGGCCGGTAGTCGCCGTGGACCACGGTGCGCGGGCCGGCGCGCTCGAGCAGGTACGGCCCGAGGCGGTCGATGAGGTGCGCGGCGAGGTCGAGCTCGTCGCAGGTGAGCCGGTCCTCGTACCGCTCCACGAACCCGGGGAAGAGGGCGGCGACCATCGCCGCCGTGAACGTGTTGGCCTCGTCGGTGCCGCGGTTGAGCCAGTCGAGGGCCGCGAGCTCCGGGTCCTCCCAGCAGGGCCCGTGGAGCCCGGCGAGGGCCACGGTCGCCTCCTCGATCTGCTCGGCGGTGAGCCCGGCGAGCTGGTCGCCCTGCACCGCGGGGCTCATGTCCTCGAGGAGGAGGGTGAACCAGCCGGTGGCGGGGTCGACCTCGGCGTGGTGGCAGCGCGGGATGCGGATCTGCAGGCGCGGCGCGAGCTGGGCGTAGATGTTGACCTCGACCTCGTAGCAGCGCAGGGCGAGGCCGGTGGCCCGGCTGGTCTCGTCCTCGGTGGCGAGCTTGGCCACGACCGACGCGGGCGCCCCGTCGGCGTCGCCGTCGTAGGCGAGGGCGACCCGGTACGAGTCGCCCATCTGGCCGGTGCCGATCGGCTCGGTCGTGAACGAGGCGACCGCCCCGCTGCTGGGGAGGGCCCCGGAGGCGTGGAGCGCGTCGGTGAGCCAGTCGGCGCTCAGGTCCTCGAGGTGGTGGATGATCACGGGAGCCTCCTCACGGTGACGCGGTCGACGAGCAGTCGCTGGGGCATGGCTTCGGCCTTGACCGGTCCGGCGTAGGCGCCGAGGAACAGGTCGAACGCGATGACCTCGGGGTGGTCGTCGAAGGGCCAGGCGGCGGGGTCGTCGGCGGGCCGGGTGTGGGTGGCCGTGAGGGTGCCGTCGACGAAGAAGCGGATCTCACCCTCCTCCCACTCGACCGCGTAGGTGTGCCAGGTGGTCGGGTCGATCTTCGTGCGGGTGACGCGGCCGCGGGTGGTGTCCTTGGGCTTGCCGGGCGGCGGGCTCGAGTGCAGGTTCGACTCGACGACGCCGTAGTTCGGCGTGTCGGTGGCGCCGTACCGGGCGTAGTGCTC
Source organism: uncultured Iamiaceae bacterium (assembly GCA_964624775.1). GTDB lineage: Bacteria > Actinomycetota > Acidimicrobiia > Acidimicrobiales > Iamiaceae > Aquihabitans. The sequence continues at coordinate 5,744 of CAZUYW010000200.1, forward strand.
CATGACGTCGATCTCCCCGGCGTCGGGCCAGGTCGGCCGGCCGAGCAGCCAGAACGCCGGCCAGGTGCCGGGTCCCGTCGGCAGCTTCATGCGGGCCTCGAAGCGCCCGTACCGGAACGTGCGCCGGGTCTGGACGAGGGCGGACGTGTAGGGCACGCCGAGCTCGGGCTCGGCCCGTGCCTCGATGACGAGGTTGCCGTCCTCGCGCCGGGCGTTGGTGG
>CAZUYW010000201.1:0-5938 GCA_964624775.1 uncultured Iamiaceae bacterium
GTGGACACGCCCTCGATCTCGTTGACGGTGTCGTGCACGACCTTGCGATCGACGGCGTTCATGGGCTCGAGCGCCCGGGCGACACCGAGCTCGCGCACCTCGTCGGCCTGGGCTCGCACGAAGCGGGCCAGCGCCTCCTGGCGGCGCTGGCGGTAGCCACCGATGTCGATCCGGACGCGGCCCTCGTGCCGACCCGTGGCCCGGCGCTGGAGGACGGTCCGTGCCAGCTCGTGCACGGCGGTCAGCGTCTGGCCCTTCGGGCCGATCAGCAGCCCCAGGTCGGCGCCCTGGACGCCGAGCTCGATCGTCTCGTCATCGACCTTGGTCCGGACGATCTCGCCCTCCACGCCGAGCGCTGCGAGGAGCCCCTCGAGGAACTCGGTCACCACATCGGCCTGGGTGTCGACGGACACCACCTCGTCGCTCATCTGCTTGCCTTCCTGGTTGGTGGCGGTTCCATCGCCGTTGGAGGGGGCGGGACGGGACGACGCGCCCCGGCCCTTCTTGCGGGCTGCGCCATCGCCACCCGACCCACCGGCACGACCGCCGGCAGAGCCGTTCGTGGTCGCTGGTGCCGAGGCGGTCGCCGTCTTCGGCTTGTCGTCGCGTCCACCGCGGGCGCGACGCGGGCGGCGCTCCTGCTTGGCCCGGGGGGCCTTGGGCACGACGCGGGCGCGCACGCGCGCCTCGCTGCGGACCCGACCGAAGAGTCCGGTCTTGGGCTCCTCGACGATCTCGAACTCGGCCTCGCTGGCATCGATGCCCAACTGGTCGAGCGCCGCCTCCTTGGCGTCCTCGACCGTACGGCCCGTGGTCTCAACCCACTCCATGGGCGATCACTTCCTCTTCTTCTTGTTCTTGGACCGGTTCTGGGCTGACGGCGCCGCGCGCGACGGACCAGCCGATCCCTTCGATGGCGCCGAGGCCGGCTTGGCGGATGCGGTATCCCGGAAGTCGTCCTTGGCCTTCTGCGGGTTGGGGAGTCCCGCCTCCTTGAGCTGGGCGAGCATGCCCTTGGGCTTGGCCGGTTCGGCCTGCTTGGCCGGCTTGGCCTTCGTGGCGGTGGAGCCACCCTTGGCCTTTGTTGACGTTTTGTCACTTTCCCGGGCGGTGGTGGCAACGGGTCCATCGCCGTTCTGGTACATGGTCCGGGTGATGAAGGCCTGCTGGCCGATCCGGAAGGTGTTGGACACCAGGAAGTACACGACCAGGCCCGCCGGCAGGGTGAGCGAGATGAAGGCGAAGAACAGCGGCATGACCTTCATCAGCATCTGCTGCTGGGGGTTCGCCGCGGCCGCCTGCGGGTTGCGGCCCGCGATCTGGCGCTGCTGGTAGTAGCTGGTGGCCGTCACGGCGAGCACCAGGATGATGTAGGGGAGGGCCTTGACCAGGCCGTGGCCGAACGCCTGCTGGGCCGACTGGGCGAGATCGATCCCGAAGGACTTCATCTCGTTGGTGGCGTGGAGGTCCTGGTACAGCTGGGAGGACTTGTCGAGGTGGTGCGGGTAGAAGTTGCCGAACTTCTCCCACACGCCACCGTTCGCCCCGGTCTGGTGCCGGGCCACGGCCGACCCCATGTCCTGGCCGTAGGGCGCTCGCAGGGTGAGCCCCGCCAGGGTGCGGTACAGCACCAGGAACACGGGCATCTGCAGCAGCAGCGGCAGGCAGCCCGACATCGGGTTGATGTTGTTCTCCTTGTAGAACTTCATCACCTCTTCGTTCAGCTTCTGCCGATCGTCGCGGTGTTGGTTCTGGAGCTTCTTGAGCTCGGGCTGGAGCTTCTGCATGGCCAGCATCGACCGCGTGCCCTTGAGGGTCAGCGGGAGCAGCAGGACCATGATCACGATCGTGAGCAGGGCGATCGCGCCGGCGTAGTTGGGCCACAGCTCGTAGAAGAACTGCAGCGGTCGAGCGATCAGGTAGAACATCAGGTGACCGTCCGTTCGGTGTGGTCAGCGGCGTGGGCCGCGCAGGATGGTTCGGGCACAGGATCCCAGCCGTGGCCGCCCCAGGGGTGGCACCGGCTGAGGCGCCGCACCGCGAGCCAGCTGCCCCGCAGTGCGCCGTGCACCTGCACCGCCTCGAGCGCGTAGCTCGAGCAGGAGGGCTCGAAGCGGCACGGCGAGGGACGACCGGCGCGGGCAGCCTGGTAGAAGCGGATCGAGGCCGTCAGGCCGCGCGCGGCCACGTTCACGGGTGCGTCGCCTCCCGGCGGTGCCGGGCACGGACTGCCTCGAGCAAGCTCACCACGTCGTTCGTCAGCTCCTTGGTGCTGCGATCGGCCAGATCACCGCGCACCGTGATCACCAGGGCGCCCCCGGGCACCTGGCCCGGATCGGCGACCGCGATGGTCGCCAGCACGTGCCGCAGGCGCCGTCGGGCCCGGTTGCGGACCACAGCCCCGCCCACCGCTCGGGGCACCGCGTAGGCGACCCGTGGTGGGCCACCGTCAGCGAGGTGCACCGCGCTGAGCGTGCCGGTTCGCACCCGGCGGCCCTGGGCCCGCAGCGCCGCGAACGTGCGGCGATCACGGATGGGCTGGATCAGGCCGACAGCTTCGCCCGGCCCTTGAGGCGGCGGTTGCGCAGCACGGCGCGCCCGGCACGGGTGGACATGCGCTCGCGGAAGCCGTGCTTCTTGGCCCGCTTGCGGGCGTTGGGCTGATAGGTACGCTTCACTGATCCTCCTCGTCGACCGGACCGACAGGCCGGTCGGGCGCCCGCGGTGGGCGCTGCGTGGCGAACGGTGCTGTGGACGCGTCGAGATCGCGTCGGTGCACCGACATCGGACCACGCTAGGCCCCGGCCGCCGGACAGCACAATCGCGACGCAAGCGCCCCGGCCCGACCGCGGGTCCGGCGCGGCTCCCCACGGCCGACCGCGCCGCTGACCAGCACCTTCGAGCACCATCGTCAGCCCTTGCGCTCGCCCCGAATCCTGGTGCTACGGTCCGCTCCCTGCCCATCGGACTGGATCCATGCCGACGGGTGCACGATCTCCGAGACCGGACGGAACCCCGTCCCGGTCTGCCGTTCTGTTTTCCACAGCATGTGGATCCTGCTGTGGAGCGCCCGCAACCGAGGGGTGGACCGACCAGGTGGGACCTGCACAGGACCTGTGGACGAACTGCCAGGAATCGCTGCGGACCCAGGTGTCCGACGCGGTCTGGCGATCCACCTTCCAGGACATCGCCGCGCTCGACCTCGACGGCACGAGCCTCTCGCTCGCCGTGCCCAGCGGGGTGGTCAAGGAGCGCCTCTCGGGCCGCTACCTCTCCCTCGTCGAGGACATCGTCCGCGACGTCAGCGGCCAGGACCTGAGCATCGAGCTCGCGATCCGCACCGACGCGCTCGACGACGACCCGGTCATCGATCCGCTCGACGACCTCCTCAGCGCGGCGCCCGCGGTCGGTGAGGCGCCGAGCGATCGGCTGCCCTCGGGCGACAACGAGCCCCGGAACCTGACCTTCGACGACTTCGTGACCGGCACCTCGAACCGCTTCGCCCACGCCGCGGCCCTGGCGGTGGCCGAGACCCCCGGTCGCTCCTACAACCCGTTGTTCATCTACGGCGACGCCGGCCTGGGCAAAACGCACCTCCTGCAGGCGATCCGCTGCTACGTCGAGGAGAACTACCCCGACTACGTGGTCCGCTACGTCACCTCGGAGACCTTCCTCAACCAGTTCATCGAGTCGATCCGGCTCAACACCTCGGCTGAGTTCAAGCGGCGCTACCGCGAGGTCGACGTCCTGCTCGTGGACGACATCCAGTTCCTGGAGAACCGCAAGGAGACCCAGGAGGAGTTCTTCCACACGTTCAACGCCCTCCACGAGGGTCGCCGCCAGCTCGTGCTGTCCTCGGATCGGCCGCCCGACGCCATCTCCACCCTCGAGAACCGCCTGCGCAGCCGGTTCAAGATGGGGCTCATCACCGACATCCAGCCACCGGACCTCGAGACCCGGCTGGCCATCCTCCGCAAGAAGGCGGAGATGGAACCGGTGCCGATCCCCGACGACGTGCTCGAGTTCATCGCCACGAACATCACCGACAACATCCGCGAGCTCGAGGGCGCGCTGAACCGCGTGTCGGCGCTGGCGAACCTCGTCAAGACACCGTTGACCCTCGATGTGGCCGAGAAGCACCTGCACGACATCCTGGGCGATCGCCAGCCGCGGCCCATCACCCCGGCTCTGATCCTGGCCGCCACGGCCGAGATGTTCGGGTTCACGGTCGAGGAGATCACCGGCAAGAGCCGGCGTCGACCCCTGGTCACCGCGCGCCAGATCGCCATGTACGTCTTCCGTGAGACGACCGACCTGTCGTATCCGGCCATCGCACGCGAGTTCGGTGGCCGTGATCACACGACGGTCATCCACGCGGTCGAGAAGATCAAGGCGCTCATGAAGGAGCGTCGCCAGATCTACGACCAGGTCTCCGAGCTCGTCCAACAGGTCCGAAAGGGCAGCTGATATGTCCGTTTCGTGCCGTTCGTCACGTTCGTTGTCCACCGTCCTCCACAGCCCGTTGTGCATGACGAGGGCGCGAGCCGGTGGGGAGCATGTGGACGAGCTGGGCACAACCCGGGTCGAACCACAGCCATCCCCGACGCGACGACCCCGCCTGTGGGACGCTGGGGACGACCGCGCGCGCCGTCACCCCCGCCCTGACCTGCCCTGACGCGGGGTTATCCCCAATCCACACGCCCTACCACCACCATCAGATCTTGATCAGCATCCTCACCGGAGAAAGCGAGCCTCAGCCGTGAAGTTCCGTTGCGAGCGTGACGCTCTCGTCGAAGCCCTTGGTGCCGCGGGTCGAGCCGTGGCCAACCGTGGCGGCGCCCTGCCCGTCCTCGCGGGCGTGCGCGCCGAGCTCACCCGAAACCGCCTCCGGTTCACCGGCAGCGATCTCGAGCTCACGATCGAGGTCGAGATCGAGGTGGCGGGCGAGGCCGACGGTGTCGCCGTCCTGCCCTCGAAGATCGCCTCCGATCTGGTCCGCTCGCTCGGCGAGCCCCGGGTCGAGGTCGTCGTCGACGGCGACGAGGCCCAGATCACCGCCGGGCGCTTCACCTCGTCGCTGCGCCTCCTCCCCGCCGACGAGTTCCCCCGCCTGTCCATGCCCGGCGACGATGCGGTCACCCTCGCCGCGCCCGACTTCGCCGCCGCGCTCCACCAGGTGGTGCCGGCCGCGAGCAGCGACGACGCCCGACCGATCCTCACCGGCGTGCTCCTCGCCGCCGAGGAGGGAGGCCTGCGCCTGGTGGCCACCGACTCCTACCGGCTCGCGGTGCGGGACCTGCCCGGCACCTCGGTGCTGGGCGAGGGCCAGAGCGTGCTCGTCCCCTCCCGCGCCCTGCGCGAGCTCGAGCGGCTCCTGGGCACCGCAGAGGAGATCACCCTGCGCCTCGGCGAGCGCGAGGCGACCTTCGAGGTCGGCTCGGTGCGGCTCACGACCCGCCTCATCGAGGGGGAGTTCCCGAACTACCGGGGCCTCATCCCGGCCAGCCACCCGAACCGCCTCACGGTGAACCGCGAGGCGCTGGTCGAGGCGGTGCGGCGCGTGAAGCTGCTGGCCCGCGAGCCCAACACCCCGGTTCGCCTGGCGATGAGCGCCGACGGCCTCGAGCTCGTGGCCATCACCCAGGATGTCGGCCAGGCCCACGAGCAGCTCGACGCCGGCTACGAGGGCGAGGACCTCACCGTGGCCTTCAACCCGGACTACCTGCTCGCGGGCGTGGACGTCACCCCGGGCGACGAGATCATGCTCGACACCGTCGATGCCCAGCGGCCCGCCGTCATCCGGGCCTCGGGCGCGCAGGAGTTCCTGTACCTGCTCATGCCGGTCCGCGTCTCCTGACCGCCGCACGCCGTCGGCCGCCTGCCCTCCGGTGCACCTCCGCCAGCTCTGGCTGACCGACTTCCGGAGCTACCACGAGGC
>CAZUYW010000202.1:0-5916 GCA_964624775.1 uncultured Iamiaceae bacterium
CAGTACCTCGCCTACCTGATGACCGAGTCGAACGTGACGGCGGCGGTGGCGGGCGGCGTGGACCCGGCCGCCATCCGGGCCTGGCTCGACGATGCGCTGCCGTGGCCGGACGCGCCGGAGGGCGAGGCGACCGGCGTGGTGTTCGCCGGGTACCTCGCCCTCCTGGTCAGGTCGTCGGTCGGCTGAGCGGGTGGCTCAGGCGGCGGCCGCCTTGTCCATCGCCTTGGAGATGACGGTGGGGATGTCGGGCAGCGTCGAGTCGTCGGTGCCCTCGGCGCTGAAGAACTGGAACGTGATCACGCTGGCGCCGAGCCGGGTGACCACGACGTAGCCCTTCGCCCCGGTGGTGCTGGCCTGGCGGGCGTAGCCCTCGTCGATGTGCTTGTTGATGCCGGCCATGTCGACCTCGTCGCCGAGGGTGACCTCGGAGGTCGAGCCGTCGTCCTTGGTGATCGTGCCGCCGTCGCAGGAGATGGACTCCTTGAAGTTGGCGAACGCCTCCTTGCCCTCGGCCTCGTCGTCGTAGATGCGGATGGCCTGCTCGTACCCGGCGTCCTGGCGTCCGGATGCGGCACCGACGTGCACGGCCGGCTTGATCAGCTCGTCGGGGTGCGTGTCGGTGCAGGGGCCCGTGGAGGTCCCGCCCTCGTAGGTGTCCTCGGTGAAGTCCGGCGCCACCTCCTTGGCGGTGAGGAGCGCGTCCTTGGCGACCTGCTCGAGCTCGTCGAGCGTGTCGACCGTGCCGTCGGTGGTGGTGGTCGCCTCGGTGGTCGTGGTCGTGGTGGCCTTCTCGGTGGTGGTGGTCTTCTCGGCCTTGGTGGTCGTGGTCTTCTCGGCGGCGTCGTCGCCGCCGGAGCTGCACGAGGCGAGGGCGAGGGCGCCCACCACGGCGAGGGCCGCGAGGCGTCGGGCTCGGAGCGGGGTGTTCATGGCCCAGACCGTACCAGGCGGGGCCCTCAGGCCGGGGTGAGGAGCAGCTGCAGCTCGACGGTGGCGGTGTCGGACGCCGACAGGACGACCGGCGCCTGGGGCACGGCGACCCCGAAGTCGGCCAGCGCGATGTCGGTGCTGCCGACCACCACGAGGGTGTTGCCCTTCACGCGGGCGTCGATCTTCACCTGGACCGGCTTGGTCTCGCCGTGGACGGTGAGGTCGCCGCTGGCGGTGACGCTGGTGGCCTTGCCGGTGTCCACCGCGTCGCCGAGGTCGATCGGCTCGGTGAGGGAGAAGGTGGCCTTCGGGAACTCACCGGTGTCGAGGGCGTCCTGCACCCGGCCGTCCCGCCGGGACTGGTTGGTGGTGATCGTGGTGAGGTCGACGGTGAAGTCGGCCTTGGTGAGCTTGGTGCCCTCGATGGTGAGCGAGCCGCTGACGTCGCCGGTACGGCCGACGGCCTCGGTCTTGCCGATGCCCTGCAGTTCCTCGGCGATGCGGAAGCCGGCGAAGGTGCCGGTGGCCGACTCGAAGTCGAAGTCGCCGGTCTCGGTGTCGACCGTCCAGGTGCCCTCGGCGCCGTCGAACGCCGCCGCGTCGCCGGCCTTGGTGGTCACCGAGCGGGCGGCCGAGTCGAGCGACACCTTCTCCGGTGCGTCGTCCTTCAGGAACCACCACACGCCGGCCGCTCCGGCCACGACCCCGAGGATGACTCCGGCGATGATGAGCTTCTTCAGCGTCGACATGGGGTGAGGCTACGGGTCGATCCGCTCGACGAGGCGGTCGAGGAAGGTCGGCTTGCGCCGGGTTGATGCGCGACCTGGCCTCCTCGAGCGGGAACCATGCCGCCCGGTCGACCTCGGGGAACACCTGGGTGCGACCGGATCGGGGCGGCCACTCCAGTTCGAACGTGTTGGAGGCGATGGTGGCGACGTCGAGATCGCCGGCCCGGCCGAAGGCGCGGACGACCTTGCCGCCCTTCTGGCGCACGGTGCCGAGGTCGAGATCGTCGATGCCGTCCGCGGCCGGGGGCGGCGGGGTCCCCAGCTCCTCGGCGAACTCCCGGAGGGCGGTGGCGTGCGGGTCGTCGGTCGGCCCGTGCTCGCCCTTCGGGATCGACCACGCACCGGCGTCCTTGCGAGCGAAGAACGGGCCGCCGGGGTGCACGAGCAGGACCTCGAGGCCGCCGTCGGCACCGATCCGGTGGAGCAGGAGGCCGGCGCTGGTGGCGGGCACGGTCAGGCGAAGGTGCGCACGAGGCGCAGGACGGTGGCGGCATCGGGCCCGGTGGCGGCGAGGCCCGCGTCCGCCGCGACGGCGCGCTGGCCGGCGACGGTGCACAGGTCGAGCGCGGTGCCGGTCACCACGGTGGGGGCATCCGCCGCGCCGAAGTGCCACGTGGACCCGTCGGGTGCCTCCAGCGCGAAGGCGACCGAGCCGGCGAGCTCGGCGCCACCTCGGGCAGCGGCGTAGGGCACGGTCCGCCAGGCGAGCCGGGCGATGTGCCACAGCCGGTCGGTGGGGGGCGGCGGGTCGCCCCAGGCGATCGCGATGTCGACCGTGTGGATCCAGCACTCGCTCAGACGGGTGGTGGCGAGGGACCGGGCCGCGAGCTCGCCCGCCACCCACGTCAGCCGGGCCGCGGGGTCGACGGTGGCGAACGCGGCGCGCTGGGCCTCGGAGGCGGCGAGCCAGCGGTCGCGGGCCGTGATCCCGGTCGTGCGGTCGACCGCGACGAGGGAGCCGGCCCAGTCGTCCACGTTGGCGCCGGCAGCGGCGTCGGTCATGCGGGTGGCGGCATCGTGCATGAAGGCCTCGACGCGGCCCTCGATGCTCGCGACCGCCATCTCGTCGGTCTGGGCCAGGTGCAGGAGCACGTCGCCGGCGCTCCAGCCCGGGCACCGCGAGGGGGCGGCGAGCTCGTCCTCGGTGCGGTGGCGCACGAGGGCCGCGAGCTCGGCGTGCTGGTCCGACAGGGCCTGGAGGACGGCATCCATCGCGCCAGTGTGGCCCGATCGGGGCCAAGATGGGTCCGATGTCGGTGCGTCGCCTCGATCACGTGCAGCTGGCCATGCCCGCGGGCGGCGAGGCGGAGGCCATCGCTTTCTACGAAGGGCTGCTCGGCATCCCGGAGGTGCCCAAGCCACCGCACCTCGCGGTGCGGGGCGGGTGCTGGTTCGAGGGGCCGGGCGTGAAGGTGCACCTCGGTGTCGAGGCCGACTTCAGGCCGGCGCGCAAGGCGCACCCCGCCCTCGAGGTCGACGACGTGCACGCCCTCGCCGACGCGCTGGTCGCCGCGGGGTGCCGGGTCATCGAGGACGAGCCCCTGCCCGGCCACGACCGCGTCTACGTGGACGATCCGTTCGGCAACCGGATCGAGCTGCTCCAGCCGCTCGGCTGAGCGCGTTCAGGACTCGCGCATCCGCTTCGACAGCTCGGTGAGGCGGGCCTTCTCGTGGGGGCTGAGCGAGTCGATGCCGCCCTCGCCGATGCGGTCGAGGAGCACGTCGAGCTCGGCCTGCTCGAGCGGGCTGATGCCGCCCGGCTGGGGCCACGGGCCGGCCACCACGCCCCCGCCGCCCTTCTGCTTGGCCTTGCGGCCCTTGGTGCGCTTGGCCTTGGGCGCGGCCGATCCGATGTGGCCGTAGGGCGAGGGGTTCCCGGCGAGCTTGCGCCAGCGGGGGATGAACTCGAGGTGGTCCAGCATGCCGCGTTGGCGGGCGCCGATGCAGCCGACGATGACCACGAGCAGGTCCATGATCAGCGTCGCCCACGCCCGGTTGCCGAGGTCCTGGAGGACCTCGATGAAGATGAAGGCGGCGGCGATGACCCAGGCCGGGATGCCGAAGAAGAACCGGGCGTCGGGCCGGTCGAGCCCGAAGATCGTGAGCATGCCGAGCGACAGCAGCGACACCGAGAACGTGTAGGCGGACCAGCGCCCCGGGTAGAGGTCGTTCTCGAAGTTCAGGAGGGTGACGAGCACCGCGGGGATGACCGTCATGGCGACCACGAGCCACGTGTAGGGCACACGGCCGATCTGGTCCTCGATCAGGTGGCCGAGCCACCAGAACACGAGCAGGCTCACCAGCGCCCAGATGCTGATCGGCGGGTTGAGGAGCGGCCACGTGACGATCCGCCACACCTCGCCGTCGCGCACCGACATCGTGGAGAACGCGAGCTTCTCCGACGCCGACGGGCTGATCGCGAACAGGACCATCGAGCACAGGCCGAGGCCGACGATGAGCGCCGTGGTGGAGACGTCGATCTTGCCGAGCTTGAACCAGCCGTCCCGGTCGCGGGGCTCGGGCAGGGAGAAGGCATAGCGACCGGACATGGGGACGAGGGTAGCGACCACCCCTCGGAGCCGCCCGCCACGGGGTCGATGGGCTAGAACCGCGGCGTGGACGATGTCGCACCGCTCGGCGCTCCGCTCGGGCCTGGCTCGCTGCTGTGGACGATCGCCGGCGATCCGCGCTCGCTCCTCCCCGGCACGGCGGCCGGGATCATGCAGCTGATGCTCCCGGGCCTCGGCGCGGGGGTCACGGATCACTCGAACTTCTTCGACGATCCCTTCGACCGCATCTTTCGCTCGATCCCGCTCATCTGGGGGAGCATCTTCTCGGTCGACGACGAGGCGGGCGCGGCGATGGGCCGCACGATCCGCGACTTCCACCCCGACATCAAGGGCACCGACCACCACGGGCAGCGGTACCACGCGCTCGACCCCGACATCTTCTGGTGGGCGCACGCCACGTTCACGTGGGAGATGTTCCGGGCCCGCGAGCTCTACATGGCCGGGCCGTTCGGCGCGGCCGAGCGCGAGCAGCTCTACGCCGAGTCGGTCACCTGGTACCGGCGCTACGGGGTGAGCTGCCGACCGGTGCCGCCCACCTACGAGGCGTTCCGGGGTCGCTTCGACGAGATCTGCCGGACCGAGCTCGAGGTCACGCCGGCCGTGGCCTGGGTGCTCGACCCCGAGTCGAACCCCTCGGCCCGCGCCGAGCAGGTCCGCCTGCCCGGTCCGCTGGCCGTGCTGAACGGTGTGGCCACCCACCTCGGCGGCGAGCTGCTGCGCATCCTCGTGCACGGTGGGATGCCCGACGTGGTGCGGCGCACGCTCGGCCTGTCCTGGAACCACGCCGACCGCGTCGCCTACCTGGGCGCCTGCGCGTCGCTGCAGGCCATGGCGCCCGCCGTGCGGCGCGGCGCGCTGGCCGACCTGTGGCCCGAGGGCACCCCGCACCTCGATCCGGCCGACCCGACCCGGGTGATCGTCGCCGGCCCGAGCCGTGGCCAGCGCAAGGCCGCCGAGCGCGCCGGGGCAGACTCCTGACCCATGGCTGACCGCGTGACCGATCCGAAGCCCGACGCCACCGCGGTGCGGGTCGCGCTCTGGCGTGCCCAGCACGTCCTCCTCGACGACCCGCCCCACGTCCTCGCCGACGACATCGGCCTGCGGCTCGTCGACCCGCCCGACGGCTGGCAGCGGCGACGCGACATGGACCCCCGGGCCACGAGCCGCAACCGCGCGTCGATCGTGGCGCGCGCCCGGTTCACCGAAGACGAGGTGGAGGCGGCGGCCGGGCGCGGCGTGGACCAGTACGTGCTGCTGGGCGCCGGCCTCGACACGCTCGCCGTCCGTCGACCGGATCTGGCCGAGCGGGTGCGCATCTTCGAGATCGATCAGCCCGGCACGCAGGCGTGGAAGCAGCGCCGTCTCGCGGAGCTCGGCGTGGCCCTCCCGGACGGCCTGGCCTTCGTGCCGGTGGACTTCGAGGGCGGTGGTTCGTGGGTCGACGCCCTCGAGCGGGCCGGGTTCGACCGGGAGCGCCCGACGGTCGTGTCGTCGCTCGGCGTCGCCATGTACCTGACCGGTCCCGCGATCGCCGCGACCCTGGACGCGGTCGCGTCCTTCGCGCCCGGCTCGGCGCTGATCATGAGCTTCATGGTGCCGATCGACCTCGTCGACGCCGACGAGGTCGG
>CAZUYW010000203.1:0-2545 GCA_964624775.1 uncultured Iamiaceae bacterium
CCCCAGCCCTCGGGGAAGTGGACCCACGCCAGGCCGAGGTCGTACTGGCGCCCCCGGAACTCGACGGGGTCGGCGCCCCGGGGATCGCCCTCCCCGAGCAGCTGGTCGATGCGATCGGCGACGAGGGCGGCGGCGGCGGTGGTCATGGGTCCTCCGGGCGGTTCGGGCGGGCGCCCGACGGTATCGGCTCACCGGTGCCCGTGCCCGTAGCCTCCAGCCGATGTCCCCCGAGACACCCGCCTTCCGCTTCGACCGGGCCACCGCGGTGCGCGCACGCGACGACGAGCCGATGACCTACGACGTCGAGATCGACCCGTCCTTCACCGTCGGGCCCAAGGCCCACGGCGGCTACCTGCTCGCGACCGCGGCCCGCGCCGCAGGTGCGGCGGCCGGGGCGGCGGGCAGCCCGCACCGGGATCCGCTCGCGGCCACCGCCCACTTCCTCGCCTCGCCCGACCCCGGACCGGCCACGGTCGAGGTGCAGGTCCTGCGCACCGGGCGCTCGGCGAGCCAGGTGCGCACCACGATCGTGCAGCACGGGGTGGCGCAGGTCGACGCGTCGTTCACGCTCGCCTCGCTCCCCGAGGCGCCGAGCGGTGCGGCCTGGTCCGACGTGCCGGCCCCGGACCTCCCGGCCCCGGACGCGTGCGTCCTCCTGCCCGCCGAGCGCGAGGGGTCGCCGTTCCGCGTCTCGATCGCCGAGGAGGCGGACATGCTCGCCGACCCGGCGGTGCTGGGCTTCGCGTCGGGGGCGCGGCACGGTCGAGGCATGCTCCAGGGCTGGATCCGCTTCGCCGACGGACGTCCGGCCGATCCGCTCGGCGTGCTCTTCTTCCTCGATGCCCTGCCACCCGCGTCGCTCGACCTCGTCCCGTCGGGGTGGGTGCCCACGCTCTCGATCAGCGCCTACCTCCGCAGCCGCCCCGCACCGGGGCCGCTGCGGGTGCGCCAGTACGTGCGCCACCTCCAGGAGCGCCACCTCGACGAGGTGTGCGAGGTGTGGGACGCCGAGGGACGCCTCGTCGGCCAGGCCACCCAACTCGCCGGGATCCGCTACGACCCGGCCGACCTCACCCGGACGAGCCCGCCGCCCTTCCCGATCGCGGCCCCTCCGGCGTAGCGTTGGGGTCTGGCCGCGTCCCGCCCCGCGAGGAGACCCCATGACCGCAACCGACGTCCCCACCGCCACCGCGCCCGCCGGCGGCCGCGCCCCGCTGCGGCCCGGCCGGGCCGAGACCGATCGGCTCGCCACCCGCATCGCCTGCCCCCCGGGCCGGGAGACCAAGACGGTCACCTCCCCGCTCACTGGCGAGGTGATCGGCGAGGTGCCCATCGGCACCCGCGAGGACGTCGAGGCCGCCGTCGCCGAGTGCCGGCGCGTGCAGCGCCGCTGGGCGCAGCTGCCCGTCAAGGAGCGCGCCGCCGTCCTGCTCCGCTACCACGACCTCGTGCTCGACCACCAGGACGAGCTCCTCGACCTCATCCAGGCCGAGAACGGCAAGGCCCGGGTCTGGGCGTTCGAGGAGATCATGGACCAGGCCGTGACGGCCCGGTACTACGCCCGCCTCGCCCCGCGCGCCCTCAAGCCCACCAGCCGCATGACCGCCGCCCCCGGCCTGGTGACCGCGAAGGAGCACCACGTCCCCAAGGGCGTCGTCGGCATCATCTCGCCCTGGAACTACCCGCTCGTCCTCGCCGTCTCGGACGCCCTCGCCGCCCTCGTCGCCGGCAACGGCATCGTGATCAAGCCCGACACCCAGACCCCGTTCACCGCGCTGCGCGCCTACGAGCTCCTCGAACAGGCCGGTCTTCCCGAGGGCCTGGTGCAGATCGTCACCGGGCCCGGCACCGCGGTGGGCACGGCGATCATCGAGACCACCGACTACGTCATGTTCACCGGGTCCACCGCCACAGGCCGCACCGTCGCCAAGGGCGCGGCCGAGCGCCTCATCGGCTTCTCGGCCGAGCTCGGCGGCAAGAACCCCATGCTCATCACCGCCGACGCCGACCTCGACCGCGTGGTCGACGGCGCCACCACCGGCTGCTTCGCCAACACCGGCCAGCTGTGCATCTCGATCGAGCGCATCTACGTCGATCAGGCGATCGCCCCCGCGTTCATGGATCGCTTCGCCGCACGGGTGTCGTCGCTGCGGCTCGGCGCGGAGCAGGAGTACGGGGCCGAGGTCGGCGCCCTCGCCTCGGCCGCGCAGCTGGAGAAGGTCACCGAGCACGTCGAGGACGCCATCGCCAAGGGCGCGCGCGTGCTCGCCGGCGGCAAGGCCCGCCCGGACCTCGGTCCGTTCTTCTACGAGCCCACCGTGCTCACCGATGTCACCCCCGACATGGCGCTCCACCGCGAGGAGACCTTCGGGCCGGTCGTCGCCATCTACCCCGTCACCTCCATGGACGACGCCGTCATCGAGGCCAACGACACCGAGTACGGCCTGAACGCCTCCGTGTACTGCGGCGACCTCGGCAAGGGCCGCAAGATCGCCGAGCAGCTCATGGCCGGGACCGTCAACGTGAACGACGGGTACTCCTCGGG
>CAZUYW010000203.1:2645-5837 GCA_964624775.1 uncultured Iamiaceae bacterium
GGCATCGTGGCCGTGTCGGCCTCGGTCGACACGGGACCCCGCAAGGACACCCAGGGCCAGCAGCCCGAGACCGCCGGGCAGCCCCACATCATCCCCCGACCCAACGAGGGCGTCGCCCCCAAGGACGGCGGCGACCGCGGGGGTTGGGAGCAGATCACGCTGATGGCCGTGGTGGTGGCCAGCGTGCTGCTGATCGGCGTGCTCGCCCTCCGCGGCGGCAAGCGGGCCAAGGCCGGCCGCGAGGCCTGGATGGCCCGTTCCGCAGAACCGGACCGGCCCGCCTGGGGACCCGACACGATGCCCGCGACCGCGGGCGCCGAGGCGGGCCCCGACCCCGGCGACGACGAGAACCACCCCTCCCCCAGCGCCTCGGCATGAACGCCGAGGCCCAGGCCCTGATCGACCGCCTCGGCCTCGCCCCGCACCCCGAGGGCGGCTGGTTCCGCGAGACGTGGCGCGACCTGCCGGCAGACGGCGGGCGCGGCGCCGGCACCGCGATCTACTTCCTGCTCGCCGACGGCGAGTCCTCCCACTGGCACCGGGTGGACGCCGCCGAGATCTGGCACCACTACGGCGGCGCACCCCTCGCCCTGGCGGTGGCCGACGGCGACGAGCACCGAGTGATCACCCTGTCGGCCGATCCCGACGACGGCGAGCCCCAGGCCGTGGTGCCGCCCCGCGCCTGGCAGGCCGCGCGCAGCCTGGGCCCGTGGACGCTCGTCGGCTGCACCGTCTCCCCCGCCTTCACCTTCGAGGGCTTCGAGCTGGCACCCCCGGGGTGGCGGCCCGACGGATGGGCCGAACCCGGCTGGTGAGCGAGGAGCGGGGCCGCGTCAGCGCACGAGCGACGCGAGCGCCCAGATGGCGGCGACGAGCCCGATCCCGGCCATGATCAGCGATCGGGCCACGGGGGCCCGCTCGAGGTCCTCCTCCTTGCGCCCCTCCGCCGGCGGGCGCACCAGGGCGGCCACGTTGCCCGCCACGAGCGCCGCGCCCATGGCCAGGACCAGGTACGCGAGGAGGTCTTTGCCCAGGAACAGGCCAGGCGACGACGATGCGGCGGACACGAGCACGTCGGCAGGCTAGCGGCGGCGCGACGGGGCAGCCGGACCGCCGAAAATCGCACAATTCGTGAGAAAACCCCACCCCGCGTGACATTTTCCTTCAGGTGCGCGACCGCCCCGCCGATAGTTCTGAACAGCCGATGGACCATCGCCCCGTCGGCACCAGGGGTTCCGGAGCGAGGGCCACACCACTCCCTCCTCCCACACACATCGCTCGCCACGCTTGTCCAGGGCACGGCCGCAATGTGGTGGCTCTCGCTCCACCCCCCACCCGCCCTACGCTGCGAGCGACCAGCCCAGCGAGGACGCGTGCACCCCACCGCCACCGAACCCGATCCACCTGTCGCCGACGCGCCGGCGCCCGTCGGCGACGACCCGCGCCACGCCCTCCGGCGGCGCCGCGCGCAGGTCACCGCGGCCGTCGCGCTCGTCGGCATCCTCGTGTCGCTGATCGGGCTCGGCCTGCTGGTCCGCCCGCTCGCCACCCCGGTCCAGGACTGCGGCACCGCGGCGTCGTTCCTCCTGCGAGGCGGGACCGACGTCCTCGTCGACGACGAGCACCCGCCGCGCGGGGTCACCCGAGCCGAGGCGCGCGCCAACAACGCGTCGCCCTGTCAGGAGCGCGCCGCCAACCGGGCTCGGCCGGCCGCCACGCTCGTGGTGCTCGGTGTCCTCGTGGCGCTCCTCGCCCTCATGGTCGAGCTGGTCATGCGGGTCCGCTGGCACCGCGCCGACACCCGCATCCGGCGCTGACGCGTCAGCGTCCGGCTCGCGCCCGCCAGGCCGCCTCGGCCCGGCCCAGCTCGCTCTTCGGCGGCGCCTCGACCCACGGCCAGAGCTCCTCGGCGATCTGACGCCAGTTCGCCGTGGCCCGCAGCTCGCCGAGGATCGCGTACAGCCCCAGGTTGATCCGCTGGATGATCACCATCGACGCGGGAACGTTCGCCGCCCGCATCACCTCGCCGTGCTCACCGGACGTGTCGAAGAAGCGCTGGACGGTCTCGCTCGCGTAGGCCTCGGTCATGGTCATCGGCGCGTCGGTCTGCACGAACTCGTAGAAGTGCCCGAAGTAGTCGCCGACGGCCTCGTCGGTGAAGGGCGCTCCCGGCTTCAGGAGCCCGACCCGCTCGACGATGCGCCGGAAGGCGGCGACGTCGCGCTCGTGGACCATCGCCTGGATCATCTCCTCGAAGGGGGCCAGCTCCTCGGGCGTGAACCGCTTGACCAGCCCGTAGTCGAGGAAGGTGACGCGCCCGTGCGGCCCGAAGAGGTAGTTGCCCGGGTGGGGATCGCCGTTGAACGCGCCCAGGCGGTAGAGGCTGCCGAACACGAAGCGGTAGATCGTCTCGCCCGCCAGGTCGCGCTGCTCAGCGGGCCAGTCGACCACCTCGTCGAAGCGTGCGCCGGTGGCCAGCTCGGTGGTCAGCACCCGGCGGCTGCTGAGCTCGTCGACCACAGCCGGCACGTGGATGTGGGGGTGACCGGCGTAGTACTCGGCGAAGAGGCGCTGGTTGTCGGCCTCGAGCTCGTAGTCGAGCTCCTCGACGATGCGCGTGCGCAACTCCTCGACGAGCGGCCCGGGCTCGAGGCCCGGGAACATCGCCTTCATCGCCGTGAAGAGGAGCCCCGCGTTGTCGAGATCGCCGGCGATCGCCTCGTCGACCCCCGGGTACTGCACCTTCACGGCGACCGCGCGCCCGTCGCGGGTGAGGGCACGGTGGACCTGGCCGATCGAGGCCGCCGCGATGGGCACCGGATCCCAGGTGGCGAAGAGCTCGTCGGGGTGGGCGCCGAGCTCAGCCTGCATCACGCCGGCCGCGAGCTCGGGCGCCATCGGCGGGGCGTCGGACTGCAGCTGGGCCAAGGCGTCCCGCACCGGCTCGGGCATGCCCTGGTCGAGGTAGCTCGCCATCTGGCCGAGCTTCATCATGGCGCCCTTCATGTGCCCGAGCGTCTCGGCGACCTGCTCGGCGGTCTTGATCTGGTGGGCCAGGTCGAGCTCCTCGCGCCGGTCCGCGTCGGCGAAGACGCGGCGGGCCCGGTGGAGCGCCCAGGCCCCGCCCGCACGACCGGCCACGCCGGCGATCAGCGCCGTTCGCCGCGCCCGCCCGGTCGCGCCCACCGGCAC
>CAZUYW010000204.1:0-5809 GCA_964624775.1 uncultured Iamiaceae bacterium
ACGTAGCTGGTGGTGCTGGCGGTGAGGAGCCCGGCCTGGCGCAGGGCCGCGGCGTCGTCGGGTCCGAGCATGAGGCCGCGCGTGGCGTTGATCACGACGGTGACCGGCTGGTGGGCGGCGAAGCCCTGGAGCCAGCCCGGCATGGAGTTCACCGGCACGAACGCCGAGGAGGCGAAGGTGAGCGGGAACAGGATCGGGAACGACACGGCCTGGGCCGACTCGCCGTTGGCGACCTTCATGCCCACGTTGGCGAACACCCACGAGAGGGCGAAGGCGAAGCCGAGCACGAGGAGGCAGCCGCCCAGGATCCCGAGCAGCCCGCCGTGGGGGCGGAAGCCCACCAGCACGCCCACGATCATCATGACGGCGACCACGCCCGTGTTGCGGATGAGATCGGCGCTCGTGCGCCCCGACAGCACGGCCATCCGGGTCATCGGCAGCGAGCGGAACCGCTCGATGATGCCGGTGCCGAGGTCCTCGGCGAGCCCGATGCCGGTGGCGACGGAGCCGAACACGACGGTCTGCCCGAAGATTCCCGGCATCAGGTAGTCGACGTAGGCGATGCCCGGGATCGGGATGGCGCCGCCGAAGACGTAGCGGAACAGCAGCACGAACATGATCGGCTGCACGAAGGTGAACACCAGCAGCTCGGGCACCCGCGTGTAGTGCAGGAGGTTGCGCTTGGCGAGGGCGACCGTGTCGCGCGCCGCCCAGGTGAGGCGGGAGGCGTCCTCGGGCGGGGCGCCCAGCGGCACGGCGCCGGCGGGGACGGCGGAGGCGGTGGCGGTCATCGGGAACCTCCCGTGGTGGCAGCGGCTGGATCGGCCTCCTCGGCCGCGTGGCCGGTGAGGGCGAGGAACACGTCGTCGAGGCTCGGCTCGCGCACGGTGAGCCCGGCGACCTCGACCGAGGCGGCGTCGAGGGCGCGCAGGACCTCCATGGCGACCTTGGGCCCGTTCTCGACGGGCGCCCGCACGATGCGCCCGTCGGCCTCGGCACCCGATGCGACCCCGGCGACGGTGGGCACGGCGGCCACGGCCGCGGCGTCGCTCGGGAAGGACACCTCCACGACGGTGGCGCCGAGCTGGGCCTTGAGCTCGGCGGCCGTGCCCGACGCGATGACCGACCCGCGGTCGATCACGGCGATCTGGTCGGCGAGCTGGTCGGCCTCCTCGAGGTACTGCGTGGTGAGCAGCAGCGTGGTGCCGTCGTCGACCAGCTCCCGGATGAGGTCCCAGAGGTCGTTGCGGCTGCGGGGGTCGAGGCCGGTGGTCGGCTCGTCGAGGAACAGCACCGGCGGACGGTGGACGAGCGAGGCGGCGAGGTCGAGGCGGCGCCGCATGCCACCCGAGAACGTCTTGAGGGGGCGGTCGGCCGCGTCGGTGAGGGCGAACCGCTCGAGCAGCTCGTCGGCCCGGGCGCGGATGGTGCGCCGGGGCTGGTGCGTGAGCTGGCCGACCAGCTCGAGGTTCTCGCGACCGGTGAGCTGCTCGTCGACCGCGGCGTACTGGCCGGCGAGGCCGATGACGCGGCGAACGCGGTCGGGCTCGGCGACGACGTCGATCCCGAGCACGCGACAGGTGCCGGCGTCGGGCGCCATGATCGTGGTGAGGGCGCGCACGGTGGTGGTCTTGCCGGAGCCGTTGGGGCCGAGCAGGCCGAAGACGGTCCCGGGCTCGACGGCGAAGCTCACCCCGGCGAGGGCGTGCACGTCGCCGAAGGACTTCACGAGCCCGTCGACCTCGATGGCTGGTGCAGGTGACATGCCCCGACCCTCGCACAATCATTGACTTAGGTCAAGTATTTAGCAGCACAACCTTGTGCAGAATCAACGATCTGCTACGCTCCCACCATGGCGCGCCCCGAGGCCCTCGCCGACCTGACCCACCCGCCGGTACCCGCCGACGCCGACGAGCACACCCGGCTCGCCACCGAGGCCTGGGGCGCGATCGCCCGCCTCTTCCTCTCCCAGCAGGACCGGCGAGAGGCCGTCGCCGCCGACCTGGGCCTCCACATCGGGGACCTCATCTCGCTGTTCCACCTCGACCCGCAGGCCGGCACCAGCCAGCGAACCCTCGCCGAGCACTGGACGTGCGACCCGTCCTGGGTCACGAACCGCGTCGACCGGCTCGAGGAGCTCGGCCTCGCCGAACGCCGGGTCTCCCCCACCGACCGGCGGGTCAAGGAGGTCTGGCTCACCGCCCACGGCGCGGCCGTGCGCACCGCGGGCATGGCCGGCTTCCACCAGCCCCCCGACGCGATCGTCGGCCTCGACCTCGACGACCTGCGCGAGCTCAGTCGCCTGGTGCACCTCGTGGCACCGGCCGACGGGTCCCCTGCCGCCACCTCCTAGGATCGCCGGGCCGCAGCCCCAGGAGGTCCCGCGCCCATGAGCGCCCAGTACATCTACACGATGCACAAGCTGACCCGGTTCTACCCGCCGGACCGCGAGGTGCTGAAGGACATCAACCTGTCCTTCTACCCGGGCGCCAAGATCGGTGTGCTGGGCGCCAACGGCGCCGGCAAGTCCTCGCTGCTCAAGATCATGGCCGGCAAGGACGACGGCTTCACCGGGGAGGCCCGCCTCACCCAGGGCTTCACCGTCGGCATGCTCGAGCAGGAGCCCCACCTCGACGAGACCAAGACCGTCAAGGAGAACGTGCTCGACGGGGTGGCCGAGGTCGCCGGGCTGCTCACGAAGTACGACGAGTGCCTCGCCAAGTACGCCGACCCCGACGCCGACTACGAGAAGATCGGCGAGGAGCAGGCCCGCCTGGAGGCCGAGATCGCCGCCAAGGGCGCCAACGACCTCGACCGCAAGATCGAGATCGCCATGGACGCCCTGCGCCTGCCCCCGGGCGAGGCCGAGGTCACCAACCTCTCCGGCGGCGAGAAGCGCCGCGTCGCGCTGTGCCGCCTCCTGCTGTCGGCCCCCGACCTGCTGCTCCTCGACGAGCCCACCAACCACCTCGACGCCGAGTCGGTGGCGTGGCTCGAGCGCTTCCTGCGCGACTACCCCGGCACGATCGTGGCCATCACCCACGACCGCTACTTCCTCGACAACGTGGCCGGCTGGATCCTCGAGCTCGACCGCGGCCGCGGCATCCCGTTCGAGGGCAACTACTCGAGCTGGCTGGAGCAGAAGAGCGCCCGCCTCGCCCAGGAGGAGAAGCAGGCCTCGGCCCGCCAGCGCACCCTCAACCAGGAGCTCGAGTGGGTGCGGATGTCCCCGAAGGCCCGCCAGGCCAAGGGCAAGGCCCGCCTCGCGGCGTACGACAAGCTCCTCGAGGAGTCCAAGCAGGCCGAGGGCCGCCAGGCCAAGCTGCAGATCTTCATCCCGTCGGGCGACCGCCTCGGCGACCAGGTCATCGAGGTCGAGCACCTGGCGAAGGGCTTCGGCGACCGCCTGCTCATCGAGGACCTCTCCTTCTCGCTCCCCAAGGCCGGCATCGTCGGCATCATCGGCCCCAACGGCGCCGGCAAGACCACCCTCTTCCGGATGCTCACCGGCCAGGAGCAGCCCGACGGCGGGTCGATCACGATCGGCTCGACGGTCGACCTGGCCTACGTCGACCAGAGCCGCGACAGCCTCGACGACACCAAGACCGTCTACGAGGAGATCACCGGCGGCCGCGACGACCTCGTGGTGGGCGGACGGGAGATCCACGGCCGCGCCTACGTCGCCAGCTTCAACTTCACCGGCTCGGACCAGCAGAAGCCGGTCGGCGTGCTCTCCGGCGGCGAGCGCAACCGCGTGCACCTCGCCAAGCTCCTGAAGGAGGGCGGCAACGTCCTCCTCCTCGACGAGCCCACCAACGACCTCGACGTCGACACCCTGCGCGCCCTCGAGGACGCGCTCGAGGCCTACGCGGGCTGCGCCGTCGTGATCTCCCACGACCGGTGGTTCCTCGACCGCATCGCCACCCACATGCTCGCCTTCGAGGGCGACAGCCAGGTGCGGTGGTTCGAGGGGAACTTCTCCGAGTACGAGGCGTTCCGCAAGCGCGAGCTCGGCGCCGAGGCCGATCAGCCCCACCGCATCAAGTACAAGCCCCTCGCCCGCTGACCCAGCCGCAGTCGCGGCAGGGTGGCCGGCGCCTCAGTGGCAGGCCGTCGTGCCCGCGTCGGTGAAGGTCGACCCGGCGACGGGCAGGAAGGTCCACGAGTAGCTCGACGCGGACAGCTTGAGCCGCAGCACCCCGAACGTGGTGTCGTTGCGGACCTCGCTGTTCGGCGACACGCCCGCCATCGGGTACAGCTCGGCGCCGCCGGTGCCCACCACGAACTCGCGGATGCCGGTCGCCGTGTTGGCGGTGCCGTCGGCGAGCTGGCGGGCGAAGCGCTCGTAGCCGTGGGCGTGACCGTTGAGTACGACGTCGGCTCCGGCGGCCTGGAGGATCTGCCACAGCGGGATCACCTCGGACTTGCCGTCGTACACGGCGGCCGACGTGAACAGCGGATGGTGCCAGGCGGCGAGGATGCACGGCTTGGTGGACGCGGCGAGGTCGGCCTGGAGCCACGTCGCCTGCGGGGACCCGGCCGCGCAGCCGCCCGCCAGGGTGCAGTTCGAGTTGAGCACCGCCACGTGCCACGACCCGATGTCGAAGGAGTAGTAGCCCTTGCCCGGCTCGCCCGCGCTCGCGCCGAAGTAGGCGAAGTAGGGCGCGGCGCCGGGGGTGACGTACTCGTGGTTGCCGATCACGGGCCGGGTGCGGGGCTTGAAGCGTCCCCAGGCGGGGTCGTAGCAGTTGGCGTAGTCGGTGGTGCTGCCGTCCGGGTAGGCCAGGTCGCCGAGCGGCATGACGGTGCCCGTCGTGCCGTCGAGCAGCAGGCCGGTGGCCTCGTCGTTGCTCGTCGTGCACGTGCCGATGTCGCCCGCCGCGTACAGGAACGGATCGGGGGCGGGTGTGCCGCCGACCGTCAGCACGAGGCGTGGCGCGGTGGTGGCGCCCGCCTCGCGGCTGTCGTAGTAGACGCCGTCCCAGTCGGCGTTCGACAGGCCGAGGCTGATGGTGCCGTTGCCCGTCACGGCGGCGGTGACGTCGAACTCGACCCAGGTGTTGGCGGCCACCGCACCGGTGGCGGCCAGCTCGGCGCCCAGCGCCGGGCGGGTGTTCCAGGTGACCCCGCTCTCGGACCACGTGGTGTCCGCGACGCGTGCGACCCGACCGCCGCCGGGG
Source organism: uncultured Iamiaceae bacterium (assembly GCA_964624775.1). Lineage (GTDB taxonomy): Bacteria > Actinomycetota > Acidimicrobiia > Acidimicrobiales > Iamiaceae > Aquihabitans. Next base: position 5,181 of record CAZUYW010000204.1, read on the forward strand.
CTCGGCCCGACGGTCGAGTTCTGGACGTGGAGGCGCAGCCGGGCGCGGGTGACGGTGCCGCTCACGCCCGTCACCGAGAAGCGGAAGTAGCCGACCCGGGTCGGCTGGCCGTCGGCCGAGACCGCGGTGCCGCCGCCGAGCGCGGTGGTGGGCGTGGCGCTGTCGGTGGTGGCGTCCGCGGCGACGGGCACCGTCACCTCGGTGCTGCCCGACGGGATCGTGGTCGTCGTGGTGGTGGTCGTGGTGACGACCGTCGCCGACGTCACGATCAGCTGGGGCGCGTTGGCGCCCGTCTCGCGGCTGTCGTAGTAGACGCCGTCCCAGTCGGCGTTGGTCAGCCCGAAGCTGACGAGGCCGTTCGTGGTGACCGCGGCGGTGACGTCGAACTCGACCCACGCGTTGGCGGTCACCGCGCCCGTGGTGGCGAGCGTGGCGCCGAGGGCCGGCCGGTTGTTCCAGGTGATCGCCGACTCGGACCACGTGGTGTCGGCGACGCGGGCGATGGCGCCGCCGCTCGGGCTGGGCCCGACCGTGGAGTTCTGGACGTGCACCCGCAGGCGCGCCCGGGTGACCGCGCTGGTGAGGCCGGCGACCTGGAACCGGAAGTAGCCGACCCGGTTCGGCTGGCC
>CAZUYW010000205.1:0-4455 GCA_964624775.1 uncultured Iamiaceae bacterium
GCGGCGGGCGTCCTCGTCGAACTTCAGGATCTTCGACATGTGGCTCCTCAGCTCACTTCTTGATGACGGCGAGCACGTCGCGGGCGTTCAGGATCAGCACGTCCTGGCCCTCCGAGGTGATCTCGGTGCCGCCGTACTTGGAGTAGACGACGATGTCGCCCACGGCGACGTCGACCGGGATGCGCTTCTCGCCGTCCTCGTCCCAGCGGCCGGGGCCGACCGCGAGGACCTCGCCCTGCTGGGGCTTCTCCTTGGCGGTGTCGGGGATGACCAGGCCACTGGCCGTGGTCTCCTCGGCGTCACCGGGCTTGACGACGATGCGGTCCTCGAGCGGCTGCAGGTTCACGTTCGCCTCCATGGCGTGGGATTTGACCTTCGTGCCCGCCCCGCGGGGCGTTAGCACTCCTCTATGGCGAGTGCTAACTGTACGGCCCGATCCCCGCGATCGCAAGCAGTCGCGGCCCGAGAGTGCTAATCGAGGCTCAACCGGCCAGGAACGGCAGGCCCAGGTTGGGGTCGGCGCCGAGGTCGAGCGGGCTCGGACCGTCGGCGCGGAGCCGCCACCAGGCGGCGGCCGCGACCATCGCCGCGTTGTCCGTGCACATGGCCCGGCTGGGCAGGAAGCCGTGGATCCCGTCCTCCACGCAGGCGGAGAGGAACCGCTCGCGCAGCACCGAGTTGGCGGCCACGCCACCGCCCAGGACCAGGCCCTTCGCGCCCATCTGCCGGGCGGCGAGCCGGGCCTTGGTGACCAGCACGTCGACCACCGCCTCCTGGAAGCTGGCGGCCACGTCGGCGGTGGCGACGTCGGGGTGCTTGCGCACGTGGTTGATCACCGCGGTCTTGAGGCCCGAGAAGCTGAAGTCGAGGCTGTCCGCGGCGAGCGCGCGCGGGAAGGCGATGGCGTGGGGGTCGCCCTCCATGGCGATCCGGTCGATCGCCGGCCCGCCGGGGTAGCCGAGGCCCAGGTAGCGGGCGACCTTGTCGAAGGCCTCCCCCGCCGCGTCGTCGAGGGTGGACCCGAGGAGGCGGTAGCGCCCGTGGCCCTCCATGCCGACGAGCATCGTGTGCCCGCCCGACACGAGCAGCACCACCACCGGCAGCTCCAGGGACGGATCCTCGACGAGCGCGGCGTAGAGGTGTGCCTCCAGGTGGTTCACCGCCACGAACGGCACGCCCCACACCAGCGCCAGGGCCTTCGCCGTCGAGACGCCGACGAGCAGCGAGCCGACGAGGCCGGGACCCACGGTGGCGCCGACCGCGTCGAGGCCGGGACCGTCGACGCCCGCCTCCACCAGCGCCTCGGCGATCACCGGGGTCAGCAGGTCGACGTGGGCGCGGCTCGCGATCTCGGGGACCACGCCGCCGAAGCGGGCGTGCAGGTCGACCTGGCTCGACACCACCGAGGACCGCACGAGGTGGCCGCCCACCACGACCGACGCGGCCGTCTCGTCGCACGAGGTCTCGATGCCCAGGATCGTGGTGGTCTCGTCGACGGCGTGGCCGATGCGCACCAGGTTCGTGTCGGTCACGGCGCCGACACCTCCGTCGCCCGGGCGGCGGGGTGCGCAGCCGTCGGGCCCCCGGCGGCCGGCTCGCCGAACCCGACCCGCACCGTCGGCGCATCGAGGGTCGCCGCGATCGCGGCGAGGCGGTCGCGGTAGGCATCGCCGGTCGTGTCGTGGGCCCACATGACGAGCGCATCCTCCTGGTTGTCGGCGTAGTACGCCTTGCGGGCCCCGGCGGGCACGAAGCCGAACCGGCGGTACAGCGCCTGGGCCGGCTGGTTCGACACCCGCACCTCGAGGGTGAGCTGGCGGGCGCCGAGGCGCTCGGCCTCGGCCACGAGCTCGAGGAGGAGTCGGGTGCCGATGCGGCGGCCGTGCCAGGCGGGGTCGACGGCGACGGTGGCGACGTGGCCATCGTCCGCGATCATCAGCAGCCCCGCGTAGCCCACCACCGCGGACCCGACGCGGGCCACGAGGTAGGCCCGGCCGGACCGCTCGAGCTCGTCCTGGAACAGCTTCGCCGACCACGGGCGCGGGTAGACCTGGGCCTCGATGGCCAGGACCTCGGTGAGGTGGCGGCGCCGCATCGGCGACACGGTGACGGCGGCGGTGCTCACCCGGCGCCCTCCCGCATCGACCAGTTGATCTCGGCATCGGGCTTGCGCAGGTACAGCAGCTCGATCTCGTGGGGCCGCACCCAGTCCTCGCGCAGGGCCCGGGCGTGGGCGAGCTGCACCAGGGAGCGGGCCGAGGGGTAGGCGTGATCGCCGCCCGCGACCTCCACGCCGGGCCGGGCGGTCAGGCGCTCGGCGTAGCGCACCGCGCCGTCGCCGACCAGGAGCGTCTCGCCGGGCCGGGCGAGCAGATCGGCGGCGAGCTCGTCGGGCGAACCGACCACCGGCTCGCCCTCGCGCTGCACGCCGCCCGGCACCGACCGGTAGAAGGCCCAGAACACCTCGCCGCGCCGGGCGTCGATCACCGCGGCGATGCGCCGGTCGGTGAAGCGCACCGGGAACGCCAGCAGGTCGAGGCTCGACACCGCGATCATCGGCACCCGCAGCGCCTGGGCGATGGCCTTGCCCGACGCCACGCCGACCCGCAGCCCGGTGAACAGGCCGGGCCCGTGGTCGACGGCGACGCAGGAGATCTCGCCGAGCTCGACGCGGGCCTGGCGGCACACGAAGTCGACCGCCGGGGTGAGGTTCTCGGCGTGGCGCTTGCCGCGCGACGAGTGCGACGACGCGAGCACGCCCTCGTGGCCACCGATGGCGCAACCGACCTGTGCGGTGGCGCTCTCCAGACCCAGGATCAGCACGGGGTTCCCTCCTCGGGACCGTCGGCCCGCCACGGGACGAGCAGCTCGGCGAGGGCGCGCCGTCGGGCCTGCCAGCGACCACCCCGAGCGGTGAAGGCGAGGCGCCGGTCGTCGTCGCCCTCGCCGAAGGTGATGCGGACCTCGAGGTAGGTGTCGCCCAGCGCGGGCAGCACGGCGTCGCCCCATTCGACGAGCATCACGGCGTCCTCGTCGAGCATCTCGGCCACGCCGAGCTCGAGGACCTCGCGCAGCTGGTCGAGCCGGTAGACGTCGAGGTGGTGCAGGGCGAGCACGTCGCCGGTGTACTCGCGCACGATCGTGAACGTGGGGCTGGTGACCCGCTCGGTCACCCCGAGCCCCTCGGCGAAGCCCTGGGCGAACGCCGTCTTGCCCGCACCCATCTCGCCGGCGAGCACGATCAGATCGCCCGGTCGGGCCGAGCCGGCCAAGGTCCGGGCCAGGGCGCGCGTCGCGTCGGCCGCGCTGGTCCGGGCCACGAGCTCGGGGCGCATCAGGCGACCGCCGCACCCGTGCCGATGCGGGCGACGAAGCCGTCGAGCAGCGCGGCCAGCTCCTCGGGGCGCTCCTGCATGAGCTGGTGGCCGGCGCGCGGCAGGACCACGAACTCGCTGTTGGGCAGGAGGTGGGCGAGGTGCGAGCCCGACGGGACGGGCGTGAGCAGGTCCCGCGTGCCGACCACCACCATCGTCGGCGTGTGGGTGGCCCGGAGCGCCTCCCGGGCGTCGTGCTCGAGCAGGCCCTCGATCGACAGCACCATCGACTCGGGCACCATCGATCGCCCCATCTCGGCGACGATGCGCACCGCCTTGGGCGAGGGGTGGTCGCCGAAGGCCATGCGGGCCAGGCCCGTGTTCACCCCCACCCGGGCGGGCAGCTCCTGGCCGGCGGCGAGGCGGGTGCGACCCTGCGCGACGGCGGCCTTGGCCGCCCGGTCAACGTAGGGCGGCATGACCTGGTGGGCGCGGGTGGCGATGAGCATGATCCCGGCCACCCGGGCGTCGAGCACCTCGGGGAAGTCGCCGCAGAACTGCATGGCGGTCATGCCGCCCATGGAGTGGCCGATCACGATGGCGCCGCGCAGGTCGAGCGCCTCGAGCAGCGTGGCGAGGTCCTCGGCGAGGCGGGGCATGCCGAAGCCACGGTCGCCCGCCGTCGAGCGGCCGTGGCCCCGCAGGTCGACGGCGATGACCCGGTAGCGGTCGACGAGCTGGTGGAACTGGGGCGCCCACACGTCGGACCGCAGGGTGATCCCGTGGATGAGCACGACGGGACGACCTTCGCCCTTCTCGATGGCGTGGATGGTGCCCCCGTCGGGCGTCGGGATCTCGTGGTGGACGACGTCGGCCGGGAGGTCGAAGAGGTCGTCCGGCGGCGGCTTGCGGGTCCGGCCGGGATCCGGGATCGGCGCTCCCAGCGCGCCGTCGGGGTGCGTCGAGCGGTAGAGGCCGGCGGCCGCGGCGCCGAGGCCGACCACGGTGGCGCCGAGCAGCACGGCGTTGCGCGTCTTCACGCGGGGACCTCCCGGTACCGGCGGGGCACCCGGGGGCTGATCCCGCAGACGATCTCGTAGGTGATGGTGCCGAGGCGGGCCGCCCACTCGTCGGCGCCGAT
>CAZUYW010000205.1:4555-5804 GCA_964624775.1 uncultured Iamiaceae bacterium
CCCACCACCTCGGCGGGCTGGGCCCCGACGCGGTGCATGCCCGTGTCGACCTTGAGGTGCGTCGGCACCGGGTCGGTGGCGGTGCGCCCGGCGCGACGGGCCGCCGCGGCCAGGGCGTCGACCCCCGCGCCCGTGTAGACGGTGGCGTCGAGGCGGTGGGCGACGAGGTCGTCGAGCTCGTGCGGCGACGCCTGCGACAGCACCAGGACGGGCGCGTCGATCCCGGCCCGGCGAAGCTCGGCTCCCTCCGCGACGAGGGCCACGGCGAGCACGTCGGCCCCGCCGGCGAGCGCGGCGCCCGCGACCTCGACGGCGCCGTGGCCGTACCCGTCAGCCTTGACGACCGCGCAGAACCGGGCGGGCGCCACGAGCGCCCGCAGCGTGGCCACGTTGGCGGCCACCGCACCCAGATCGACGTCGGCCGAGACCGGTCGCACCCGCTACGCCCCGGGCTCTCCGTCGGCCGAGCGCTCGCTGATGATGGCGCGCAGCACGTCGACCCGGGCGACGATGCCGACCAGGCCCTCGTCGCCGATCACGGGCAGGCGGGACACGTCGTGGTCGTGCATGAGCGTGGCCGCCTCCTCGATGGTGTCGTCGGCGCCGATCGTGATCGGATCGGGCTGCATCACCTCGGCGACGCTGCTGCCGAGCACCTTGCGCAGGTCCTCGTCGAAGTGCTTCTTGGCACCGGGCAGCTCGATGGTGGCGCCCAGGAGGGAGATCACCGTCGGGAAGTGGATGGTGGCCTCTTGCACGATGAGGTCGCCGGTGGAGAGCATCCCGACCACGACGCCGTGCTCGTCGACCACGGGCGCGCCGTCGATGCCGCGATCGACCATGGTCTGCATGGCCTCGCCCACGTTGTCGCCGGGGGCGAAGGACAGGACCTCGCGGGTCATGACCTCGGACACGGGAGATTGGCGGGACATCTAGCCTCCGGAGAGCTCGGCGAACGCGTGGACGAGGTGCTCGGCGACGTCGCCGGCAACCAGGCCGAGGTCCCAGGCTAGGGCGCCGGCGCGACCGTGGAGATGAGCGGCGGCCGCAGCGGCCTGCGGGGCGGCCAGGCCGCGGGCGAGCAGGGCGCCCAGCAGGCCGGCGAGCACGTCGCCGGTGCCGGCCGTGGCGAGGCGGGCGTCGCCCGATGTGGTGGCCAGCACGGTGCCGGCGGGATCGGCGACGAGCGTCGTGGGGCCCTTCAGCAGGACGACGGCGCCGGTGCGCGCCGCGAGCGCCCGGACCGAGG
>CAZUYW010000206.1:0-5741 GCA_964624775.1 uncultured Iamiaceae bacterium
GACCGAGCCACCGCCCGGCACCGAGGGCCTGGGCTTCATGCTGGGCAACACGGTCCGCTTCCTCGGCGCGCTCAGCCTCCTGCTCTCCGCGCTCGTGGCGCCGGGGCTCCTCGCCCTCGGCGCGGTGACCGTGCTCGCCTCGCTCCGCACGCGGCCGCGGCTCCGGCTCGTGCGCGTCAGGCGGGTCGCCCTGAGCGCGTTCGTGGCCGCCGTGCTCGGCGGGTGCGCGGCGTGGACCTGGTCGATCGCCTTCACGACGCTCGACCGCGGCCCCTCCCCCTTGGCGATCCGCCTCCTCGCGGGTGCGGGGTTCCTCCTGCTCGGCACCGGCGCGTGGCGAGCGCTCCTCGCCGGCGTCACGGTGGGCAGGGACACCTGGCGGGTCCGGAGCGTGCTCGGGACCCGCACGATCCCAGTGTCGTCCATCGGCTCGGTCGATCCGCACCCGTCCCGCCGCGGACCCTTCGGCGGAGCGGCGACGATCGTGCTCCACGACGACGAGCGGGTCGTGGTGCCCCGCCTCGCCGTGAGCGGTCGCGGTGCCTCGTTCCTCGCCCGTCGGGCGCCGGACCTCCTCGGCCTGGCCCCCGCCCTCGAAGCGGCCGAGCCGTTCGATCCGGTCGCCGTGCAGGCCGCTGCCACCGCAGCACGCCCTGGCGGCACCTTCTAGGGCACGCCTGGACGAAGCCGCGAAGAGGCAGTTGCGGTCAGCGGCAGAGGTCGACGAAGGCCTCGAGGAGGCGCAGACCGTTGTGGGCGCTCTTCTCGGGGTGGAACTGGGTGGCCCAGAGGTTCCCGCGGCACACGGCGGCGGTGACCCTGCCGCCGTAGTCGCACGTGGCGGCCACGTCGGACACGACCTCAGCCTTCGCCCAGTACGAGTGCACGAAGTACATCCAGCACGGATCGGGCTGGCCCGCGGCGAGCGGCGAGCCCGGCGCGAACTCGAGCACGTTCCACTGCATCTGCGGGCGCTTCACCGTGTCGTCGAGCAGCTGGACCTGGCCGGGCAGCACGCCGAGGCCGGGCGCGTCGGGGGACTCGTCGGACCCGTCGAAGAGCATCTGCATGCCCACGCACACGCCGAGGAACGGGCGGCCGGTACCGTCGGCGGCCGCGCCCGCTGCCTCCGAGGCGATGGCGTCGAGGCCGGCGGCGGCGAGGGCCTCCATGCAGCGACCGAAGTTGCCCACGCCGGGCAGGACGATGCCGCGGGCGGCGGCGATGACCTCGGGGTCCGCGGTGAGCGTCGCGTCGGCGCCGACGCGCTCGAGCGCCTTCTGGGCGCTGCGCAGGTTGCCGATGCCGTAGTCGAGGACGGCGATGGCCGTCACAGGGTGCCCTTGGTGGAGGGCACGCCCGATCCCTCGACGCGCACGGCGTCGCGCAGGCAGCGGGCCACGCCCTTGAACGTGGCTTCCACGACGTGGTGCGTGTTGGTGCCGGCGCGCTTGGTGACGTGGAGGGTGATGCCCGCCGAGGTCGCGAACGACTGCCAGAAGTGCTCGGCCATCTCGGGGTTGAACGGTGGGTCGCCGAGCGGCAGGACCTCGCCGAAGGGCACGTCGTAGGCCACGAACGGACGGCCGGACAGGTCGAGGGCCACCTCGATCAGGGCCTCGTCGAGCGGGTACAGGCCCGACGCGAAGCGCCGGATGCCCGCCTTGTCGCCGAGCGCGTCGCGGAACACCTCGCCCAGGAGGATGCCCACGTCCTCGACGGTGTGGTGGCCGTCGACCTCGAGGTCGCCGGTGGCCTCGACGACGAGGTCGAACCCGCCGTGGCGGCCGATCTGGTCGAGCATGTGGTCGAAGAACGGGAGGCCCGTGGCGGCCCGCACCTCGCCCGTGGGACCGTCGAGGTCGAGGGCGATCGAGATCGACGTCTCCTTGGTGGCGCGGTCGCGGGCGGCCGCTCGTGGCTGGGTCATGTCAGCACCTCTCGGAGGGCGGCGAGGAAGCGGTCGTCCTCGTCGGTGGTCCCGATCGTCACCCGCAGGCAGCCGGCCAGGTTGGGCCAGCCCGCGCAGTTGCGCACGAGCACGGATCGGTCGACGAGCTCCTGCCAGACCTGCGCGCCGTCGCGCTCGCGCGGGCGGAACAGGATGAAGTTCGCGCTCGACGGCCACACGTCGCAGGGCAGGTCGCGCAGCGCCGTCTCGACGCGGCCCCGTTCCTCGTTGAGGAAGGCCACGCGCTGCTCCATCTCGTCGACGTGGTCGAGGGCGAGGCACCCGGCGCGCTGCTTGAGCGCGTCGAGGTGGTACGGCAGCACGACCTTCTCCAGCTCGGCGACCACCCACGTGGGGCCGAGCAGGTAGCCGAGCCGGGCCGCGGCCATGGACCAGGTCTTGGAGAACGTGCGGGTGACGACGAGGGGCACGTCCTCGTCGAGGAGCTCGACGGCTGACCACGGCGCGAACTGGCCGTAGGCCTCGTCGACGACGAGCAGGCCGGGCACCAGGCCCAGGACCTCGCGGACGGTCTCGGGGGTCTCGACCATGCCCGTCGGGTTGTTGGGCGAGCACAGGTAGGTGATCGACGGTGAGGCCTCGGCGACCACCCGCCGGACCTCGTCGAGGTCGAGCGTGAAGTCGGCGGCGCGCCGCCCCTCGGCGACGGCGGCTCCGGTGACCTTGGCGATCTGGGCGTGCATCGCGTAGGTGGGCTCGAACACGGCGACGGCCCGCCCGGGCCCGCCGTAGGTGAGGGACAGGGTCTGGAGCACCTCGTTGGACCCGTTGGCCACGAAGACCTGCTCGGGCGCGACGCCGTGGAGCGCGGCGAGGCGCTCGCGCAGCTCGCGCGCGCCGCGATCCGGATAGCGGTGCCAGGCGATGTCGCCGACCGCGTCGGCGAGGGCGGCGACGAACGCGGGCGGCGGCGGCAGCGGGGACTCGTTGGTGTTCAACCGCACCGCGACGTCGACCTGGGGCGAGTGGTAGCCCTCGAGGATGGCGAGGTCGTCGCGGGGCGCGATCCGGCCCGTCACCGGTGGTCCCGGGCGATGCGGCGCACGACGCTGTCGGCGTGGGCGGCGAGGCCCTCGGCCCGGGCGAGGGTGGCGACGGTGGGCGCGGCGCGCTCGAGGGCGTCGCGGTCGAGGGTGATCACGTGGACGTCCTTCTGGAAGTCGCTCGTGGTGAGGGCCGACCCGAAGCGGGCGGTGCCGTCGGTGGGCAGCACGTGGCTCGGCCCGGCGAGGTAGTCGCCAACCGACGCCGGCGCCCACGGGCCGCAGAACACCGCACCGGCGTGACGGACGAGCGGCACGAGCGCCCGGGGATCGGCGGTCATGAGCTCGAGGTGCTCGGGGGCGATCGTGTTGGCGACGGCGACCGCCTGCTCGGGCGAGTCGCAGAGCACGGCGTAGCCGCCCTCGGCGAAGGTGGACTCGATGTCCTCGCGGCGGGGCGCCGCCGCGACCTGCTCGCCGATCTCGTCGCAGATGGCGTCGAGCGCGTCTTCGGACCAGCTGACCAGCCAGGCGAGCCCGCCCGGACCGTGCTCGGCCTGGAGGATGACGTCGACCGCGGCGAGCTCCGCGGGCGCCGTCTCGTCGGCGATGACCACCACCTCGGAGGGGCCGGGGAACGACGACGGGACGCCGACCAGGCCGGCCACCTCGCGCTTGGCGAGGGCGACGTAGATGTTGCCGGGCCCGACGATGACGTCGACGGGCCGCACCGAGTCGGTGCCGTAGGCCATGGCGCCGATCGCCTGGGCGCCGCCGATCGCGTAGACCTCGTCGACGCCGGCAACGGCGGCCGCGGCGAGGGTGACTGCTGGGACCTGGCCCTCGGCGTCGGGCGGGACGCACAGCACGACCTCGGGCACGCCCGCGACCTTGGCGGGGATCGCGGTCATCAGCACGGTGCTCGGGTAGATGGCCCGCCCGCCGGGGACGTAGCAGCCGGCGCGGTCGACAGGGACCTTGCGGCCCTCGATCACGATGCCGTCGCGGGCGTAGGTGTGGTCGCCGACGAGCTGGTGCTCGTGGAAGTCGCGGATGCCGGCGGCGGCCGCCTCGAGCGCGGCGCGCACCTCGGGGTCGATGGCGGCCAGGGCCTCGTGGATGGCCTCCGGGGGCACCCGCAGGGCCTCGGGCCGCACGCCGTCGAAGCGCTCGGTGAGGTCGCGCACGGCGTCATCGCCGCGCTCGCGCACCTCGGCGAGGATCGCCTGCACCGCGGCGACGGGGCCCTCGCCAGCCTGGGGCGGGCGGGGCAGGCGGTCGCGCAGGTCGGTTCCGGCGCCTCGCAGATCCAGTCGTCGCAGCACGGTGGCCGAGGCTACCGGCCGCCCGAGGAGCCCTGGAACCCCATTGCCCGGTCGAGCGCCCGGGCCGCGACCTGCAGCGAGCGCTCCGCCTCGAACAGCGGCCGGGCGGCGTCGTCGTCCGGGCCTCCCTGGGCCCGCTCGCCCACCTCGGCGACGCGCCGAGCCAGCTCCTCGACCTGGGCGACGAGGGCGGACAGCTCGGCGGCATCGATGCGGGACATGGCCGCAGTCTTGCCGCACCTGGGAGGAAAAACAGCACCGGCTCCCCGAAGGGAGCCGGTGCAGCGACACCAGGCGGCGGATCCCGGCGTCGCGTCCAACCAGGTGGCGGGTACCTGGTCTTCGACAACTATAGCCACACGCTCTCGGCGCGTGATGAACTTGTGGCGACAATTTCCTGATTTGAACCGTGACATGTGTCACTCGACATGCCACCTTTTGCGGCGGGTGCGGCGGTCAGGAGCCGGCCGACGGGCAGAAGTCGGCGAGGACGCAGGCGTCGCACTGCGGCGAGCGAGCCACGCACACGCGCCGACCGTGCAGGATCATGCGGAGGCTGAACACGCCCCGCTCCCCCGCCGGCAGGTGTGCACCGAGGTCGTGCTCGACCTTCACCGGGTCCGTCTCGGTCGTGAGGGCGAGCCGGGCCGACAGGCGCAGCACGTGGGTGTCCACCGGCAGGCCCGGCAGGCCCTGGGCGACCGAGCGCACCACGTTCGCCGTCTTGCGCCCCACGCCGGGCAGGGTCACCGCGTCGCGCATGGCCGTCGGCACCTCGCCCCCGAAGCGCTCCTCCACCGCACGGGCCATGCCGATCAGGCTCTTCGCCTTGTTCCGGTAGAAGCCGGTTGAGCGGATGATCTCCTCGAGCTCGACCTGGTCGGCGTGGGCCAGGTCGGCTGGCGTCGGGTACCGGGCGAACAGCGCGGGCGTGACCATGTTGACCCGGACGTCGGTGCACTGCGCCGAGAGGATCGTGGCCGCCAGCAGCTCGAAGGGCGACGAGTGATCCAGCTCGCACACCTCCTGCGCCGTGCCCGGGTACTCGAGCGCCAGGCGCTCGTGGGTGCGTCGGGTGCGGCCGGCTGGGGTCCTCGGTCGAGCCATGGGGTGGACCCTAGGGGCCGCTCGCTAGCGTCGGACCATGGCCGCCCCACCTGTCCACTGGCATGCGCGCGGGGCGCGCGCCGAGGTCCTCCTCCCGGCCGACCCGACCGCAGGGGCGGCGATGGGCGCGGTGCGCCGGGCGGTGGCCGAGGCCGACGATGCCGCCGCCACCGTCGAGCTCGTGGCCGAGGGCCTCGCCGGCACCGACGCGACGCCCTACGACGACCTCGCCGCCGGGCTCGGGTTCGCACCGACGCGCACCCTCCTGCGGCTGCGCCGCGCCCTGCCGGTGCCCGCCGACCATCCCCGCCGGGCCGGTGCCCCCGCCATCACGACCCGCCCCTTCCGGGCGGC
>CAZUYW010000207.1:0-5708 GCA_964624775.1 uncultured Iamiaceae bacterium
CGCCCGGAGGCCACCACCTGGTGGCTGGTGTTCGGGCTGCTGTTCCTGCTCCAGGCGGCGTGGGCGGTGAGCACCCCGCTCATGACCGGCCCCGACGAGTCGGACCACGCCATCCGGGCCGCGGCGGTGGTGCGGGGCCAGCTCGCCGGCGAGCCCGCGCCCGACCTGCTCGGCTCCGACAACGTGTTCGTGGTGGTCCGGGTGCCCCAGACCTACGGGCGGGCGGCCACGGCGGGGCAGTGCTTCGTGGGCACGTCGGCCACCGGCTCGGTCGGGACCCGGGGCGCGGGAGGCGACCCACCCTGCACCGAGATCGGCGAGGGCGACGCCGAGGTCACCGCCCGCACCCTCCAGTACCGGGGCCAGCCCGTCTACTACGCCCTGGTCGGCTGGCCGAGCCTGCTCACCAGCGGCGAGACCGGGATGATGGCGATGCGCCTCCTGACGGCGGCGCTGGTGGCGGCCCTGTGCGCCTCGGCCTTCCTGTCGGCGTGCGCCCTGCCGGCCCGACGCCTCGGCGCGTGGGCCGTGGCGCTCACGTGGTCGCCCGTGCTCGTCTACCTGGGGGCCACGGTGAACTCGACGCCGCTCGAGACGTCGGCGGCCATCGGGATGTGGGCCGCCGGCGCTGCGCTGGCCCGCTCCCCCGAGGTGACCCGCCGCCTGGTCGTCCGCTTCGGGGTTGCCGGCGTGCTCCTCGTGGCGGCGCGGGGCCTGGGCCCGGTGTTCGCCGGGCTGATCCTCCTGATGCTGATCACCCTCGCCGGGGCCGCTCGGGTCCGCGAGCTCCTGGCCCGCACCGACGTGCGGGTCGCAGCCGTGACCGTGGCCTTCGCGACCGTGCTGGCCGGGGTGTGGCTGGTGTGGATCCAGCAGCGCTTCCCGCTCGACGAGCGGACCGGCACCGGCGTGGCCCACGCTGCCGGGCGCCTGCCGTGGTTCTGGCACCAGACGGTGGGCGTGTTCGGGGTGAACGACGTGTCGCTCCCCGGCTGGGCGACGGTGGCCTGGGCGCTGCCGGTGCTGGCGGTCGTGCTCGGCGGCGTGCGCCTCGGGATCGGGGCCCGCCGGGTGCTGCCCCTCGTGGCACTGGGCCTGGCGGCGGCGCTGAGCGTGAGCGCCGAGGGCGCCTCGATCCCGCCGATCGGCTACGACTGGCAGGGCCGCTACATCCTGCCGCTCCTCGTCGGGGTGCCGATCCTCGCCGCGGCCGTCGCCGACTGGGACGTGCTGCCCGAGGGGTCCACCGTCGCCCTGCTGGCGGCTGCGCCGCTGGCCCTGCACGTGTGGGCCTATGTGGCCGTCGCCCGCCACATGGCGTCGCAGGGACCGCGCCTGCTGTCGCTCGACGACGCCCTCGACCACCCGCGCTGGCACCCGCCCGGCCCGGGCTGGGGGGCGTGGACGCTCGTGATCACCGCGGTGGTCGCGGTGCTCGCGGCGGTGGTGGCCGGCGTGCCCGAACGGGTGCGCGTCGACGAGCCGACGGCCTGACCGCCGCGGGCCCGGGCCGGGCTCAGTTGCCGGAGGCGGAGGTGCCGGTGCCGGCCGTGGTGCTCGACGCCGGCGGGGCGATGGTGCGCACGGCGGTGCCGGCGGCATCGAGCAGCGGGCCTGGCAGCACGCCGAAGCCGATGGTTGCCAGCACGGCCACGACGATGGCGAGGCGGGCCGGCGCCGGGGTGCGATAGGTGGGCGCGCCCTCGACGGGCTCCTCGCCGTACATGGTCAGCACGATGCGCAGGTAGACGAACGCCGAGATGACCGACGAGAGCATGGCCACGAGGGCGAGCCAGTACGAGTGCGCCTGGACGGCCGCCTCGAGCACGTAGAACTTGGCGAAGAAGCCCGACGTGAGCGGCACGCCCGCCTGGGCGAGCAGGAAGATCAAGAACGCGAACGCGAGCAGCGGCGCCCGGCGGTGCAGGCCGCGGTAGTCCTCGAGGTCGTGGGCGTTGTCGCCGCGGCGCCCGATGACCGACACCACGCCGAAGCTGCCAGCCACGGTGAAGGTGTAGGTGGCGAGGTAGAAGGCCACCGCCTGCACGCCGACCTGGGTGGCGGCCTGGATGCCGATCAGGATGAAGCCGGCGTGGCTGATCGACGAGTAGGCGAGCATGCGCTTGACGTTGGTCTGGCTGACGGCGAACACCGAGCCCACGAGCAGCGTGAGCACGGCGAGCGCGTAGACCATCGGTTTCCAGTCGGCGGCCTGGGTGCCGAGCGCCTGCACGAAGACCCGCACGAAGCCCGCGAAGGCCGCGGTCTTCACCGCGGCGGCCATGTAGCCGACCACCGGGCTCGGCGAGCCCTCGTAGACGTCGGGCGCCCAGCTGTGGAAGGGCGCGGCGGCCACCTTGAACCCGAGGCCGACGAGCAGCAGCCCCATGCCGGCGAGCAGCATCACGTTGTTCTCGAGCAGGTTGTGCGACAGGAACGACGCGATCCCGACCAGGTTCGTGGTGCCCGTGGCGCCGTAGGTGAAGGCGATGCCGTACAGCAGGAAGGCCGAGGCCACGCCGCCGAGGAGGAAGTACTTGAACGCGGCCTCGCCCGAGCGGGCCCGGCGGACGTGGATGCCGGCGAGCACGTAGACGGCGAGCGACAGGATCTCGATGCCGAGGAACAGCACGAGCAGGTCGTTGGCGCCGCACATGATCATGCCGCCGGCCGCGGACAGGAGCAGGAGGACGTAGGCCTCGGGGCCGTCGAGGCGCTCGCGGCGGAGGTAGCCCACCGACGACAGCACGGTGAGGATGACGCTCACCGCGATGGCGATCGACAGGAACACGGTGAGCCCGTCGACGATGACGGCTCCGCCCACGACGCGCATCGGGCCGTCGTCGCGGGTGCGGAACCACAGCGGGACGGCCGCGGCGATCGAAGCGGCGGCGATGGCCACGGTCACGAGGGCGTGCCAGGAGAACCGGGGCTTGCGGGGCAGGAACGACGAGACGACGAGCAGCAGCACGGCGCCGCCGAGCAGCACGAGGACCGGCGTGAGGGTCGACCACTCGACGTCTGGGGTCTGGAGGGGGGTCACGGCCTGGGCGAGCATCAGTTGCCTCCCTCCGTGCCCGAACCTTCACCCTCGCCCGAGCGGCGCTCGGAGGTGGGCACGACGTCGGCACCCTTGGTGGCCACCTTCGGCTCCCGGTAGTCGGAGTTGGCCTCGACGTGGTGCACGAGCTTGGTCACCGAGGGCTCGATGCGGTCGAGGAACGGCTTCGGGTACACGCCCATCACCACGATCAGGATCACGAGCGGGGCCAGCGACAGGCCCTCGGTGAGCTTGAGGTCGCGGATGGTGGCGTTGTCGCCCTCGGGGGTGCCGTGGAACACCCGCTGGTAGGCCCACAGCAGGTAGAGGGCGGCGAGGATCACGCCGGTGACGGCGACGACCGCCCACCAGCGGCGGGTGAGGAACGAGCCCTGGAGGATGAGGAACTCGCCGGCGAACCCGTTGAGGCCGGGCAGGCCGATCGAGGAGAGCATGACGATCGTGAAGGCGGCGGCGAGCAGCGGCGCCGGCTTCTGCAGGCCGCCGAGCTCGGCGATCTGGCGGGTGTGGCGACGCTCGTAGATGAAGCCGACGAGCAGGAAGAGCGCACCGGTGGACACGCCGTGGTTCACCATCTGCAGGACGCTGCCCTGCAGGCCCTGGGTGGTGAGGGCGAAGGTGCCGAGGGCGATGAAGCCGAGGTGGGCGACCGACGAGTAGGCGACGAGGCGCTTGAGGTCCTTCTGCATGGTGGCGCAGATGGCGCCGTAGAGGATGCCGATCACGCCGAGGGTGACGAGCATCGGCGCGAAGTACACGGAGGCTTCGGGGAAGAGGAACAGGCCGAACCGGATGAAGCCGTAGGTGCCGAGCTTGAGCATCACGCCGGCGAGGATCACCGAGGCGGCGGTGGGCGCCTGCGTGTGGGCGTCGGGCAGCCAGGTGTGCAGCGGGAACAGCGGCACCTTCACGGCGAACGCGATGGCGAAGGACAAGAACAGCCAGCGGGCCGTGTTGCGGGCGATCGGCCCCTGGATGGCGAGCGTCTGGAGGTCGAAGGTGATGACCCCGCCGCGGGCGTGGAGCACCGCGAGCGTGACGATGCCGACGAGCATGAACGCCGATCCGAACATCGTGTAGAGGAAGAACTTGGTGGCTGCGTACTTCCGCTCGTCGTAGCCCCAGCCGCTGATGAGGAAGTACATCGGCACGAGCACGATCTCGAACATCACGAAGAACAGGAAGAGATCGAGCGAGAGGAAGGCGCCGAAGCAGCCGGCCTGGAGCAGGAGGATCCAGGCGTAGAACGGCTTGTCGTCGTGGTGCGGCGGCGCCGCGAGCATGGCGATCGGGAACAGGATCCCGGTGAGCACCACGAGCCAGAGGGCGATGCCGTCGACGCCGAGCGCCCAGGAGATCTTCGGGTTGTCGACCCAGACGGCCCGGTCGACCAGCTGGTAGCCGGCGACGCCGGTCTTGAACTGCACGAGCACCGAGATCGACAGCGCGGCCCCGACCAGGGCGGCGAGGATGGCGACCTGCTTGGAGACCTCGGGCCGCCGGCGCGACACCAGCGCGGTGAGCACGGCGCCGACGACGGGCGTCAGCACGAGCGTGGTGAGCAGCGGGAAGCCGGTGCGGGGCACCTCGTTGGCGAGCAGGAGGGCGGACATCACACCACCGCCTTCGACAGGAGCACCGCGACCAGGAGGAGCACGCCGATCACCAGGCCCAGCGCGTAGTTGCGGACGTAGCCGGTCTGCACGAGGCGGGCCTTGCCCGAGCCCTCGCGCACGCCCACCCCGACGCCGTTGACCGCGCCGTCGATGACGTGCTTGTCGAACCAGGCGATGGCGTCGAACGCCTTGCGGCCGGGGCCGCCCATGAAGGCGCTGATGGCGGCGTCGTAGCCCCAGCCGCGGGCGAGGATCGGGGCCTCGATCTTGGTTGCGAGGTCCCGGCGGTTCTTCAGGTACACCGCCGCGGCGGCGAGGATGCCGGCGACGGCACCGGCGAGGGCGATGACCGCCAGGCCGACCTTGGCGCCGGTGCCCTGGGTGGAGGCCGCCTCCCCGAAGTGCACCACCGGTTCGAGCCAGTGCTCGAGGTGCTTGAGGCCGTCGGTGAAGGGCAGGTTCAGCGCGCCGGCGGTGGCGGCGAACACGGCGAGCACGATGAGCGGCGTGGTCATCTTCCACTCGGACTCGTGGGGGTGGATCTCCCCGAACGGCCCGGCGCCGTGGCCCTCGTGCACGTGGTTGGCCTCGCGCTCGGCGGCGAGCTCGGGCACCGCCTCGGCGAGCGGGCGGTCCCAGTTGGGCGTGCCGAAGAAGACCATGAACACCTGGCGGCTCATGTAGAAGGCGGTGAGCATGGCGGTGAGCAGGCCCACGAACCACAGGATCGGGCTCTTGCCGAACGCCATCAGCAGGATCTCGTCCTTGGACCAGAAGCCGGCGAAGGGGAAGATGCCGGCGATCGCCAGCCAGCCGACCAGGAAGGTGGCGGTGGTGATCTTCATGACCTTGGCCAGGCCGCCCATGCGGCGCATGTCCTGCTCGCCGCCCATGCCGTGGATGACCGAGCCCGAGCCCAGGAACATCAGCGCCTTGAAGAAGGCGTGGGTGACCATGTGGAAGATGGCGGCCACGTAGGCACCCGATCCCACGGCGAGGAACATGTAGCCGAGCTGGCTGACCGTCGAGTA
>CAZUYW010000208.1:0-5690 GCA_964624775.1 uncultured Iamiaceae bacterium
CCTCGCTGCTCGGCGCCGTCGCAGCCGCCGGTCCCGCGCTCGCCGCCGCCGCAGTGGTGGCGGTGACCGGCCCGGCCGGTCACGGCCTGTCCGGGCCCGAGCTCGGCGTCATCGTGCTCACCCCGATCGCGGTCCTCGACCTGCTCGCCCCGCTCGCCACCGTCGGCGAGCGCCTCGCCGCCGTCGCGGCCTCCGCCGATCGGGTGGTCGCCA
This sequence comes from uncultured Iamiaceae bacterium, assembly GCA_964624775.1. GTDB lineage: Bacteria > Actinomycetota > Acidimicrobiia > Acidimicrobiales > Iamiaceae > Aquihabitans. Next base: position 214 of record CAZUYW010000208.1, read on the forward strand.
TCCTCCGCCGACCCGACCCGGTCGCCGAGCCGGACCAGCCCGCACCCCTCCCCGACCGCGCCGACCTCGCGCTGGCCGGCGTGGCCGTCGCCTGGCCCGACCACGAGCCTGTGGTGCGGGGCCTCGACGCCGCCGTCGCCGAGGGCGACCGGCTCGTCATCGTCGGCCCGAGCGGTGCCGGGAAGTCCACCGTCGCCGCTGCGCTCGTCGCCTTCCTCGCCCCCGTGGCCGGCACCTACGAGGTCGGCGGCGTCGACGCGGGCGCGCTCGGCGGCGAGGGGGTCCGACGCCGGGTCACCTGGTGCCAGCAGCAGCCCTGGTTCGCCGACTCGACGCTCGCCGACAACCTGCGCGTCGCCCGGCCCGACGCGACTGACGAGGACCTGTGGGGCGCGCTGCGCACCGCCCACCTGGACGCCTGGGCGCACCGCCTGCCCGAGGGCCTGGCCACCCGCCTCGAGCGGGACGCCTCAGCCATGAGCGGCGGCGAGCGCCAGCGCCTCGCGCTCGCCCGCGCCCTGCTCGGCGGGCACGGCGCGATCGTGCTCGACGAGCCCACGTCGCACCTCGACGTGGACCTGGCCGACGACGTGCTCGCCGACCTGCTCGCGGCGACCAGCGACCGCGCGGTCGTGGTGCTCGCCCACGAGCCGCTCCCGGCCGCGGGCGATCAGGCCTGCACGGTGCTGCTCAGCGGGGCCTGACGCCTGCGGTCAGACGACCGAGGCGACGCCGCTGTTGATCCCGAGGATCACGGCGATGGCGAGGCCGATCACCAGGCCGACGACGAGCGGGATCAGCACCCAGGCGTCGCCGCCGGTGGCGTGATCGCCGTGGTCGTCGTGCCCGTGGCCGTGGTCGTCGTGGGCGTCGTGCCCGTGATCGTCGTGGCCGTGCGAGTCGTGGGTGTCGTGTCCGGACGCCATAGGGCGCCAGCTTCGCCCAGCCGCGCCCCCGGGCGCCACCCGAGCGACCGCCGAGCCGGGACGGTCAGCGCGGCGGGATGCCCGAGCGCACGAAGGTCGACGGCGGCAGCTCGATCCCCGCGGCGCCGAGCGCCTCGGCGATCTTCACCCGCAGCAGCCGGCCGACCCGCCACTGGGCACCCGGGCGGGTCTTGCCCTGGACCCGGATGACGGCGGCATCGGGGCCGAGGTAGTCGACGCCGAGCACCTCGGGACGATCGAGGACGTCGTCGGCCGCCTCCGGGAGCTGCCACACCTGCCCCGCGGCCTCGTGGATCACCGCGGCGGCGCGGTCGAGGTCGGCGGTGGGTGCCACCGCGATGTCGATCACCGCCATGGCCCACTGCTGGGACTTGTTGCCCACCCGACGGATCTCGCCGTTGGGCACGTGCCACACGGTGCCGTTGACGTCGCGCAGGCGGGTGACCCGCAGCGTGACCGCCTCGACGGTGCCCGACGCCTCGCCGACGTCGACCACGTCGCCCACCCCGTACTGATCCTCGATGAGGATGAAGATCCCGGCCAGGAAGTCGCGCACGAGCGACTGGGCGCCGAAGCCGATCGCCAGGCCCGCGACACCGGCGCCGGCGATCAGCGGACCGAGGTTCACCCCGAGCACGCCAAGGATGTACACGAAGGCGAAGATCCCGATGATCCCCGAGCACGCGCTGCGCAGGACCGTGGAGACGGTCTGGGCCCGGGCCACCGACCGGGGGTTGGCCTCCGACGCCGAGGACAGGCGCCGCAGCTCGCGGCTGCCCGCGATCCCCTCGGCGAGGCGCCGGATCGACCGGCGCACGAGGCGGTTCGCCACGTAGGCGACGACCAGCACCAGGAGGATGCGCAGCGGCACGCCGGCGAACCAGCCGACGACCGAGGCCAGCGCCTCGTTGTCGGTCCGGTCGAAGACCCACCGGCACGCGTTGCCGGGGTCCGCGCCGCAGGCGTCGGCGAGCGTGGGGTCAGCCATGTCCGGACCACCCTAGGGGCCGCCCGCGCCGCGGGCGGCGCAACGGCGTCACCCGACGGGCTCGGGCTCCCGGTCGGCGAGGGCGGTGCCGTCGGCGACGATCGCGCTCTCGCCCTCGAGGTCGAGGTGCGGGAGGATCCGATCCAGCCAGCCCGGCAGCCACCAGTTGCGATCGCCGAGCAGGCGCATGCTCGCGGGCACGAGCACCATGCGGATGACGGTGGCGTCGATGAAGATCGCCGTGGCCAGGCCGATGCCCATCATCTTCACGGTGGGGTCCTCGCCGAACGCGAAGGCACCGAAGACGCTCACCATGATGATCGCCGCCGCGGTGATGACCCGGGCCGTGTGGCTGATGCCGGCCGACACCGAGGCCGTGTTGTCGCCGGTGCGCAGGTACTCCTCGCGCACCCGGGACATGAGGAACACCTCGTAGTCCATGGACAGGCCGAAGAGGATGGCGAACATGAACATGGGCAGGAAGCTGCTGATGGGCAGCGCCTCCTCGACGCCGAGGAGCCGGCCGCCCCACTGCCACTGGAACACCGCCACGACCACGCCGTAGGCGGCGCCGATGCCGAGCAGGTTCATGAGCCCGGCCTTGAGCGGCACGAGGATCGAGCGGAACACGATCATCAGCAGGATGAACGACATCAGCAGCACGCCGCCGATGAAGGGGGGGAGGCGGGCGGTGATCTTCTCGGAGATGTCGATGAACACGGCGGTGCGACCGGTCACGAGCGGGCGGTCGACACCGGCCTCGACCGCAGCCCGGGGCAGCACGTCGTGGCGGAGGCGGTGCACCAGCTCCTGGGTGCCGGCGTCCTGGGGCGAGTGCTTCGGGAACACCGTGACGATGGCGGTGTCGCCGGCCGGGTTCACCGTGGCCTTCGGGACGACGAAGACGACCTCGGGGTCCTTGCCGATGGCGGTGACGAGCGTGGCGATCGACGCGTCGAACGGGCCGTCGCCCTTCTCCACCACGATCGCGAGCGGGCCGTTGAAGCCGGGGCCGAAGCCCTCGGCGAGCAGGTCGAAGGCCTCGCGACGGGTGGACCCGGGGGGCGCGTTGCCGTCGTCGGCCTGGCCGAGCCGGATCGAGAAGAACGGGATGATGAGCGTGCCGAGGAACGCCAGGCTGAGCAGCAGGTAGCGCCACGGATGGTCCGACACGTGCCGGGACCAGCGCGACGCCACCGAGTTCTCGTCGCCCGCCGCAGCGGCCTTCACGCCGGGCACCTTCAGCTTGTCGATGTTCGTGCCGGCGAAGCCGAGGAAGGCGGGCAGCAGGGTGATGGCGGCGGCGACCGAGATCAGCACGACGACGGCGGTGGCGTAGCCCATGGTGGCCATCACCGGGACGCCGGCGAACTGGAGGCCGCAGATGGCGATCACGACGGTGATGCCGGCGAACACGACCGCCTGGCCGGCCGTGGCGAGCGCACGGGCGGCGCTGTCCTCCACCGACTCACCCTGGTGCAGGTGCTCGCGGTGGCGGGTGACGATGAACAGCGCGTAGTCGATGCCCACGCCGAGGCCGATCATGGTGGCGAGCGTGGGCGACACGGTGGGCACGTCGATGAACGCCTCGGCGACGGTGATGACGCTGAGTCCCGTGCCGAGGCCGATCAGCGCGGTGCCGAGCGGCAGCCCCATGGCCACCACGGACCCGAACGCGATGAGCAGCACGACGACCGCCACGAGCAGTCCGATCATCTCGCTCGACCCGCCGATCTTCTCGGCGTCGACCTTGAGCTCGCCACCGAACTCGACCTGGTAGCCCTGGTCGCGCAACGGGGTGGCCTCGGCCACGAGGCGGTCACCGGCGTCGACCCGGTGCCCCTCGGCCGAGGGGCGGTAGCTCACCGAGGTGAAGCCGATCGCCGGAACCTGGGGCGACACGGTGAGCTTGTCGACCTTGGCGACGTGGGGCTGGCGGGCCACGCGGTCGAGCATGCCCTGCACCTCGTCGCGCACCTCGGGGTCGGTGAGCTTGGCCCCCTTGGGCGCGCGCACCACGATCCGCTCCTCCATGCCCGCCTTGTCGGGGAAGCGCTCGGCCAGGGCGTCGTTGGCCTTCTGGCTCTCGGCGCCGGGCACGGTGAAGTTGTCGATGCCCTTCCCGCCCAGCGCCCCGCCGAGCACGATCAGGCCGACGAGCAGCGCGATCCACGCACCGAGGACGTAGCGACGACGGCGGACCGAGAAGCGGCCGAGGCGCTCGAGCAGCTGGGACACGGGAACTCCGGGCGGGGCGGTGGGACGAGAGCAGGAGCCGCGGGTGCGGCGTGGCGCCAAGTCTACGCGCCGGGCGCGGCCGGAACCGCATTCCTGCCCTGGTCATCGGTCACGTCGTCCCCGGGATGAGGCCCGGGGACCGACGTCACTTCGCCGCGGTCGTGGTGGTCGTGGCGCCCTTGGCCGCGGTGGTCGTGGTGGTCGACCCCGGCGTCGTGGTGGAGGTCGGGGCCGTCGTGGTGGTGGGGGCCGGGGGCTTGTCCTGGAGCTCGAGGATCCGGACGATGAACACGAGCGGCTCGTTGGGCCCGATGCCCGCACCTTGCTGCCCCGTGGCGCCGTAGGCCTCGGCCGCGGGGATCTCGATCTGGCGCAGCATGCCGTTCTTGGCGCCGACCAGGCCCTTGGAGAAGCCGGGGATGGTGCCCTCGCCGATCGTGACGTTGAACGGCTGGGCGTTGTCCCAGGAGCTCTGGAACTGCTGGCCGGTGGAGCACACCATGCCCAGGTAGTGCATGACCAGGTAGTTGCCCTTCTTGGCCGCGGGGCCGACGCCGGGCTCGATGTCGGTGGTCTTGACCTTGGTGGGCGCCTTGATCGGCATGATGACCTGGGTGGGCTTGCCCGGGTCCTGGCCCTTCGGGATGGTGCCGCCGGCGTTGCAGTACACCGGGGCGTCGGTGGCGGCGAGGAGGTCGACCACGAAGGTGAGGGCCTCGTCCTTGCCGATGCCGAGGCTCTTCTCCCCCTCCTTGCCGTAGGCCTGGTCGGCGGGGATGGTGATCTGGCGCCGGCCGCCGACCTTCATGCCGGCCATGCCCAGCTCGAGTCCCTTGATCAGCTGGTTCTTGCCCAGCTCGAGGTTGACCGGACGGCCGTCGGTCCAGCTCGAGCGGAAGACCTTGCCGTCATCCGCGGTGGCGCCGAGGAGGTCGACGGCGAGGAACTGGCCGGTGCCGGCCTTGCAGCCGGTGCCCTTGCGCAGGTCCTTGGTCTTCAGCGCGGTCACCTTGCCCGTGACCGGCTCGACCGTCGGCGGGTGGTCCTTGTCCTGGGGGACCTGGTCGGGCGAGCAGCCCGAGGCGTCCTTGACGATGTCGCCGGCGAGCGGGTCCTTGTCGCCGCAGGCGCCGAGGATGATCGTGCCGCAGAGCAGCACGGCGACGAGACGGGTCACGCGGGTCAGGCGGGTCGTGGACATGGCCGCGAACCCTAGTGAGCCGGAGGCCCCCGATGGTGCTCGGGTACCCTGTCGCGCCGTGCGTGCAGGGAGGAGGACGGTCCTGGCGGTGCTGGCCGTCGTG
>CAZUYW010000209.1:0-5685 GCA_964624775.1 uncultured Iamiaceae bacterium
GAACCAGCAGGGGTCATGGGGCGCCTTCCTCGCGCAGGGGAGCGATCACGTGCTCCGCGAACCAGTACAGGGACTCGTCCTGGTGGCCGACGTCGTTGGGGTCGCCGCCGCTGAAGTACCAGGGGATCGTGATGACGCCGGTGAGGCCGGCGGCGCCCAGCGCCGCCATCGCCTCGGGCGTGGCCGCCACGAGCGGCGTGGCCTGGATCGGGTAGCCCTCGGGATCGCGGCCGGCGTCCTCGAGGTGGCGGCGCATGCGGCCGGCCAGCTCGGCCATGGCGTCGTGGTCGCCCTGGGCGCCGATCCACCCGTCGCCGAGGCGGGCGGCGCGGGCCATGGCGGCGTCGGAGTGGCCGCCGACGTGGATCGGGATGTCGACGCCGGGCGCGGGCTCCATCCGGAGGCGGTCGAAGTCGTAGTGGTCGCCGTGGTACTCGACCCAACCGCCGCGCATGAGGAGGCGGATGATCTCGATCTGCTCGTCGAGGCGCTTCCCGCGGGTGCGCATCTCCTGGCCGAGCCAGGCGAACTCCTCGGGCATCCAGGACAGGCCGACGCCGAGCTCGATGCGCCCGGGGAACATCGCCGCCGCCGACCCCAGCGACTTGGCCACGAGGAGCGGTTCGCGCAGGGGTGTCTTCAACACGTTGGTGAAGAACCGGATCCGGTCGGTGGCGGCGGCCATGGCGGGGATCGCCACCAGCGGGTCGACGAACGGGGTCTCGGGCGCCCAGAACCGCTGCCCGTCGCCCGTGAACGGGTAGTCGCCCGACACCGACTCGGGGTAGAAGACCGAGTCCGGCACGGCGATGGCGTCCCAGCCGGCGTCCTCGGCGATCTTGGCGAGCGGCACGAACCGCTCCGGGGGGCACATGGCGAGGGCGAGGGTGAACTGCACGGGGCGATTCTGACCCATCGTCAGGTCGCGTGCGCGCCGACGTCGGTCAGGTGGCCGCGTCGAGGCGCGCCCGGGCGCCGGCGAGCACGTCGGCGGCTACCGGGTGCCGGCCCTCCAGTGCCGCTTCGTACGCGTCGAGCAGATCGGCGGCGGTGGACGCCCGGCCCTGGGCGTCGAGGAGCGATGCGAACCAGCGGGCGTGGTCGGCCAGCAGGTCGGGGTCGCCCAGCCAGGTGGCGGTGGTGGCGGCGGCGTGGAGCTGCTCGGCGTCGGCGCGCACCGCGAGCAGCCGGGAGCGGTCGCCTCCGTCGCCGTGCCGTTCCAACAGGGCGACGGTCAGCCGCTGGGCGACGCCGGGCGCGTCGTCCTCGAGGGCGCGGACCTCGGCGCCGATCGGCACCGCGCCCGCCTCGGCGTCCACCGGGCTGGGCGCCCAGCCCTCGAGCAGGCCCGGCAGCTCGCTGAGCGAGGCGACCCAGGCGTCGGCGCCGATCAGGTGGGCGCGGCGGGCATCGGTCCCGAAGGCGGCCCCGCCGACCAGCACGGGCACGCCCGCGTCGTGCAGGGCGCGCACCGTGGCCCGCGCCCCGAGGAGGTGGGTCGTGAGGGTGCAGGACACGACCGCGGCATCGGGCTCGAGGTCACGGGTGAACTCGACGAGGTCGGCCGCGGGCACCGACGAGCCGAGGAAGGTGACCCGGTGGCCCTCGGCGAGCAGCAGCGCGGCCGCCATCCGCGCCGGGAGGGTGTGCGCCTCGTCCTCGGCGCAGGCCACGAGCACGTGGGTGCCGTCGGCGGGCTGGTCGAACGCCCCCGCGAGCGTCGCCACCAGCGTCTCGGCCGCCGCGGTCGACGCGTGCTCCTCGGCGATCGTGTAGTCGCCGACCAGCCAGCGCCGCCCCGACTCAGACTGGATCGGTGCCAGCAGCTCGTCGAGCAGCCGCGCGAACGGGTAGCCGTCGGCCATGAGGGCGGTGACGAGCTGGTGGGCGACGCCGGCGTCGCCCTCGTGCAGCGCGGCCAGCACGCCGAGCCGCGCCGTGGTCAGGTTGAGGTCGGTCATGGCTCCTCGCCGGGCTGTCCTGGGGGGCAGGGCAGGTGCCCCGCCGACTCTACGAAACCGACCGGGTTCCCAGATCGAAGTCCAGGGTGAGCTTGGCGTCGGTGCCGCGGATCGTGAGGCGCTGATCGAGGTGGTCCACCTTGGCGAAGGCCGACTCGTGGCGGGGGAAGTCGCCGGTGGGCACCTCCTTGCCCTGCACCGTGAGGGGCCCGTGCCAGCGCAGGGCGACCGTGCCGGCGGTCGGCGAGGTCCACGACGCCTCGATGCCGCCCTCGCTGTTGCCCGCCTCCGGCTCGTGCTCGGTCACGGCGGCGCGGAAGTCGGCGAAGCTGCCCTGGTCGGCGTCGCCCACCTCCACGATCCAGGCGTTGGTGGGGCCGCCCTCGGCGATGAGGTCGAACGGGGCCTCCATGTCGCGGGTGGCGTACACGGCGGGGTCGTAGGTGCGCCACGTCGGCGTGCGCATCGACCAGAGGGCGATGAAGCCCTTGCCCTTGCGGCAGATGGTCCAGTTGCCGTCCTGGACCACCTCGTCGAACTTGTCCTGCGGGACGTACGCGTGGGTGTAGTCCCGGTACTCGAACGCCGACCACAGCAGGGCGTCGGTGTCCTTGTCCCAGGCCGGCTGGTAGAGGTGGATCGCGGTGCGCTCGTGCTGGGCCGACCACGGCATCGACGCATCGCCGGTCCAGTACCCGGGGCTCGGGTCGTCGCTCCAGTCGAGGGTCTTCTGCAGGCCGGTCTGGGGGTGGGTGGTGAAGACGAGCGCCTCGGGGTCGACCGTGGCCTGCCACGCGTGGGCCTGGTCGCGCATCTTGCCGGCCCGGTCGTGGCCGACGAGCGTGGCGAGGGCGACGTGCTCGTTGCGCCAGGAGTAGGTGTTGGCCTCGTTGAGGTGGCCGAAGTTGACGATCATCTCGTTCTGCTGCTCCCAGGCGCGGATGCGCTCGGGGTCGCCGCCGTTGAGGTCGCGCAGCAGCTTGATCTGGGCGAACAGCTCGGTCTCCCACAGGCGGTGCTCGTCGGCCTGCTGGAGGCTCATGCGGGCGAGCTGCCACGAGCCGATCGCGCCCTGCGACCACCAGAACGGCAGGTTCTTCGGTTCGTCGAAGTCGTAGCCGAACGGCACCTTCGGGTGCTCGCTCACCGGGGCGGCGGCGTTCAAGAAGATGCCGTGGCGCTCGCGGACGACGCCGGCCTCGTCGGAGGTGCCCACGTCGACGATCGCCTGCGGCGGGCGGTACCGCTTCGCCGCGCAGAAGTAGGTGGCCCCGGAGTCGGTGAGGGACTGGTAGGGGAACGTGGTGTCGTCGAAGATCAGCTTGGCGGTGTTGAAGGTGTCCTCGTCGAGCGCGGACATCTTGTCCTTCTTGTACGTCCGGCCCCGCGTGGCGGCGAACGCGCCCTTGTGGAGGTGCCCGGCGACGTCGAACAGCGCCAGATCGAGCGCCCGTCCGGCGGCCGCCGCCAGCTCGGGGTCATCCGCCTGTTCGGCCAGGGTGATCAGCGGGCTGATGTTCTTCAGCATGTACACGTGGCTGTGCCACTCGAAGAAGCCGAAGCGGCCGCGCTCGGCGATCCAGTCGAGGATCGGCTGGCGGGAGCGCTTGCGGTGCTCGGCCCCGGTCTTGCCGGTGACCACGAAGGTGTCGTCGGGGAAGCGCTGGCCGGCGAGGTACTCGTTGGTGAGCACGATGAGCCGGTGGTTCTCGGACCAGAACCACTGCTCGTCGATGCGGTCCTTCGGCAGCGGGTCGTCGTAGCGGTACCGGTTCTCGAGCATGCGCTGCTTGATGGCGGCGATCACCGTGGGGTCGAGCGTCGTCGCGGGCGTGTCGCCCTGGCCCAGCTCGAGCAGCCAGTGCAGGTACATGAGGCGGAAGTCGCGCGTGTCCTGCCACGTGTCGATGGCGTCCCAGGTCTCGGCGAGGCTCTCGACGGTGACCTGGTCGACGGGCCACTCGTAGGCGTCGTGACGGTGGGCCTGGATCAGGTGCACCGCGATGCCCGACTCGCTGTCGGGGTGGAACTCCTTCGTGGCGGCGCCCAGGTAGCCCTCGATCCGTTCCTGCCACGCGTCCTCGTCGATCAGGCCCTTGGTGCCCGGCTTGGCCAGCGACGTGTCGGGGCCGGCCGACGCACGGGGCGCGGTGGTCGAGGCGGCGCCGCCGCCCGAGCCGCCGTCGTCGCTGCTGCACGCCGCGAGCGCGGCGAGGCTGGCCGCCCCGGCCGAGCCGAGCAGGAACCTGCGTCGATCGAGTCCTGTCACCACGTCCCCCTTGGATCGGTCGTCCGAGCGTACGCGCCCCGCCGCGTCCTGTTTGTGGAGTCGGACGGTCGCTCAGCGACCGAGATGCTCCAGAAAGCGTGGGGCGGATCAGGCGACGACGAAGTTGACCATCTTGGCGGGGACCACGATCACCTTGCGGACCGTGGCGCCCTCCAGGTGGGCGGCGACGTTGGGCTCGGCGCGAGCCGCGGCCTCGAGGGCGTCGCGGTCGGCGTCGGCCGGGACGGTGATGCGGGCCCGCACCTTGCCGTTGACCTGGACCGGGATCTCGATGGTGTCGTCGACCAGGTAGGCGGGGTCGGCGACGGGGTAGGGCTCGTAGGTGAGCGACGCCTCGTGGCCCAGGCGGGACCACAGCTCCTCGGCGAGGTGCGGGGCCAGCGGGCCGAGCAGCAGCGCCAGCGGCTCGGCGATCGCCCGGGGCACCCCGCCGTCGGGGTGGGCGGCGGTCAGGTGGTTCGTCAGCTCGATGATGCGGGCGATCGAGGTGTTGTACCGGAGCGTCTCCATGCCCTCGCGCACCGCGGCGACGGTGCGGTGCAGCAGGCGCACGGAATCCTCGGCAGGGGCGTCGTCGACGATGCGGGAGGCACCGGAGTCCTCGTCGACGAACAGGCGCCAGACCCGCTGGAGCTGGCGGTACATGCCCACGACGGCGGTGGTGTCCCACGGGCGGCTCTGGTCGAGCGGTCCCGAGAACATCTCGTACAGCCGCAGCGTGTCGGCGCCGTACTGCTCGCACATCTCGTCGGGTGCGACGGCGTTCTTCAGCGACTTGCCCATCTTCCCGAGCTCGCGCTGCACCTCGGCGCCGTCGACGAAGTACCGGCCGTCGCGCTCCTCGACCTTGGCCGCCTCCGCGTAGAAGCCGCGCTCGTCGGTGTAGGCGTAGGCCTGGATCATCCCCTGGTTGAACAGGCGGCGGAACGGCTCGGACGACGAGACGTGGCCCAGGTCGAACAGGACCTTGTGCCAGAACCGGGCGTACAGCAGGTGCAGCACCGCATGCTCGACGCCGCCCACGTACAGGTCGACGCCACCGCAGTCGCCGTCGAACTGCGGACCCATCCAGTACCGCTCGTTCTCGGGGTCGACGAACGCGTCGTCGTTGGTGGGGTCGAGGTAGCGCAGCTCGTACCAGCACGACCCGGCCCAGTTGGGCATGGTGTTGACCTCGCGCCGGTAGGTCTGGGTGCCCTCGCCGTCGCCCAGGTCGAGCTCGACGGTGGTCCACTCGGTGACCCGGCCCAGCGGGGGCTCGGGCTCGGAGTCTTCGTCCTCGGAGGTCTTCGGGGAGAAGTCCTCCATGGGCGGGAGCTCGATCGGCAGGAGCGCGGCCGGGACCGCGCGCGGCTCGCCGTCGGCCCCGAACACGATCGGGAACGGCTCGCCCCAGTAGCGCTGGCGGCTGAACAGCCAGTCGCGCAGCTTGTA
>CAZUYW010000210.1:0-5683 GCA_964624775.1 uncultured Iamiaceae bacterium
GCGCGGGGCCGCGAGATCGTCGAGGCGTGGGGCATCGTGCCGGGCCCGTCGTGAGCGCCGCGACCGCCTCGCCGGTCCTGCTCGCCGGCCGACGCGACGGCACGACGCACCGCGAGGTGGAGCTGCTCGCGTCGCTGCCCGCCGAGCTGCGCCTCATCGGCGGCCTGGCCGTCATGTGCCGCGTGGGCACGCCGCACCGCGCCACGGTCGACCTCGACGCGGTCACCCGTGGCCTGCCCGGCCTGCACGACCACCTCTCCCGCCTGGCCCTCACCTCGGTCGGCGGCGGCCAGTACGGCTTCGCCGGCGGCCTCGACCTCGACGTCATCGAGGTCGCGCCGGTGTCGTGCGCGGAGCTCCTCGTCGAGCTCGGCGCCCCCGGGGAGCCGCTGTCGGACCTCGAGCTGAGCGTCATCGCCCACACGTGGGCCCACGACACCGCCACGCCGCTCGACATCATCGCCATCGACGAGGCCGACGGCCGCCCGCTCGCCGAGGCGCGCGGGCGCATGGTCGCCACCACGGCGGGCATCGTCGCCATGAAGGCCACCACGGTGCCGCTGCGCGCCTCCTCCAAGCCCGAGAAGCGGGCATCGGACCTCTACGACCTGGCCCGCCTGCTCCTGGCCGGCTCGCTCGTCGTCGCCGACGTCGCGGCCATGCCCGACCCGTTGCGGGTCCGCGTCCTCGGTGCCGTCGCCGGCTGGTTCCTCGACGACGCCGGCCGCGACCGCACCTACCGCGACATCCGGCGCTTCGACGAGCCGCGGGTCGACCTCGACGCGGTGGGCGACGCCGTCGAGGACCTCCTGGCCGCGGCCCCCGGCTGAGCGCGCCCTCAGAGCGCCGAGTAGCCGCCGTCGACGCAGACCACCGCTCCGGTCATGAACCGGGCGGCGTCGCTCGCGAGGAACAGCACGGCCGGGGCCACGTCGTCGGGCGTGCCCCACCGGCCGAGGGCGGTGCGCGCCATCATCGGCTCGGTCAGGAAGTCGAACGGCTTCATCGGTTCGGTCATCGGCGTGTCGATGAGGCCGGGGGCCACCGCGTTCACGCGGATGCCGTCGCCCGCCCAGGCGGCGGCGAGGACGCGCGTGAGCCCCCCGATGCCCGCCTTGGCGGCGGTGTACCCCGGGATCATGGCGACCGCGAAGAACGTCGCCATGGACGCGGTGTTGACGATGGCGCCGCCGCCGGGCAGCGGGCTGGCGGCGAGCAGCGGCCGGCAGCGCGTGCTGAGGCGTTGGGCCGCGAGCAGGTTGATGGCCACGCTCTCGGCGAACACGTCGGGGTCCGCCTCGTCGCGCCCGCCCGGCATGTTCGTGCCCGCGTTGTTCACCAGCACGTCGAGCCGGGGGAGGCCGGCGGCAAGGGCCTCGATGTCGTCGGTGTCCTCCATGCGGCAGCGCACGTAGGTGCCGATCGGTGCCTCGTCGTAGTCGGCGGCTGCGGCGCGGGTTCCGGTGCTCGTGACCGTGGCCCCCGCCTCGGCGAACGCGGCGGCGATCGCCCGCCCGATGCCGCTCGTGGCCCCGGTGACGAGGACGTGGGCGCCCGTGAAGTCGAAGCTCGTCGTGCCGGCCGTGGTCGGGTCCATGGGTGTGACAGTGTGACAGTTCCGTCGGAGGAGGGAGCCGCCGATGACCGCCCTGCCGCTCGAACCGAGCCGTCCCGTCACCGACGCGGAGATCGCGGCGTTCCGGCGCGACGGCGTGGTCCACCTGCCCGGCATCATCCCGCTCGCCTGGATCGAGGCGCTCGTCGAGCCGGTCGACGCCGTCGGCCGCGGCGGCGAGCTCGCGGACCTCGGTGCCATGGCGCCCGGTGCGGACCCCGACGCGCCGGCGTTCCGGGCCGGCACCGACCACTGGCGCCACGACCCGACCTTCGCCGCCTTCGCGCTGCGGTCGCCGCTCGGCCCGATCGTGGCCGCCCTGCTCGGCAGCGAGCACGTGTGGCTCTGGGAGGACAGCGTCCTCGTGAAGGAGCCCGGCTCGCCCCACGCGACCCGCTTCCACACCGACGCCGGCTACTTCCCGCTCACCGGCGACCAGCTCGCCACGACCTGGCTGCCCCTCGACCCGGCCACGCCCGAGAGCGGGGTGCTCCACTGGGTGCGCGGCTCGCACCGGGATCCCGTCGACTACCGGCCGAACCTGTTCGTGACCGACGAGCCCATCCCCGGGACCGAGGGCGAGGTGGTGCCCGACGTGGCGGCCGACCCCGAGCTGTCGGCCCGGCTCGTCAGCTTCGACGTGGTGCCCGGCGACCTGACGGTCCACCACCACCGGACCCTCCACGGGGCGCCGCCGAACCGCCACGCGGACCGGCGTCGGCGGGCCGTGTCGGTGCGCTACGTCGGCGACGACGCCCGCTACCACCCCAAGCCCGGGCTGCTCGCCCGCCCGAACCTCGACGGCCTCGCCGCCGGGGCGGCGATCAGCGAGCCGTGGTGCCCGCTGGCGTTCCCCCGTCGACCAGGATCTCCGGGCTGAGGTCGCCCACGTCGGTGACGCCGGTGAGCGACATCGCCACCTCCATCTCCTTGGCGAGCACCGTGAGCACGTGCTCCACGCCCGCCTCGCCCGCACCCGCGACGGCGTAGGCCCACGCTCGGCCGATCAGGCAGGCCTTGGCGCCCACCGCCAGGGCCTTGACGATGTCGAGCCCCGAGCGGATGCCGCCGTCGACGAGCACGTCGAGGCGATCCCCGACGGCTTCGGCGATGGGGGCCAGCGCCCGGATGGTGGACGGCGTGTCGTCGAGCTGGCGGCCGCCGTGGTTGGACACGACGATGCCGTCGACCCCGTGATCGGCGGCGGCGCGGGCGTCCTCGGCGTCGAGCACGCCCTTGATCACGAGCTTCCCGGACCAGTGCTCGCGCACCCAGGCGAGGTCCTCCCAGGAGACGCTGTTGTCGAACTGGGAGTCGACCCAGGCCTTGAAGTCGCGCGGGCTGTCGGCGTCGGGCACGGCCTTCTCGAGGTTGCCGAACGTGTGCGGCTTCCCCCCGATGGCCACGTCGCGCAGCCAGCGCGGGTGGGTGACGAGGTCGAGGCCCCGGCGGACCTTGGCGAGCGCGGGCGGGTGGCCGATCATGGCGTTGCGCTCGTCGCGGTAGCGCTCGCCGACCACGGGGAGGTCCACGGTGAGCACCAGGACCGGGCAGCTGGCGGCGGTGGCGCGCGCCATCAGGTCCTCGGCGTAGGAGCGGTCGCGCATGACGTAGAGCTGGTACCAGAAGGGACGGGTGGTGGCCGCGGCCACCTCCTCGATGCCGGCGATCGACACTGTCGACTCGCAGAACGAGACGCCGTGGGCCTCGGCGGCCCGGGCGGCCTGCACCTCGGCCCGGGGCGCGAACATGCCGGCCAGGCCGACGGGCGCGAGCACGACGGGCATGGCGAGGTCGACGCCGAGCACGCTCGTGGACAGGTGCACCGCGGACACGTCGCGCAGCACCCGCTGGCGCAGCTGGATGGCGGCGAGATCGGCCTCGTTGGCCCGCATCGTGGACTCCTCGTACGCGCCGCCGTCGATGTAGTCGAACATCTGGCGGGGGAGCCGGCGGCGGGCCAGCTCGCGGTAGTCGCGGACCGAGGCCGGCACCAGGTTGAGGGGACGATCGGGAAGGCGCACGCCGCGAACCTACCGCCGACCGCGGGCGGACACCGCCTGGGCGCAGCCCCCCTACAATCCGTCCGACATGTCGGCTTCTGGGGAATTGCTCACGAGGCCGTGGCCGCTCACCGGGCGCCACGAGGACCTCGAACGGGTGGCGACCGCCATCGGCGAGGGCTGCCCCGCGTTCTTCGTGCTGGGCGAGGCCGGCACGGGCAAGACCCGCCTGGCGCGCGAGGTCCTGCGGACCCTCGAGGCCGAGGGCTGGGTCACCGCCGGCGCCACCGCGACGGAGTCGGCGCGGCTCTCGCCGCTCGGGGCGCTCGCCCACCTCCTGCCCGCGGGCGTCGCCGAGCGTCCCGCCGACCTCGTCGCGGCCACCCGCGACGCGATCGCCGAGCGGACCGGCGGCCGGCCGATCGTCCTCCACGTCGACGACGCCCACCACCTCGATCCCACCTCGGCGAGCCTGCTCGTGAGCCTCGCCGAATCGGGCGACGTGCGCCTCGTGATGACCCAGCGATCGGGCCTGGCGCCACCCGAGGCGATCGTCGCCCTGCGGGCCGCGGATCGGGCCGAGACCATCGTGCTCGGCGCGCTCGACGTGGTCGCCGTCGACACGCTGCTGCACCGGGTGCTCGGCGGCCCGCTCGACGGCGTGGCCGAGGCCCGCATCACCGAGCTCGCAGGCGGGAACCCGCTCTACCTGCGCGAGCTGGTGCTCGGCGCCCTCGCCGACGGCACCCTCCGGGAGGTCGCCGGCGTGTGGCGCCTGGTCGGCGACCTGCCCGCGTCTGCAGCACTCGGCGACCGCGTGCTGGGCCGCATGGCGGCGCTGTCCGACGGCGCCCGCGACGCGCTCGAGCTCATCGCCGTCGGCGAGCCCATCGGCCTCGACGCCCTCGAGGGCATGGTCGACATCGAGCTGCTCGAGGAGCTCGAGGAGCGAGCCCTGATCCGGGTCGACGTCGAGCAGCGGCGCAACACCGTGCGCCTCGCCCACCCGGTCTACGGGGAGATCCTGCGCACCTCGATGGGGCGGCTGCGGCTGCGGCGCCTGTCGCGGCTGCACGCCGAGGCGGTGGAGGCCACCGGCGCCAACCGGCGCGACGACGCCGCCCGGATCGTGCGCTGGCAGCTCGACGCCGGGGTCGCGCCGGACCTCGACATCGTGCTGCGCGGCGCCCGCCTGGCGCGGCACCACGCCGACTGGCCGACCACCGCGGCGCTGGCCCGGGTGGCGGTGGAGGCGGGAGCCGTCGACGCGGCCGCGCTCCTCGCGGAGGCCCACTTCGAGCTCGGCGAGTTCGACGAGGTCGACGCCGCGGTGGCGGCGGCGCTCGCCCGGCGCGACGAGCTCAGCGAGGAGGCGTTCGTGCAGCTCAGCCGCTCGCACGCGCTCTCGCTCATGTGGGGCCACGACGACTCCGAGGGGTCGATCGCCGCGCTCCGAGGCGTGGTCGACCAGGTGCACGATCCGGTGCAGCAGGGCCTGGTGGCGTACTCGCTGTCCGGCCTGCTCGCCTGGGCCGGGCACGTGGAGGAGGCCCTCGAGGTCGGCGAGCCGCTGCTCGACCACCCCGATCCCCGGGTGTCGGTGCAAGGCGCCCAGATCGTCGGGCTCGTCGCCGCGTCGAGCGGCCCCACCGGGCGGGCGATCGACCTCGCCGACCACTGGTTCCCGATCCACTTCTCCCTGCCGGACCAGGCGGGCACCAACAGCCCGGGCAACCACCTCGTGATCAAGTCCGTCGCCCTCACCCACGCCGGGCGCCTCCAGGAGGCGGGCGAGCTGGCCGAGCTCGGCTACGGCGCCTCGGTCGCGAACCGCAGCCTCATCGGGCAGATGTGGTTCTCGCTCCAGCTCGGCCGGGTGGCCCTCGCCCGTGGCGACGCGCTCGGCGCCCGACGCTGGTTCCGGGAGCAGGTGGCGCTGTGCCGGGGCACGGGGCACCGGCGCCCGGTCGCCACCGGCCTCGCCGGCCTGGCGGTGGCCGCCGCCCACCTCGGTGAGGCCGAGGCCGCGGCCGCGGCGGTCGCCGAGCTGGACGCGGTGCAGGGC
>CAZUYW010000211.1:0-5647 GCA_964624775.1 uncultured Iamiaceae bacterium
GGCGCGGCGGGCTCCACCCGCCAGCGGGCGTCGGGCCGGCGGCGCAGCGAGCCGATGCCCGAGCACGGCGCGTCGACCAGGACGCGGTCGAAGGAGCCGTGGGCGAACGGCGGCGCGGTGCCGTCGGCCACCACGAGGGGCAGGCGGTCCCGGCCCAGGCCGAGCTTGGCGGCGTTCTCGGCGATGAGCCCGACGCGGGAGGCCCGACGGTCCGCAGCGACGACGGTGGGGCCGTCGCCCGCCTCGACGCCGGCCATGGCCGTGGCCTTCCCGCCCGGTGCCGCGCACAGGTCGAGGACCCGCTCGCCGGGCCGGGCGCCGACGGCGTCGACCACCCACCGGGAGGCGGGATCCTGCACGTAGCCGTCGTCGCGCACGTGCACCGAGGCCGCACCGTTCATCGAGGTGAGCGCCTCGATCGCGTCGTCGCGACCGAGGTCGGCCACGAGGCGGTCGACGAGCCAGTCCGGGTAGCTCAGGCGGACGGCGTCGGAGGGCCAGGCGTCGTCCGCCGAGGCGATCTTGCGCAGCACCGCGTTGACCAGGCCGCGCACCCGGCGGGGCACGACGTCGACCGTGGCCGACACCGCAGCGTGGGGCGGCGTGCCCAGCATCCGCAGCTGGAACGTGCCCAGCTGGAGGGCGGCGCGGGTCTCGAGGTCGAGGTCGCCCAGGGCGAAGCGATCGATGAACCAGTCGCAGGCCCGCCTATGGCGGGTGGTGCCGTACACGAGCTGGGTGGCGAAGGCGCGGTCGCGGTCGCCGAGGCCGCTGCGGGCCAGCATCTTGGGCAGGACGAGGTTGGCGTAGGCGCCGTCGCGCTCGATGCGCACGAGGGCCTCGACCGCGACCCGTCGGGGATCGGGCACGTGGCGGGGCGCGTTCACGCCGGGGTCTCCAGCGCCTCGCCCACCTCGGGGCGGGCGCCGTTGCGCCAGGCATCGACCGCCTGGCGGGCCTTGCCCTCGGGCTGGACCTCGAGCAGCTGCAGGGCGCCGTCGCCCGTGACCACGAGGTCGCCGTCGATCGTGCCGGGGGCGGCGTCGGCGGGCCGCGCACCCGCGCCGACGGCCCGGGCGGCCCACACCTTGAGCCGCTTGCCGCGGAACGTCGTCCACGCGCCGCCCACCCGCACCACGCGGTGGAGCTCGGTGGCCGGCCGCTCCCAGCGCAGCGCGAGGTCGTCCTGGGTGACCTTCTCGGCGTAGGTGGGCTCCCCCACCTGGGGCGCCGGGTCGCCGAGCCCGGCCTGCAGCGTGTCGACGAGCAGGCGCGCCCCGATGTCGGTGAGGGCCGCGCCCAGCTCGGCGGCCGTGACCTCGGCGCCGATGGCCAGCTCCTCGCAGGCGTAGACCCCGCCGGTGTCCAGTCCCTCCTCGACCGCCATCACGCACACACCGGTGGCGGCGTCGCCCGCGAGCAGCGCCCGCTCGACGGGAGCGGCGCCCCGCCAGCGCGGCAGCAGCGAGAAGTGCAGGTTCACCATGGGCAGCGCCTCGAGGGTGGGGCGGCGCAGGATGCGCCCGTAGGCCACCACCACGCCCAGGTCGGCGCCGGCGCCGGCCACTGCGGCGATGTCGTCGGTGACCGGGAGCCCGAGGGCCAGCGCCGCGGCCTTCACCGGCGTCGGCGTGGGCTCGGACCGGCGGCCGCGGCGCTTGTCGGCGCCGGTGACCACCAGGACGACCTCGAACCCGGCGGCGACGAGGGCCTCGAGCGGCGGCACCGCCATCTGGGGGGTGCCGAGGTAGACGATGCGCCGGGGTGCGGCCGGGGGCCGGGGCAGCGGATGGGTCACGCGCGCCTCAGCGCAGCGACAGCCCGCGTGCGGGCTTCGCCGGCGCGGGGTCGAAGCCCAAGATGAGGTCGCGCACCAGGCGCTTGGCCTCCTTGGCCTGGTCCTCGTCGAGGCGCTCGACGAGCAGGATCCCGTTCAGGTGGTCCATCTCGTGCTGGAACATGCGCCCGGCGAGGTCGGTGGCCTCCACCGAGACCTCGTTGCCGTCGAGGTCGCGCCCGACGACGTGGACGGTGCGGGGCCGCACGATCTCCCACGACAGCCCGGGCACGCTCAGGCAGCCCTCCTCGTACACCCACTCGCCGTCGGACTCGACGATCTCGGGGTTCACGATGGCGTGGGGGCCGGTGTCGTCGTGGAGGTCCCACACGAACAGCCGCTTCTGCACGCCGATCTGGGGAGCGGCCAGGCCCAGGCCCGGGGCGTCGTACATGGTCTCGATCATGTCGTCGACGAGGCGGACCAGGCGCCCGTCGATGTCGGTGATGTCGGACGCGACCTGCTTGAGGACGGGATCACCGATGACACGGATCTCGTAGGGGGCCATGGCGGCCAGGCTACCGTCGCTCCGGTGCCCCCACCCCAGCCCGACCACTACTTCAGCGCCCGGCCGGGTGCGGGCACGGCGCCCCGCGAGGTCGAGCTGGTGCTGCCCGAGGGGCGCATCGTGGCGCTGACCACCGACCGCGGCGTGTTCTCGCCGGACCACGTCGACCCCGGCACGCGCGCCCTGCTCGCCGAGGGACCCGCCGTGCCCGCCGGCGCCGTGCTGGCCGACGTGGGCTGCGGGTACGGCCCGATCGCGGTCACCCTCGCGCTGCGGGGCGGGCCCGGCGCCGTGGTCTGGGCGGTCGACGTGAACGAGCGGGCCCGGGAGCTGTGCCGGGCCAACGCCGAGCGCAACGGCGTCGCCGACCAGGTGCGCGTCGCCGCGCCCGACGAGGTGCCCGCCGACCTGGTGGTCGACCAGGTGTGGTCGAACCCGCCGATCCGGGTCGGCAAGGCCGTGCTCCACGACCTGCTCGCCACCTGGCTCGGGCGGCTGGCGCCCGACGGCGAGGCGGCCCTCGTCGTGCACAAGCACCTCGGCGCGGACTCGCTCGCCCGCTGGCTCGGCGAGCAGGGCTGGATCGCCGAGCGGCGCGCCTCGCGCGCCGGCTACCGGATCCTGGCCGTGACCCGATCGGAGGACGCGCCGTGACCGGCTCGCTCGGCAGCACCGACCTCAAGCGCCTCCACCGCACCTGGCGACGCCAGGCCGAGGGCCGGGTGGCGCTCCTGTTCGACTCGGTCGCCACGCCCTACAACGTGGGGTCGATCCTGCGCACCGCGGCGGCGATGCGGGTCGAGGAGGTGTGGCTCACCGGCCAGACCGCCGATCCGCACGCCCCCGGCACCCGCAAGACGGCGCTCGGCTCGGAGCGGTTCCTCGCGTTCCACCGCGTCGACGAGCCGGCCGCCGCCGTCGAGGCCGCCCGGGCCGCCGGGTACCGCGTCGTCGGTGTGGAGCTCGCTGCCGACGCCGAGCCCATCCACGCCGTCGACCTCACGGGCTCGGTGTGCCTGGCCCTCGGGCACGAGGACCGCGGCCTGTCCGCCGCGGTGCTGGGTGGCGCCGACGCGCTGGCCTTCATCCCCCAGCTCGGCAAGATCGGCTCCCTCAACGTGGCGACCGCCGCCTCCATCGCCCTCTACGAAGCCCGCCGCCAGGGCTGGCCCTCCCCGACCTGACCCCGCGGCGACCGTTCTGAGCGCCCAGGGTCGCACCCGTGCGACGCCAGGCGCTCAGAACTGATCGGGAGGTGGGGTGGGGGCGGCCCCTACGGTGCGGGGCATGCCCGTGCGCCTCACCGTCGTCGACAGCTTCACCGACCGCCCCTTCGCCGGGAACCCGGCGGCGGTGGCCGAGCTCGATCGACCGGCGCCCGAGGCCTGGATGCAGGCGGTGGCCGCCGAGGTGCACCTCTCCGAGACGGCGTTCGTGGTGCCGCGTGCCGACGGCGATCACGATCTGCGCTGGTTCACGCCCACCGTCGAGGTCGACCTGTGCGGCCACGCCACCCTCGCCGCGGCCCACGTGCTGGGCACGGCGTGCCGCTTCCACACGCGCAGCGGGGTGCTCACGTGCGCGCCGGGGGCCGACGGCACCGTCGAGATGGACTTCCCCGCCCAGGCCCCCGATCTCGCCTCCCCGGGCGACGGCGCGGCGTGGGCCGCCGCGCTCGGCCTCGACGTCGGCGACGTGGCCGCCACCGCTCGCTCGGCATCGGGCTGGGACCTGGTCGAGGTCCCCGACCCCGCCACGGTCGGCCGGGCGGTGCTCGACCGGGAGCGGGCGATGGCCCTCGGCGGGCACGTGATCGTCGCCGCGGCGGGCGGCGACGGGGTCGACGTCACGTCCCGCGTGTTCGCCCCGACGGCCGGCATCGACGAGGACCCCGTGACCGGATCGGCCCACTGCGTGCTGGCCCCCTGGCTGGCTGCCCGCACCGGCGGGACCAGCTTCACCGGCCGCCAGGCCTCGGCGCGGGGCGGCATCGTGGGCATGCGGCTCGAGGGCGAGCGGGTCGTGCTGATCGGCAGCGCCGTCACGGTCAGCACGGGCGTCCTGCACGCCGACCCGCCGCCTGCTTGACCGTCCCGAGCGGGCTCAGGCCCGCAGCGGATCCACCTCCACGCGCACCCGACCCGCGGGGCGGTGGGTGGCGGCCAGCGCGTCGCACAGCGTGGCGTGATCGGCGGCCCGCAGGCGCCAGGCACCGTCGAGCGGCCCCTGGACCTGGACGCCGAGCGGACGGCCGAACGCCTCCACGAACGCGGGGGCGACCGCGCCCGACACCACCGCCATGGCCGTGGCCGGCGGCAGGCCCAGCTCGGCGCGGGTGGCGGCCTCGTCGGCGGCCAGCAGGCCCGGATCGGCCGCGACCAGCGCGGCGAGGACGGGGTGGTCGGGCACCCGGGTCTGCACGAGCAGGCGTCCCCGCCCGTCCCGGCTGCGCCGCACGAGGCGCGCCGCCCGGGCCAGCAGCGCCATGGTGATCTCCGCGGCCCGGAACCGCACCGCGAGCAGTTCCTGGTCGAGGTCGAGGAAGGCCACGTGGTCCACCCGGTGGAGCCGGTGCAGCACCGCCTCGGTCCCGATCACGATGCGGGCGTCGTCGGCGCTCTGGCCTGCCGAGGCGGGGTCGCCCGACGCGGTCAGCTCGGCGACCGGCTCGCGGGCGAGCGCCTCGAGCTCCTCGCGAGCGCGGGACAGGCCCAGGCGCAGGTTCTTGAAGCGGGCCCCGCCGCAGTGCAGGCACACCTGGGGTCGGACGGTGCCGCAGCGACCGCAGGCGAAGGACGCGTCGTCGCCCTGCTGGGCGACGGCGGCGTCGCACACGGCGCACCGGGCGAGGGTGGTGCACGAGGCGCAGGCCAGCAGCCGGGCCCGCCCGGTGCGGTTCAGGATGCAGGCGACGCGCCCGGGGCCGCGGACCAGGTCGACGAGGGCGGGCGAGAACAGCGGGCCGAGCGATGGGTCGAGGTCGCGCTGGTCGATCACCTGCACGCGGGGCCAGCCCGCCCGCTCGACGGCGTGGTCGGTGGTGACCAGCTCGCCCCAGGCCAGCGCCTCGAGGCTCGGGCACGGGGAGACGAGGAGGCAGGGCGCGCCCGCTCGGGCGGCCCGCTCGGCCACCACGTCGCGGGCGTGCCACGTCGGGGTCTGCTCCTGCTGGTAGCCCTCGTCGTGCTCGTCGAGCACCACGACGCGCCCGAGGCGCCCGACCGGCGCCCAGGCCGCAGCACGGGCCCCGACCACGACCGCGCCCGCGGCCGCACGGGCCCAGTCGCCGGCCGCCGCCGAAC
>CAZUYW010000212.1:0-5613 GCA_964624775.1 uncultured Iamiaceae bacterium
ATCAGCGACAACGTCTACCTCGACCGCGAGCGCTGCATCCTCTGCGACCGCTGCACCCGCTTCGCCTCCGACGTCGCCGGCGACACGCTGATCCACTTCCAGGACCGCGGCAACGGCACCCAGGTCAACACGTTCCCGGACCACCCTTTCGCCAGCTACTTCTCGGGCAACGTGGTCCAGATCTGCCCGGTGGGCGCGCTCACCGCCAAGCCGTACCGCTTCAAGGCCCGCCCGTGGGACCTCGACGTCGTCGAGTCCACCTGCACCGGGTGCTCGGTCGGCTGCCGCATCGTGATCGACGGCTCCCGCAACGAGGTCCTCCGCTACGTCGGCGTCGACAGCGATCCCGTCAACTGGGGCTGGCTGTGCGACAAGGGCCGCTTCGGGTTCGAGGCCGTCGGCGCCGAGGGCCGCCTGACCGCCCCGCTCGCCAAGGGCGTCGACGGGACCCTGGCCGAGACCCGCTGGTCCGACGCGATGGCCGCCGCCGCCCGGGCCCTGAAGGCCGGGATCGACCGCTCCGGCCCCGACGGCGTCGCCGTGCTCGGCGGGGCCCGCCTCACCAACGAGAGCGCCCACGCCTGGGCCCGCCTCGCCGCGGACGTGCTCGGCGTCCGGTCGCTCGACGCCCAGCTCGGCGACGGCCTGCCCGCCGAGGTCCTCGCCGGCCTGCCCCGCGCCACCATCGACGAGACCTGTGCCCCCGGCGGCACGATCCTCGTCATCGGCTCGGATCCCAAGGACGAGCTGCCGGTGCTGTTCCTGCGCCTGCGCCACGCCGTGGTCCACGACCGGGCCACGATCGTGGAGCTGTCGCCCACGGTCACCTCCCTCACCGAGCTGGCCCGCCACTCGCTGCGCACCACCCCGGGTGCCGTCAACGAGACCGTCGCCGCCGTCCTCGCCGGCGAGGGCGACCACGCCGCCGTGCGCGAGGCGCTCGGCGCCGGGCCGCTCACCGTCGTGCTCGGCCGGGGCTCGGTGGCCGCGGGCCCCGACGCCACCAGCGCCGCCGCGGCGGCGATCCGCGCCGCCTTCCCCGAGGCCCGGTTCCTGTCGGGCCTGCGTCGCGCCAACGTCCACGGCGCGATCGACGCCGGGCTCACCCCGCGCGAGGGCGGCCACGACGCGGCCGGCATCCTCGCCGCCGCGGCCGCCGGCACGATCGAGACGCTCGTGCTGCTCGGCGCCGACCCCCTCGCCGACTTCCCGGACCGGGCGCTCGCCGAGCGGGCCCTCACCGGCGCCGGCACGGTCATCGCGGTCGACACCTTCCTCAACGCCTCCGCCGCCCAGGCCGACATCGTGCTCCCGGCCGCCGGGTTCGCCGAGGTCGACGGCACCACCACCAACCTCGAGGGCCGCGTCACCGTCGTGCGCCAGAAGGTCACCCCGCCCGGCACCGCCCGCCCCGACTGGATGATCGCCGCCGAGCTGGCCAACCGCCTCGGCGCCGACCTGGGCTGGAGCTCCGCCGCCGACATCTGGGCCGAGGTGGTCGCCACCTCGCCCCGCCACGCCGGCCTCGACCTCGACGCCCTCGACGCCGCCCCCGACGGCCTGCTCGTGGCCCACCCGGTCGACGCCGAGGACGTCCTCGAGAGCTCGTACGCGGCCCCGGCGGTCGACGCCTACTCGCTGCGCCTCGTGACGGCCCGCCGCCTCTACGACCAGGGCACGCAGGTGGCGAGCGCCCCGTCGCTCGCCGGGCTTGCCGGCCCCGGCGCCCTCAGCCTCAACCCCGCCGACCTCGACCGCCTCGGCGTCGCCGACGGCGGGCGGGTGAAGGTCAGCTCGGCCAAGGGCAGCCTCACCACCGCCGTGACCGCGGACGGCACCGTGCCCGAGGGCACGGCGCGCATGCTCGTGAACCACGGCGACCCCTCGCCCAACGTGCTGATCGACGCCGCCGCGCCGGTCACCGACGTCCGCGTGGAGACGATCGCATGATGCTCGCCGCCGATCCGCTCCTCACCGGCGACATCGACCTCGCCGTCATCCTCATCGTGCTCGTGAAGGCCGCCATCACCCTCGGTGTCGCCCTCGTCGCCACCATGTTGATGATCTGGTTCGAGCGCAAGGTCATCTCGGACCTCCAGAACCGCATCGGCCCGAACCGCGCCGGCCCGTTCGGCATCCTCCAGACCCTGGCCGACGGCCTCAAGGTGCTCCTCAAGGAGGACCTCATCCCGGACCGCTCCGAGGTGTGGGTGTTCCGGCTGGCCCCGATCCTCACCATGGTCCCGGCGTTCATCACGCTCGGCATGATCCCGCTCGGCGGCGACTTCAACGACGGCAACGCCGGGCAGATCACCGTGTTCGGCCACACGACGCTGCTCCAGCTGGCCAACCCCGGCGCCGGCGTGCTCGTGATCCTCGCCATGTCCTCGATCGCCGTCTACGGCGTCATGCTCGCCGGCTGGTCCTCGGGCTCGAAGTACCCGCTGCTCGGCTCGGTGCGGGCCTCGGCCCAGATGGTCTCCTACGAGGCGGCGCTCGGCCTGTCGGTGCTGGCCGTCGTGCTCGTCAGCGGCACCCTCACCACCAACGGGATCGTCGCCTCGCAGAACCCGTGGGGCTGGAACCTCTGGATCACCGGCCTCATCCCGTTCGCCATCTTCAGCCTGGCCGCCACCGCCGAGCTGAACCGGCCGCCGTTCGACCTCGTCGAGGCCGAGCAGGAGCTCGTCGGCTCGTTCCAGACCGAGTACTCGGGCTTCCG
Source organism: uncultured Iamiaceae bacterium (assembly GCA_964624775.1). Classification (GTDB taxonomy): domain Bacteria; phylum Actinomycetota; class Acidimicrobiia; order Acidimicrobiales; family Iamiaceae; genus Aquihabitans. The sequence continues at coordinate 2,723 of CAZUYW010000212.1, forward strand.
GTTCGCGATCTTCTACCTGGCCGAGTTCCTGAACGCCGTCACCATGGGCGCCATCATCGTGACCCTCTTCCTCGGCGGTCCGTCGGGCCCGACCCTCATCGGCCCCGGGTGGCTGTGGGGCGTCATCTGGTTCTTCGTCAAGCTGGTCGCCATCCTCTACGCCTTCGTGTGGACCCGTGCCTCGGTGCCCCGCGTCCGCTACGACCAGCTCATGGACCTCGGCTGGAAGGTCCTGATCCCGCTGGCCCTCGGCTGGCTCCTGATCCTCACGGCGATCCGCGTCGGCCAGGACGCCGACTGGAACCCGGTCGCCGTCGTCGCCGTCGGCGCCGCCGCCCTGCTCAGCGGCTACGGCCTGCTGGCCCTGGCCAACCGGGCGTCGAGGCGCAACCGCGAGCTGGAAGGGGTGATCGACTGATGGGCTACCTCGGAGGGTTCCTCGTCACGTTCCGCCAGCGCGGCAAGAAGCAGCGCGTCACCAAGCAGTACGCCAAGGACGAGGGCGGCAAGCGCACCAAGCCGGTCCGGCTCCACGGGCGCCACGTCCTCAACCGCTACGAGGACGGCATGGAGAAGTGCATCGGCTGCGAGCTGTGCGCCGGTGTCTGCCCCGCCAAGTGCATCTACGTCCGCGGCGCGGACAACGATCCCGCCGACCCCGTCTCGCCCGGCGAGCGCTTCGGGTTCGTCTACGAGATCAACTACCTGCGGTGCATCCACTGCGACCTCTGCGTGGAGGCGTGCCCCACCGAGGCGATCACCGAGTCGAAGCTGTTCGAGTTCTCCTTCACCAACCGCCAGGACGCCATCTACACCAAGGCCGAGCTGGTGGTCGGCGACGACGGCCTGCCCCAGCAGCTGCCCTGGGAGGACTGGACCGACCTCGCGGAGGTCGCCCGCAACTCCTCGGCGTGGGCCCGGGCCACCGCGCCCGGCGGCTCGGCCGCCTACGAGGGCAAGGTCGGCTGGAGCGGCGAGCTCGGCTTCGGCATCAAGGAGCCCGAGGCCGGTCAGACCGCGCCGGCCCCCGCCATCAAGGTGCCCCGCACCGGCGGCACCGACCACGGCCACGGCGGCCACGGCCACGGGGGAGGCCACTGATGAACTACCCCGTCTTCGTCATCGCGGCGCTGATCTGCGCGTTCGGCGCCTTCGGCGTGGTGTGGTTCCGCAACCCGGTCCACTCGGCGCTCAGCCTCGTGGCCACCTTGTTCGGCGTCGCCATCACCTTCATCTCGCTCGACGCCGAGTTCCTCGCCGCCGTGCAGGTCATCGTGTACGCCGGCGCGATCGTCGTCATGTTCCTGTTCGTGATCATGCTGCTCGGCGTCGACCGCACCGAAGACCTCAGCGTCGACCCGCTCGTGGGTCAGCGGTGGGCGGCGATCATCGTGGCGGCCGTGCTGGGCACGGCGCTGTTCGCCGTCGGCGGCCTCGGTGCGTTCACCGGCAAGCCGGCCTCGACCGCCGCCATCGACAAGGCCGTGCCCAACGTCGAGCAGCTGGCCCGGGTGCTCTTCACCGACTACCTGTACGCCTTCGAGATCACCTCGGTGCTGCTCGTCATCGGCGTCGTGGGCGCCGTCGTGCTCGCCCGGCACCGGCGCGACGCCATGGTCGACGACCTCGACCCGGAGGTGGCCTCGTGATCGTCGCCGCCGCATTCAACGTGGTGCCCTACCTGGCGCTGTCGTCGCTGCTGTTCGCCGTCGGCGTGGCGGGCGTCCTCGTGCGCCGCAACCCGCTCGTGATGTTCATGTGCGTCGAGCTCATGCTCAACGCCGTCAACGTCGCCTTTGTGGCCATCGGCCGCGAGCTCGGCGACCTCGGCGGCCAGGTCGCCGTGTTCTTCGTCCTCGTGGTCGCCGCGGCCGAGGTGGTCGTGGGCCTCGGGATCATCGTGTCCATCTTCCGTCGTCGCCAGGGCGCCACCGCCGACGACCTCTCGGTGCTGAAGGGATAGGGACGCGACGTGCACGACCTCCTCTGGCTCATCCCGGCCCTGCCGCTGCTCGGCTTCGTGCTCCTGGCCGTGTTCGGCGCGCGCTTCGGCGAGCCGTTCGCGGGCTGGGTCGCCACCGCCATGGTCGGGGGCTCGTTCCTCGCCTCGGTGGCCCTCTTCTTCGCCGCCCGCTCCGACGGCGGCCCCGAGCACCAGCTCACCCAGACGCTGTTCCACTGGCTGCCGGTCGGTGGCCTCCAGGTCGATGTCGGGTTCCTCGCCGACCCGCTCTCGATCACCATGTGCCTGTTCGTCACCGGCATCGCCACGCTGATCCACCTGTTCGCGATCGGCTACATGCACGGCGACCCGAAGTTCTCCAAGTTCTTCGTCTACCTGAACCTCTTCGTCTTCTCGATGCTGATGCTGGTGCTGGGCGACAACATGCTCGTCACCTTCCTCGGCTGGGAGGGCGTGGGCGCCTGCTCGTACTTCCTCATCTCGTTCTGGTTCGAGGACGAGGCCAACGCGTCGGCCGGCAAGAAGGCGTTCGTCACCAACCGCATCGGTGACTTCGGCTTCATGGTCGCCATCTTCTTCACCTTCAACGCGCTGGGCACGATCAACTACCAGGGCATCGTGGCCGCCTCGCCGGCGCTGGCCACCACCACCGCCACGGTGATCGCGGTGATGCTCTTCGTCGGCGCCTGCGGCAAGTCCGCTCAGCTCCCGCTGTACGTCTGGCTGCCCGACGCCATGGCCGGCCCGACCCCCGTGTCGGCGCTGATCCACGCCGCCACCATGGTCACCGCCGGCGTCTACCTGCTCACCCGCATGAACCCGGTGCTGGCGCTCGCCTCGCATTGGGTGCCCACGCTGATCGCCTGCGTCGGCGCCGCCACCGCGCTGTTCGCCGCCACCGTGGCCGTCGCCCAGAACGACATCAAGA
>CAZUYW010000213.1:0-4097 GCA_964624775.1 uncultured Iamiaceae bacterium
ACGGGGGCGACCGGGAAGCTGTGGAGGCCGAGGTCGGACTCGTTGACCCAGAACGCGTCGGGCGCGGTGCCCGGGCCGTGCCAGAGGATCGAGTCGTAGCAGCCGCCGCCGACCGCCGCCGGGACGTAGTTGCCGTTCACGGTCCTCGACGTGCGGAGGTAGGTGCCCGTGTCCTGTTCGTAGATGGCGTCCGCGCCGGTGCCGGGCTGGTACGCGATGAAGTCCTGGAAGCGGTCGCACGTCGAGTTGAACGGGACGAGGGTCGGCGAGCCGCTGATCGCGATCGGGTTGGTGTAGGTCGAGGTCCCGTCGTTGCTGAAGGTCCACGTCACGTCGGGCGCGGCGCCGGGCGCGTACCAGACGATCGCGTCCTTGGGCCCGGCCGACACCCGCCCGGAACGACGGGCGCTCCCCCGCGTCGCGCTCGTGCTCGTGCTCGCGCTGGCGGCGGCGATGGCCATCGGGATGGCGAGCGAGTTGTCGAGGGCCAGGGGCCGGAAGGTGCCGTTGATCGTCCGGGGCTGGCCCTCGAAGTAGTCCGACCCGGGGACCGAGACCCACAGCGTGTCGGGGGCGGTGCCCGGGGCGTACCAGAGGATGTCGTCGTAGCCGTCGCCCGCGAAGTCGCCGACCACAGGCAGGTAGGTGCCGCTGACGGGCTTGGACACCTTGGTGAACGTGCCGCGAGCGGCGGTCGAGATCCACAGCGTGTCGGGACCCGACCCCGGGGCGTACCAGAAGATGTCCTGGCGGTTGTCGCCGCCGAAGTTGCCGACGAGCGGCGTGTAGGTGCCGTTGACCTGCACGCCGGCGCCGCTGAAGGTCTGCGGATAGCTGGTGACCGGGGCGGGCAGGGCCGAGGCGGGCGACGCCGGGGCGAGGAGCGCCACGAGCAGTGCGGCGAGGCCGAGGAGCGGGGCGAGGTGGGTCGGTCGACGACGCCGCATCGTGCTCACAGCCCCTCGACGAGCTTGGCGATCTCGGTGAGCTGCTCGATCGACGCCACCTGGCCCCCCTCGGTGAGCTCGACGCCACCGGTGATGTCGAAGGCTCCGGTCGCCCCCTTCACGACCAACTGGGTCACATCGCGCCGGAGCTGGAAGCCCTCGACGCCCTCGAGCGGGACGGCCTCGGTCTGGGTCTGCTTCTGGGCGTCGTAGAAGGCCGGCTCGTTCCAGGTGATCTTCACCACGGGGAGCTCGGTGCCCGCCGTGGCCACGTAGTAGCTGCAGTTGGGTCCGCCGAGCTCGACGGCCTCCGCCTTGGTGATGGTCGCCCCGGTGAGGATCTCCTGGACCTTGTCCTTGGGCACCTCGGCGCAGACGTCGAGGTCACCGCCCGCCGCCGCCGTCGTGGTCGTCTCGTCACCCGATCCGGTGTCGCCCGACGTCGCGCCCGATGCGGCGCTCGTCGTGGTGGACCCGTCGGATGCACCGTCGGAGCCGTCGGAGCCGCAGGCACCGAGCGCCAGCGGGGCGACGAGCAGCAGCGCGGCGGCGGTGGCCAGGGCGCGATGCCGAGGGCGGAGGGGGGACGACGTGGTGTGAGCCATCGGCGCATCGTGGCGGGTGGGCCACACCGTCGTCATGAGTGGCGCGCCACTCAATTCGCGGCGGTCACCACTCAGGCGGTCCGCCCATCGGCCCTGCTCAGCGGGATCGAGGTCCTGAAGCGGACTATTCGGACGAGGGGCGGATCGGCACCACCCACATCGGCACGATCGCCTCGTCGGCCACCAGCACCGACAGCACGAACCCGTCCGCGTCGAGGCCAGCGTCGATCCCCTCGCCCTCGCCGTCGACGTGGCCCGCCGAGCCGATGCCGTCGACCCGACCGGTGGCGGGATCCACCCGGTACACGCCGTTGGTCGCGTCGTCGGTGGAGAGCCACACGGCGCCGTCGACCACGTCGCCGCCCTGGATCTTGTCGACGGTCTGCGACAGGCGCAGCGGACGCAGCGGGACCAGGCGGTCGCCGCGGAGCCGGTAGCGGGTGAGGGCGTCGTCGCTGAACTGGTCCGAGGACCACACGGTGCCGTCGTCGTCGACGGTCACGAACGAGGCGTGGTGCTGGGGCACCTCGAAGGCATCGACGAACTCGAGCGTCGTGACGTCGAACCGCGCGATGACCTGCTCGGCCCGCGCCTTGTCCGCCCGTTCGAGCGGGACCCAGATCTTCCCGTCGGCCACATCGGGGTCGCCCATGTGGTCGTAGCCCTTCGACGCCAGGGCCGCCGGGATGGCGGAGTGGAACGAGGCGGCCTCGTGGAACGCCTCGTCGGTGCGGTACAGCGCGTTCTTCGTCGTGAAGACCCAGCCGTCGTCGACCTCGGCGATGCCCTGCCGGTAGTTGCCGTCGACCGCCTGGGCCGTGCCCACCGCACCCGTCCAGCGGGCGGGGGCGGTGGTGGTCGTGGTCGCTCGCCGCGTGGTGCTCGACGCCGCCGTACCACCGCCGTCGCCCGACGAGCACCCGACCGCGACCGCGGCCAGCAGCAGCACCGCTCCCCCACCCACCCGCCGTCGCCAACGCACCTGCCCCATGTCGCACCCCTTCCGCCGCCGGTCCGGGCAGGACGGTACCGCGCCCGAACCGGACCTACGATGCGGACATGACCACCGGCGCGGGCGGCGCTCCCATCGAGACCGAGGGACTCACGAAGTCCTTCGGCTCGTTCACGGCGCTCGACGACCTCACCATCACGGTCGAGCCCGGCGAGGTGTACGGGTTCCTCGGCCCCAACGGCGCCGGCAAGACCACCACCATCCGGGCCATCCTCGGCCTCGCCCGCCCCACCTCGGGATCGGCGCGGGTCTTCGGCCACGATGCCTGGCACGAGCGCGATGCCGCCCACCGGCACCTGGCGTTCGTCCCCGGCGAGTTCACCCCGTGGCCCACCCTGCGCGGCCACGAGATGCTCGACCTGCTGGGGCGCCTGCACGGGGGCTACGACCCCGCCCGCCGGGTCGAGCTGTGCGAGCGCCTCGACTTCGACCCGTCCAAGCGGGGGCGCGAGTACTCGAAGGGGAACCGGCAGAAGATCGCCCTCGTCGCCGCGCTGATGGTCGACGCCGATCTGCTCGTGCTCGACGAGCCCACCAGCGGGCTCGACCCCCTGATGGAGATCGAGTTCCGGACCCTCGTGGGCGAGGCGCGCGACGCCGGGCGGACGGTCTTCCTCTCCTCCCACATCCTCTCGGAGGTCGAGGCGGTGTGCGATCGGGTCGCGATCCTGCGCCGGGGACGCCTCGTCGAGGTCGGGACGCTGGAGGACCTCCGGGACCTCAACACCCAGGAGGTCGCCATCCGCTTCGCGACCGGCCCCGCAGCGGACCTGTCGGGCCTGCCGGGCGTGCAGCAGGTCGAGGTCGACGGCACCACGGTGACGCTGCGCCTCAAGGGCTCCCCCAACGAGCTCCTGCGCACGCTGGCCGGGCACGACATCGCCGACCTCGACATCCGGGAGCCCTCCCTCGAGGAGCTGTTCCTCACCTACTACGGCGACGCCGACGGCACCGGGGAGACCGCCGCCGCGGGACCAACGTGACCCTCGCCCGCTTCGCCTGGCGCCAGGTGTGGCGCGGCGCGGCGATCTGGTCGGCGGTGATCGCCCTCGTGCTGAGCGCTGGCATCAGCACCTACGAGACGGCCTACAAGGAGCCCGCAGCCCGCGCCGCCCTGGCCGCGTCGGTGGGCCGCATGCCCACCTTCCAGGCCCTGTACGGCAAGGCCTGGGCTGTCGACACGCTGGGCGGCTTCCTCGCCTGGCGCTACGGCGACCTGATGACGCTGCTCGTCGCCATCTGGGCGCTCCTGACCGTGAGCCGGGTCCTGCGCGGCGACGAGGAGACCGGCCGCGCCGAGAGCCTGCTCGCGGGCCGGGCCAGCCCGCGCCGGGTGGTAGTCACCGAGCTGGCCGTCACCGCGGCGGGCTGCGGCCTCATCGCGCTCGCCGTCACCCTCGCCTGCCTGGCCGGTGGCCTGCCGGTCGGCGGGTCGGCGCTGTTCGGCGCCATGGTGGGCCTGGGCGGCATCGTCTTCGGCGCCGTCGCCGCGCTCACGAGCCAGCTGTTCGACGCCCGCCGCCGCGCCGCCGG
>CAZUYW010000213.1:4197-5612 GCA_964624775.1 uncultured Iamiaceae bacterium
TCGCCTGGGGCGTCGGCATGCTCGTCGGCCTGTTCGTGCTCGGCTACCTGGCCAAGGACGTCGTGACCTTCGCCAGGGACAACCCGACGATCGACGACATGATGCGCGGGATCTACGGCTTCTCGCTCACCTCGGCCACGGGGTTCGTCGGCATCTCGTTCACCGTGGTCGCCATGCTGCTCGGGGTCTACTCGGGCACGCACCTGCTGAACGCCCGGGAGGAGGAGTCCGCGTCCCGGGCTGACCACGTGCTCGTCGGTGGGGCGACGCGGTCCGGCTGGCTCGGTGCCCGGCTCGCCGTCGCCACGTGTGCGGTGCTCGTGCTCGCGTTCCTGTCGGCGGTCGGCGTGTGGCTGGGCGTGCTCGCCGGTGGCGCCACGCTGAGCTTCCTCGATGCCCTGCGGGGCTCGTTCAACGTGGTTCCCGCCGCCGTGCTGTTCGGCGGGCTCGCGGTCGCCGCGTTCGGCCTGGCGCCGCGGGCCACCGCGTACGTGGCGTTCGGCACCGTGACCGTCAGCTACGTGATCGAGGTGCTGGGCGGCCTGTCCGACGCGCCGTCGTGGCTCCTCGATTGCTCGCCGTTCACCCACATCGCGCCGGTGCCGGCCCGGCCGGTGGACGTGACCGCGACGATCGTCATGCTGGCGATCGGCCTGGCCGCAGCCGGCGTCGGCCTGGCCGCGTTCGCCCGCCGCGACATCGCCTCGGACTGACCGCCCGGGCGCCTAGCCCGTGTAGGACGCGGTGCCGTCGACCGCATCGGCCGCGGTGGCGGATGGCGCCGTCGTGCTCGTCACCGGCGTCGTGGTGGTCGTCGTGGTGGTCGTCGTGGTCGTGGTCGTCGACGACGGCGGGGTGGTCTGGTGGAGGCGGGCGTAGGCGCAGTCGTGGAGCACCTGGCTCACCGCGACCAGGTCCGGATAGGGGTCGTCGTGCTTGTCGACCAGCCCGAAGTTCGAGTCCTCGCCGTCGAAGCGCCCGGCGGCGGGCTCGTCGGCCCACTCGAAGATGTGCTGGCCGACCACCGAGGCGTTGGCCAGCAGGCCCAGCTCGAACGCCTCGGACGCCGCCGCCCGCTCCTGCTGGGTCTTGAGCGTCGGGAAGAGGGGCGGCCAGGTGTTGGGCAGGCCCGAGTCGGCGGCCCGGAAGCCCCACTCGCTCACGAGCAGCGGCTTGCCCGTGCGCGCCGCCTGCGCCGAGAGGGGGCCGGTGACCGGGAGGTAGGTGGGGTCGGCGCCGGCCAGGCCCGGCACCAGCGCCGCGTCGATCGTGTAGGTGTTCAGGCTGATGACGTCGACGTGGCGAGCGGCGGCATCGAGCACCGGCGTGCCGGTGACCTGGGCGATCATGCGCGCCCCGAGGTTGAGGTGGTCGGGGTCGTGGCGCTCGAGCGCCGCGTCGGTCACCGCGTAGTA
>CAZUYW010000214.1:0-5584 GCA_964624775.1 uncultured Iamiaceae bacterium
GCCCGGCGCCGGTCACGACGTCACCGTGGCGGGGAGCACGAGCCTGGGGAGGACCTCCTCGGCCGCGAGGCGCACCACCTCCAGCGTGTCCTCGGGCGCGGCCGGGGAGATCACGAGGTGGCGGACGCCGGCGTCGACGTAGGCCTGCAGGCGCGCTGCCACCTCCTCGGGGGTGCCCGCCGGCGCGATGCGGTCGAGCATCGACGCGGGCTTGTCGCCGTAGGCGCCGCCGAGGAACGACCGGACGTCGCGGCGGGCGCGGTCGCCGTCGGCCCGGATCGAGCAGTAGCAGTACAGCGCCCACTCGAAGGCGCCCAGGTCGCGGCCGACGGCCGCGGCCTCCTCGGTGATCGTGGCCACCGAGCGGGCGTAGGCATCGGGTGACACGAGGTAGGGCATCCACCCGTCGCCGAGGCGAGCGGCGCGGCGCATCGCGGCCTCCTTGCGGCCCGACACCACCAGGGGCGGACCACCGACCTGGCGGGCGGCCCGGGCCCCGGGCGGGGCGACGGCCACGAGCTCCACGTCGTCGAGGTCGAAGAACCGGCCGTGGTGGGTCACCGGCCCGCCCGCCCACAGCGCGCGGAGCACCGCCATCGCCTCGTCGGTCCGGGCGCCGCGCTCGCGCACCGGCACCCCGAGCGCGTCGAACTCCTGGGGGAACTCGCCACCCACGCCGACCCCCACGGTGAGCCGGCCCCCTGACCACGCGTCGAGGTCCACGAGCTGCTTGCCCACGAGCACCGGGTGGTACAGCGGCAGCAGCAGGATGGCGGAGCCCACCCGCACCCGCTCGGTCCACGCCGCCATGAGCGACAGCCGCGTGATCGCCTCGCCGGTCGGCCTGGTGGGCAGGATGTGGCCGCCCTGCCACACCGAGTCGACGGGCAGGCGCTCCACGGCGGCGAGCCAGTCGCGGTCGGGTTCGGGCAGCGCCGCGGCGCCCAACAGGATGCGATCGCCAGCCACCAGGTCCCCTCCGCAGGCGCCCGACGGGGGTCGTCGAGCGCCGCGAAGATAGCAATTGCTCACTTCCTTGTATACGGTCTCCGACCCGTGGGAGACCTCGTCGCCGCCACCGGGGGCATCCCCCCGGCGGTCACCCCCGAGACCGAGGCGTTCTGGGCCGCGGCTGGCGAGGGCCGCCTGCTCGTGGAGCGGTGCACGCGCTGCGGCGCCGAGTCGTTCCCCCCACGGAGCATCTGTCGGACGTGCCGGTCGAGAGCCACCGAGGCCACCGAGGTCACGGGCCCCGGCACCGTCTACAGCTTCACGGTCAACCACCAGCGCTGGCTCCCCGACCTCGAGGTGCCCTACGCGGTGGTGCTGGTGGAGTTCGCCGACCACCCCGGGGTGCGAGTGGTCGGCCGCCTGCGGGGCTGCACGCCGGAGGACGTCGCGATCGACATGGCCGTCGACGTCGGGTTCGAACCGGGCCCGGGTGGGGTCGCCATCCCGAGCTTCGTGGCCCGGGAGCGCGAGGCGTGAGGGGGACCGACCGGTTCGAGCGCCGCGCCGTGATCTCGGGGATCGGCCAGTCCGAGATCGGCCGTCAGGTCGAGCGCTCCGGCCTGCAGCTCACCCTCGACGCGATCCTCGCCGCCGTCGCCGACGCGGGACTGACCCTCGACGACATCGACGGCCTGGCGATGTTCCCCGGGGGCGGCGCCGCCAACCTGCCCGGCTACGCCAACGGCAACCTCTACGAGGTGCAGGACGCCCTGCGGCTCACCACCTCGTGGCGGCTGGGCCAGGTGGAGGGCATGGCCCTGCCGTTCCACGGGCCGGCGCAGGCGGTGGCCACCGGCCAGGCCCGCCACGTGGTCATCTGGCGCACGGTGAAGGAGGGCAGCGCTGCGCGGAGCGCCGGGGGCCGCCCGGCCTACGGCTCCACCAAGGCCGAGGCCGAGGGCCCCCTCGCCTGGCTGCTCCCCGTCGGCATGCTGTCGCCCGTGTGCCAGGTGGCGCCCTACGCCACCCGCTACCTCCACGACACGGGGACCACCCGCGAGCAGCTCGGCTGGATCCCGGTGACGCAACGGGCCCACGCGGCGCGCAACCCCGACGCCGTGTACCGCACAGCGCTCGGGATCGAGGACTACCTCGACGCCCGCATGATCTCGACCCCGATGTGCCTCTTCGACTGCGACGTGCCCGTCGACGGGGCCACCGCCATCGTGGTCTCCGCGGTCGAGACCGCCGCCGACCTCCGGGCCCCGGTGCGCATCGAGGCGATGGCCGGCGTGGTGGAGGGCCGCCCGTCGTGGGAGCAGTGGGAGGACTTCGGACGGGTCGGCTACGGCGCCGCCGACGCGATGTGGGCCCGCACCGACCTGCGGCCCGCCGACGTCGACGTCGCGCAGCTCTACGACGGCTTCACGATCGAGGTCGTGTGGTGGCTCGAGGCCATGGGGTTCTGCGGACCCGGCGAGGCCGGCGCCTTCGTCGAGGGCGGTCACCGCATCGCCCTCGACGGCGACCTGCCGCTCAACACCTGGGGCGGCCAGCTGTCGGGCGGCCGGCTCCACGCGGCGTTCGGTCACACCGCCGAAGCCGTGCGGCAGCTGCGGGGTGAGGCCGGCGACCGCCAGGTGGCCGGTGCCGAGGTGGCCGCGATCACCAACGTCGGCGGCTTCGAGGCCGGTGCGTCGCTCCTGACGCGCTGGTAGGCAACGAGGACAGAGGGGGTTCCGCGATGGCAGAGCGCGCCGGGCGGCTCGAGGGAAGGGTCGCGATCGTCACCGGGGCCGGCTCCACGCCGGGGCCGGGGATCGGCACGGGCAAGGCCTCCGCCGTGGTGATGGCCCGTGAGGGAGCGGCGGTCCTGCTGGTCGACCTCCACCCCGAACGGGCCGAGGAGACCCGCCAGATGATCGACGACGAGGGCGGCACCGCGGCGGTGTTCGCCGCCGACTGCACGCGCTCCGCCGACTGCGAGGCGATGGTGGGGGCCGCGGTCGAGGCCTTCGGCACCGTCGACGTGCTGGTGAACAACATCGGCCTCGCCGCCCTCGGCACCGTGGTGGACACCTCCGAGGAGGACTGGGACCGGGCGCTCGACATCAACCTCCGCACCGCCTTCCTCGCCTCGAAGCACGCGGTCCCCGTGATGGCGGCGCAGGGCCGAGGCTCGATCGTGAACATCTCGTCGATCTCCGCCCTGCGGGGCGACGGCACCGTGGCGTACTCGGCCGCGAAGGGCGCCCTGCTCGCGATGACGGTGGACATGGCGTACTCGCACGGCCGGGACGGCATCCGTGTCAACGCCATCGCCCCCGGGCACATCACCACGCCGATGGTCATGTCGGTCTCGGCGCCGGGCCCCCGGGCCGAGTTCATGAACGCGATGCGGTCCGAGGCCGGCCTGCTCGGGACCCCGGGGACGGGGTGGGACGTCGGCTGGGCCGCCGCGTTCCTGGCGAGCGACGAGGCCCGCTGGATCACCGGGGCGACGCTGCCGGTGGAGTCGGGGGTGCTCAGCGTGACGCCGCTGATGATGGCGGGGCACCTGCGCGGCGTCCCCGAACCCGAGGGCTGACGCGCGCCGCATCACCGGCGCCCGAGGGCGGCCACCTCGGCGGTTGCGCCACCGCCGAGCCGTCCCTACAGTAAGTGAGCGAACACTCTCTAGTGGACGGACGAGGAGCACGCGCATGGCCGATCACGACGGCGCCGGGACCCCCCTCTGCGAGCGGTTCGCCGTCGCCGACGTCGACTCCCACATCATCGAGCCCGCCGACCTCTGGACGTCGCGCATCTCGTCGAGGTGGGGCGACCTCGTCCCCCACGTCCGCTTCCACGAGCGGCGCCAGGAGGACTACTGGTACATCGGCGACCAGAAGCTCTATGGCGTGGGGGCGTTCGCCCAGGCCCGGTGGCCCGAGTACCCGCCGTCGCACCCCCGGAAGCTCTCCGAGGCGTTCCTCCCCGCCCTCGATGCGAAGGCCCGCCTCGAGTACAACGACGAGGCCGGCATCTACTACCAGGTGCTGTACCCGAACATCCTCGGGTTCCACAGCCACGTGTTCCTCCGGAACATGCCGCCCGAGCTCGCCACCGACTGCGTGCGGGCCTACAACGACTGGCTCGTGGAGTGGTGCTCCGCCGACTCCCGCCGCCTCGTCCCGATGATGATGCTGCCGTTCTGGGACATCGACGAGTCGGTCGCCGAGATGAAGCGGGCCCACGACCTCGGCCACAAGGGCGTGCTGTTCGCCGCCCGCTACGACAAGGTCGGACTCCCCCGCCTCGTCGACGACCACTGGGAGCCGCTCTTGGGACAGGCCCAGGAGATGGGCCTGAGCATGAACTTCCACGTGGGCTTCCTCGCGTCGAGCGAGGACCTCAAGGGCGCCGTCGACCAGTCGAAGAAGATGGACTTCACCCGCGAGAGCTCGCTCGTGCTGCTCGGCAACGCCCAGAACGTGGCCGAGGTCGTGCTCAGCGGCGTGTGCCACCGCTACCCCGACCTCAAGTTCGTGTCGGTGGAGAACGGCGCCGGCTGGCTGCCGTTCCTCGGCGAGAGCATGGACTGGCAGTGGCTCAACGTGGGGGCCCACAAGGACTACCCCGAGCGCCTGCTGCCCAGCGAGTACATGAAGCGCCAGATCTACGGCATGTACTGGTTCGAGCAGGAGTCGGTGAAGCGGGTGATCGGGGAGATGGAGGACAACCTCATGTTCGAGACCGACTTCCCCCACGCCACCAGCCTGTCGCCGGGGCCGGCGTCGGAGTCGCCGAGCCCGAGCGAGGTCATCGAGCGGTCGCTCGGCGGCCTCCCCGACGAGGTGGTGGGCAAGGTGCTCCAGCACACGGCCACCGAGCTCTACGACCTGCAGCCGCCGGTCCGAGCCTGACCCGCGGCCGCGCTCCGGCCGCCGCTCACGAGCGCAGCAGACGCCCGGGTGCCGCGCCGACGACGTCGTCGCCGGCGACCCGCGTCGCCACGCCGTTGACCCACGTGTGCTCCACCCCGGTGCTGCGCACCACGAGGCGGTCGGCGCCGCCGGGCTGGTCGCGCACGCGCTCCACCGGCGTGGTCCCCACCGTGGCGGGGTCGAAGGCCACGAGGTCGGCGAAGAAGCCCTCCCGCACCAGGCCGCGATCGGCGAGGCGGAACGCCTGGTGGGGGTGGCCCGTGAGTCGCCACACCGCGTCCTCGAGGCTGAGCGCGCCCCGCTCGCGGACCCAGTGCCCGAGCAGGTGGGTCGAGTAGCAGGCGTCGCAGAGCTGGGTGGCGTGGGCGCCGGCGTCGGAGAGCCCGAGCAGCGTCCGCTTGTCGGCGAGCAGGTCGCCCACCTCGGCGTCGCCGTCGTTGTCCAACACGATGCGGAAGCGCGTCGCCATGCCGTCGCTCAGGGCCAGGTCGAGCAGCAGGTCGAAGGGCGTGGTGCCCCGCTGCGCGGCGAGCTGGTCGAGGGGGACGCCGACGACGTCGGGGTGGGCGTCGGTCTCCTCGACGCTGGTCTTCGCCCACCGGTGGCTCCACGCGTCGAGGGTCACGTCCCGCGCCCGGTCCCTCCACGCGTCGTCGCGGTAGAGGTCGGCCCGATCGGCGCGGGGCAGGGCGAGCACCTCCTTCCAC
>CAZUYW010000215.1:0-5558 GCA_964624775.1 uncultured Iamiaceae bacterium
CCCACCTTCGGATTCCTCGATCGGCTCGGGCGCGAATCGAAGTGGGGTGCACGTCACGCCCAGGACTTCCACGTCGTCGGCTCCGATGCCTCCGGTGTGGTCGTGCGAGTGGGATCGGCCGTGCGCAACTGGAAGCCGGGCGATCGCGTGGTGCTGCACTGCAACCACGTCGACGATCAGGACCCATCGGCACACAACGACTCGATGCTCGCCGCGAACCAGCGGATCTGGGGCTTCGAGACGAACTACGGAGGGCTCGCCGAACTGTCGGTCGTGAAGGCGAACCAGCTGATGCCGAAGCCGTCGCACCTCACGTGGGAGGAGTCCGCCGTCACCGGGCTGTGCGGATCCACCAGCTACCGCATGCTCGTGGGCGACCACGCCGGCCGCATGAAGCAGGGCGACAGCGTGTTCATCTGGGGCGCCACCGGCGGCATCGGCGCGTATGCGACCCAGCTCGTGCTCAACGGCGGCGGCGTCCCGGTCGGCGTCGTGTCGAGCGAGAGCCGCGTGAAGCTCCTGCAAGCGATGGGGTGCGAAAACGTCATCGACCGCCGCGAGGAGGGCTACAAGTTCTGGTCCGACGAGCACACCCAGGACGAGAAGGAGTGGCGTCGCCTCGGCAAGGACATCCGCGGCCTGATCGGGCGCGACGTCGACACCGTGTTCGAGCACCCCGGCCGCCAGACCTTCGGCGCCTCGGTGTTCGCCGCTGCTCGTGGCGGCAAGATCGTGACCTGCGCCGCCACCTCCGGCTACATGATCGAGTACGACAACCGCCACCTCTGGATGAAGCTCAAGAGCATCGTCTCCTCGCACTTCGCGAACTACAAGGAGGCCTGGGCGGCCAACCAGCTCATCTGCGAGGGCAAGATCCAGCCGCTGCTCTCGAAGACCTACAGCCTCGAGCAGACCGGCGAGGCCGCCCTCGCCGTGCACAAGAACCAGATCGAGGGCAAGGCTGGCGTCCTGTGCCTGGCCCCCGAGGCCGGCCTCGGCATCGACGACCCCGAGTTCCGCGCCAAGGTCGGCGAGGACAAGATCACCCTGTTCCAGCGATTCGGAGGCTGACATGGGCCTGGAAGCCAAGAACCCCCACGACGAGAGCGAGCTGGTGCAGGACGCCACCGGCCAGCAGGGTCCGCTGCTCACCGAGATCGACCACGTCGCCATCGCCGTGACCGATCTCGACGCCGCGATCGACGACTACCGCGAGACGTTCGGCGCCACCGTCGACCATCGCGAGGTCGTCGAGTCCGACGGCGTCGAGGAGGCCCTCCTGAAGGTGGCCGAGAGCTACATCCAGCTCCTCGCCCCCACCAACGACACCTCGCCGGTCGCCAAGTACCTGGAGAAGAAGGGCCCCGGCCTGCACCACATCGGGTACCGGGTCGACGACTGCGCCGCCGCGCTCGAGGCCGTCAAGGCCCAGGGCCACCGGGTGATCGACGAGGTCCCCCGGCCCGGAAGCCGGGGGACCACCGTCGCGTTCGTCCACCCGAAGTCGCTGCACGGCACCCTGATCGAACTGGTCCAGGAGTAGGTCTCCTGCGGTGTCGCTGACCGTCGCCGAATCCGCCGCCGTCATCGGCGATCTGCGGCGGGCGCGCCGTCGGCAGCGGGTCGCGGCGATCCACTGGGTGGACGCGCTCTACCAGGTGTACGTGACCGGCATCGTGGCCGTGGTCGTGGTCGTCCTGCTCTCGGGGCTGGTCGGCGACGACAAGGTGCACGGTGCCGCGCTCGACGACGTGACCCGCGTCGGCCCGGCCCTGCTCGGGCTGATCGCCGCGCTCGCGGTGTTCCTCGGCCTGCGCTCGGGCAGCCGGGGCGGGCCGCTCGCCCTGGAGCAGCCCGACGTACGCCACGTGCTGCTCGCTCCGGTCGACCGGGGCGTCGCCCTCCGCGGCCCGGCGTGGCGCCAGCTCCGGTTCCTCGCCTTCGCGGGCGCGGGCGTGGGCGCGGCGGCGGGCCAGCTCGCCCTGCGCCGCCTGCCCGGCAACGGGGCGCTGTGGATCGTGTGCGGCGCGGCGTTCGCGGTGGTCGTCGCCGGACTCGGCTTCGGGTGCGCGCTCGTGGCGAGCGGCGCCAAGCTGCCGCGCTGGGCCGCCACCCTGATCGGCCTCGTGCTCGTCGCGTGGTCCGTGGCCGAGGTGGCGGGCAAGGTCTCGTTCGCGCCGGCCACCGTCGTGGGCCACCTCGGCACCTACCCGCTCGACCACGACCTGCTGAGCCTGGTGGGCATCCCGCTCGCCGTCGGTGCCGTGGCGCTCGGCATGGTGCTGGTGGCCGGCACGTCGCTCGAGGCGGCCGAGCGCCGGACCGCGCTGGTGGGCCAGCTGCGCTTCGCCGTCACCCTCCAGGACCTGCGCACCGTGCTGGTGCTGCGCCGTCAGCTCGCCCAGGAGGTGCCGCGCTCGAAGCCCTGGCTGCCGACGCTCGGCCGACCAGCCCGCTACCCGGTCTGGAAGCGCGGCGTGCGCAGCCTCGCCCGCTGGCCCATCACCCGGCTCGTGCGGGTCCTGATCCTGGCCACCGTCGCCGGGCTCGCGCTGCGCGGCGCCTGGAACGGCACCACGCCGCTGCTCCTGCTCGCCGGCTTGGCGCTGTGGGTCGCCGCGCTCGACGCGGTCGAGCCGCTCGGCCAGGAGATCGACCACCCGGGCCGCACCGACGGCTACCCGATGGTGCGGGGCGAGCTGTTCGTCGCCCACCTGCCGATCGTCGGCCTGGTCGCCGGGCTCTCCGGCCTGGTCGCCGGGGCCGTCGCCGCCGCGCCGGTCGGCGCGGCGATGCCGGCCGACGTCGCCCTGCTGGTCGGCCTGCTCGGCGGGCTGCTCGCCGGGTGCGGTGCGGTGGTCAGCGTCATCCAGGGGGCGCCCGACGCGGTCGACGTGCTCGCCATGACCACCCCCGAGATCGCCGGCATGCGCTCGGTCATCCGCGCCGCCTGGCCGCCGGGCTTGGCCGTCATCGGCACCCTCGCCCTGCTGCCCGCACGCAGCGCCGCGTTCGACACGCCGGCCCGTGAGGCCATGGGGGCCACCGCGCCGGTGGTGTTCCTGCTCGCCACCCTGCTCGGCCTGGTGGGCGGCTGGGTCCGCTTCCACGACGAGATCCACGCCGCGCTCCGCGAGGTCGCCGAGCAGATGTCGCCCACCAAGGCCATCGAGCGGGCCCAGGCCGAGCGCGAGGAGCTCGAGGCCAACCGTCCCGGCCCCCTCGTGCCCGTCCTGCCCGACGACGAGGTCGGCGAGCCCGACCCAGACGATGCGCCGGCCAAGGCCGCGCCCCGTCCCAAGCCCAAGCCGACCGCCGCCCCCGCCAAGCCCGGCGTGCAGGGCGGCTCCAGCCCGAAGCCGATCGGCCGTCGGAGGAACAACGGATGAACGACCCCACCCACGCCCACGGCCCCGCCCCCTCGATCGTCGCCGAGGGCCTCACCAAGGCCTACGACGAGCTCGTCGCCCTGGCGCCGCTCGACCTCCAGATCGAGGTCGGCCAGTCCGTGGCGCTCATCGGCCACAACGGCTCGGGGAAGTCCACGTTCCTGCGCATGGCCGCCGGGCTGCTCGAACCCTCGGACGGCACGCTCGAGATCGCCGGCTTCGAGGTGGGTGACATCGACGCCCGGGCCACCACGTCGTTCCTGCCCGACGATCCGGTGCTCTACGACGACCTGTCGCTGCGCGAGCACGCCGAGTACATCTCGCGCCTGCACGGCGGCGACGGCTGGGACGACTACGCCGAGGGCATCTGCCACCGCCTCGGGCTCACCGACCGGCTCGACGACCTGCCCGCGACGTTCAGCCGCGGCCTCCGCCAGAAGACCTCGATCCTGCTCGCGCTGGTGCGCCCGTTCTCGCTGCTGCTGGTGGACGAGCCCTTCGTCGGCCTCGACCAGCCCGGCAAGACCGTGCTGCTGGAGCTGCTCGAGGAGGTCCACGCGGATGGCGCCGCCACCGTGGTCGCCACCCACGACCCCACCTACGTCTCGCGGGTCGAGCGCAGCATCGCCCTGCGCGACGGCGAGGTCATCTTCGACGGCCAGGCCACGGTCGACGAGGTGCTCGGCCTCGTCGGCGGCTGAGCCGACTCAGGTCGCGGTCGGCACCCCGGCCGCGCGCTCGAGCGTCGGTTCGAGCACCGTCACCGGCGCGAGGCGGTGCGCGTAGCGGCGCATGGTGCCGAGCAGCGGCACGCCCACGATGAGGATGATCACGGCGTTCGCCAGCGCGCCGGCCGCGTCCCACGGGAGCGACGTCGCCACGTAGAAGGACCAGTAGTGGTGCAGCGTCTCGCCGACGCTCAGCTCGGGGTTCCAGCTGAGCGGCCCGGTGCCCTGCTGGAAGGGCCAGAACCACAGGTTCATGATCGCCCCGAACGCGAAGCCCCAGACCCAGCCGAACGCGGCGAGCACCGCCACCTCGGGGATGCGGCCGAGGCGCGCCGTGAACCGGCCGACCAGACCGGCCGAGGCACCCATGGCGGCGAGGGCCAGCATCTGGAACGGCAGCCACGGGCCGATGCCGCCCGACAGCACGGCGGAGACCATGAAGGCGGCGAACCCGAGCAGCATCCCGAACCGGGGGCCGAACGAGGCCCCGGCGAGGATCACGAGGAAGAACAGGCCACTGCCGCCGCCGGGCAGGTCGAGGAGCTTCATGAAGCCGGCGAGCGCGGCGAGCATGCCGAGGATGGCGATGGTGGCGCCGTTCATGGCGCCCCGGCGGACCTCGAGGGTGACAGCGGCCACGGCGAGCCCGCCGATCAGCGCCGCGAACAGCGGGGCGTCGGCCGAGTGGGCGGCGTCGGGCAGGGCGTCGGCGGGGAGCCAGAACGGGTAGAGGAACGCGCCGAGCCCGACGATCACGACGAGCACGTAGACGGCGGTGGACCGCGCCGCGCTCACCGGTCCCTCCCCAGCGCCGCGGCCACGTCGGCCACGGTCAGGAACGGCGGGAGCACCCGCAGCACCTGGGGGGCGAAGAGCGAACCGGCCAGCACCTCGCGGGCGGGGCCCTCGGCCACCACGTCGCCGTCGCCGAGCACGACGACGCGCGTCGCCACCCGTGCCGCCAGCTCCACGTCGTGGGTGGCGAGCACGACCGCGCCGCCGCGGCGCCGGTGGTCGTCGATGGCGGCCTCCAGCGCGACGCGCGACGTGGCGTCGATGCCTCGCGTCGGCTCGTCGAGCACGAGGACCTCGGCCTCGCCGACCGCGACGGCCGCGATGGCGACCCGCTGGCGCTGGCCGACGCTCAGCGAGCGCGGGTGGCGGTCGGCCAGGGCGTGCAGGCCGAGGCGGTCGAGCCAGCGGTCGACGGCGCCGTCGTCGGGCCGGCCGAGCAGGTCGAGCGTGGCGGCCAGCTCGGCCCGGACCGTCGGGGAGAACAGCAGGCTGTCGGGCTCCTGGGGCACGAACGCCGTGCGCCGGTGGGCGGTGACGGTGCCACGGGCCGGCTCGGCTACGCCCGCGAGGGCGCGCAGCAGGGTGGTCTTGCCCGAGCCGTTGCGCCCGAGCACCGCCACGACCTCGCCTTCGGCGACCTCCAGGG
>CAZUYW010000216.1:0-5513 GCA_964624775.1 uncultured Iamiaceae bacterium
AGCACCCTGGTGCTGTCGGCGAGCGCCGGGATCCGCTACGTCTGGCGGGCCTTCCACGAGCGGCGCCTGCGCCCGGCGAGCGATGCCGTCGAGCGGGTCGTGGTCATCGGTGCGGGCGAGGGTGCCCAGCAGATCATCACCGCCATGCTGCGCAACCCGAGCGGCCGCTACCTCCCGGTCGCCCTCATCGACGATGACCCGCTGAAGCGCAACTTCCGGATCCGTGGCGTGCCCGTGCGGGGTAGCCGGCTCAACCTGGAGCGGGTGGCGGCCGAGGACGGCGCCACCGTCGCCCTGCTGGCCATCCCGAGCGCTGGTTCGGCCCTGATCCGCGAGGTGGAGGAGGCGGCCCGCCAGGCGGGGCTGCGGTTGCTGGTGCTCCCGTCGTCGAGCGAGCTCTACGGCGCCGAGGTCGGCATGTCCGACATCCGGCCCGTGACCCCGGCCGACCTCCTCGGGCGCCACGAGATCGACACCGACGTCGACTCGATCGCCGGCTACCTCACCGGCCGCCGCGTGCTGGTCACGGGGGCCGGCGGTTCGATCGGGTCGGAGCTGTGCCGCCAGATCTACCGGTTCGCCCCGGCGAGCCTCGTGATGCTCGAGCGCGACGAGTCGGCCCTCCACGCGGTGCAGCTCTCCATCGAGGGCCGCGCCATGCTCGATGACCGCAACCTCGTGGTGGCCGACATCCGGGACCGGCAGCGCATGGAGCAGGTCTTCGCCGAGCACCGCCCCGAGGTGGTGTTCCACGCCGCGGCGCTCAAGCACCTCCCGCTGCTCGAGATGCATCCGTCCGAAGCGGTCAAGACCAACGTGGTCGGGACCTCGATCCTCCTCGATGCTGCGGCGGCGGTCGGCGTCACGCGCTTCGTCAACATCTCGACCGACAAGGCCGCCGACCCCTCCAGCGTGCTCGGCTACAGCAAGCGCCTCGCCGAGCGGCTCACCGCGGCCAAGGCCCAGGAGTCCGACGGTGCCTACCTGAGCGTGCGGTTCGGCAACGTGCTGGGCAGTCGCGGCTCGGTGCTCACCGCGTTCACCTCCCAGATCGACGCCGGCGGACCGGTCACGGTCACCGACCCCAACGTGACCCGGTACTTCATGACGGTCGAGGAGGCGGTGCAACTCGTGATCCAGGCCGGCGCGTTCGGTCGCGGCGGTGAGGCGCTCGTGCTCGACATGGGCGATCCGGTGCGGATCGACGATGTCGCCCGCCGCCTGATCGCCGAGGCGGCCCGACCGATCGAGATCGTCTACACCGGTCTTCGGCCTGGTGAGAAGCTGCACGAGATCCTGTTCTCGGCGGACGAGGTCGATGCCCGTCCCTGTCACCCGGGCATCTCCCACGTCTCGGTGCCGCCGCTCACGCTCGACGATCTGAGTGGGCTGATGGCCGACCCCGGCGACCTGGACCCCGACGCCACGCTGACGCGCCGCCTGGGCGAGGCGTGCTCGTTCCCGTCCTCGAGGACGGCGCCGGTCGACCACTCGACGGATCCCCTCGAGCATCGCTGATCCGCCCGCCGGCGAGCGGCGGTGCGTCAGACGAGGCCGAGGCGGCGACCGAGGTCGCTCGCCATGCGGTGCTCCGGGTCTGCTGCTGCCCGCGCCGCCCGCCACGCGTCGAGGCGCGGGTACATGGCCGGTAGGAGCTCGGGCCGCATGCGGGAGTCCTTGGCCAGGTACAGGCGTCCGCCGGCACCCACGACGCGCTCGTCGAGCCGATCGAGCAGCCGAGCCAGGCCCGGCTCTCCCGACGCCGGGGTGTCGAGCGCGAGCGTCCACCCGCCGATCGGGAACGAGAGCGGCCCCGGGTTGCCCGGACCGAACCGCTTCAGCACGGCGAGGAAGCTGGGACACCCGGTGGCGGACAGCTCGTGGACGATCCAGCGCAGGTCGTCGATGCCCTCGTGGGGCACGGCGCACTGCCACTGGATGATGCCGGTCCTGCCGTAGAGGCGGTTCCAGTGCTCCACGAGGTCGAGCGGGTGGAAGAACTCGCCGATGGTCTGGAGGCGCCCGCGCTCTCGACGAGGCGCCTTGCGGTACCAGGCCTCGTTGAACGCCTTGATGGTCAGCGAGTTGATGAGGTGCGGGGGCACCAGGCGCGGCGCCGTCGCGAGCGGCCCGGCCCGGAAGCGCAGTGGCTCGCGCTGCTGGCGCTCGTCGAGGGCTTCGAGCGGCGCGAACCGGCCCCGTCCCAGGATGGAGCGTCCCATCGCCGGACCCCGGGCCATCAGGTCGATCCAGGCGACCGAGTACGGATAGGCGTCGTCGCCGGTCTCCATGAGGGAGATGGTCGACTCGAGGTCGGGCGTGCGGTCGGTGTCGACGGTGAGCAGGCTCGTCTCGATCGGGGTGAGGCGGAAGGTGGCATCGATGATCACGCCGGTGAGGCCCATGCCGCCCGCGGTCGCCCAGAAGAGATCGGGGTCGTCGGTCGGGGTGATCCGTCGGACGCCGTGCGCTGGGGTGAGGAGGGTGATGGCCTCGACGGCGTTGCACCACGACCCCGCCGCGTGGTGGTTCTTGCCGTGGATGTCCGAGGCGATCGCCCCGCCCACCGTCACGCGCCGGGTGCCGGGACTCACCGGCACGAACCAGCCGAGCGGGACCAGGTGGTGCATGAGGTCGTCGAGGCTGGTGCCGGCCTCTGCGGTGACGGTCCCCCGGACGGGATCGAGGTGGCGGATGCCGACGACCTGGGTGGTGTCGACCACGAGGCCGCCGGTGTTCTGGGCCGGATCACCGTAGGACCGGCCGAGGCCGCGGGCGATGAGGCCCCGAGGGTCCGGCGCATCGAGGACGTGGCGCAGCTCGGCAGCGTCGTCGACGCGGACCACGGTGCCGACGCCCGGGGCCGTGCGGCCCCATCCCGTGAGCGCCCGGTGCAGCAGTCGGCTCACGTGCCGGCCACCCCGGCCGCGAACAGCACGAACCAGACGAGGCCCATGACCTGGAGCGATCGATCCCGGAGGACGACCTCCTCGGGTGCCCCGCCGTGGCCCGTGTCGACGAGCAGCGAGTAGCGCATCACGGCGAGGGCGAACGGGACGATGGAGATCTGGAACAGCGGCACCGACGCGTCGGCCTCGGCCGCCTTCTCGAAGGCCCACAGGCAGTAGCCGACGAGCATCACGCCTGCGCTCATGGTCTGGAGGTGGGCGAGGTAGTGCGACGAGTACGTGCCCAGCGTCGCCCGGGTCCGCGCCGCGTCGGAGCCGAGCGCGTCGACCTCGGCCCGGCGCTTGCCCACCACCATGAACAGCGAGCCGAAGCAGGTGACGATGAAGAACCAGTTGGAGATCGGCACCTCGACCGCAGCGCCACCCGCGATCGCCCGGAGGACGAACCCGGCTGCGACCGCCACCACGTCGACCACCTCGATGTGCTTGAGCCAGTGGCTGTACGCGGTGGTGAGCACGACGTAGGACGCGACGATCACCGCGAGGTGCCAGTCGATGGCGACGGCCAGCGCGACGCCGGCCAGGATGCCCGCCACCCCGATCGCCCGGGCCGGGCCGATCGGGATCTCCCCGGCGGCGATGGGGCGGAAGCGCTTGGTGGGATGAGCGCGGTCGGCCTCGACGTCGGCCGCGTCGTTCAGGTAGTAGGTCCCGCTCGCCGCCAGGCAGAAGCAGACGAACGCCCCCATGGTGTGGGCGAGCGCCTCGGGCTCGTGGAGCACCCCTGCCGCGCCCGGGGCCGCCACGACCAGCAGGTTCTTGATCCACTGGCGAGGGCGGGCCTCCACCAGCAGGGCGCGGGGCAGCGGGCGCGGTGCGTGCTCGGGCAGGGCCCCGGCACCAGGCTCGACCCCGTCCGCTGGCATGGCGGTCAGCCTAGATGGGTGGGTTCGCGGGACCCGCGCAAGCGGGTCAGAGGTGCTCGACGTTCGGACCCGTGACGCAGCGCCGGGTGTCCAGCACGTAGCGCCCCTCCCGGCCGACCAGGTCGAGGTCGAACTCGTCGTGGTCGACCAGCACGAGGACGGCGTCGGCCGCGCTGATGGCGTCGGCGCCGAACTCGACGAACGCCACGCCCTCGGGCACGTGGGCCCGGGCGGGGTCGACGTGCGGATCGCAGACGGCGACCTTGGCGTCGAGCATGGTGAGCAGCTCGACCACCCGGGTGGACGGGGACTCCCGGTCGTCGCCGGTGTTCTTCTTGTAGGCCAGCCCGAGCACGAGCACGTGGCGGTTCTTCACCGCCAGCTCCTTGTCGTTCAGGGCCGCCACCAGCCGGCGGATGACGTAGTCCGGCATGTGCTCGTTGACCTCGTTGGCCAGCTCGACGAACCGGAACGTCTGGCCGAGGGACTGCTTGACCTTCCACGACAGGTAGGAGGGGTCGATCGGGAGGCAGTGGCCGCCGACGCCCGGGCCGGGGCGGAAGGCCATGAAGCCGAACGGCTTGGTCTCGGCCGCGTCGATCGCCTCCCAGACGTCGATCCCCAGGTCGCGGGCGAACATCGCCAGCTCGTTGACGAGGGCGATGTTCACGTGGCGGAAGGTGTTCTCGAGCAGCTTGGTGAGCTCGGCCTCGCGGGGGGAGCGGACCGGGACGGTGCGCACCACGACCGAGTCGTAGAAGCCCTTGACGCGGGCGAGGCTCGCGGGGTCGATGCCCGACACGACCTTCGGCGTGGTCTCGAGCGTCCAGGTCGCGTTGCCCGGGTCGATGCGCTCGGGGCTGTACCCGAGCAGGAAGTCGGCACCGGCCTTCAGGCCGCTGATCTCCTCGAGCAGCGGGCCGACCAGCTCCTCGGTGGTGCCGGGGTAGGTGGTGGACTCCAGGATGACGCACGCCCCGGGGCGCAGGTGTCGGGCGAGCTGGCGGGCCGACGACTCCATGTAGGTGAGATCGGGCATGCCCTCCTTGAGCGGCGTCGGCACCGAGATCACCGCGATGTCGAAGCCGTCGAGGGCGGCGTCGTCCGAGCTTGGGAGGTACCGGCCCGTGGCGAGGGCGGCCTGGAGGCGTGCATCGGGGATGTCCTCGATGAACGAGCTCCCGCCGGCGAGGAGTCCCGTCTTGGTCGTGTCCGTGTCGAAGCCGACGACGTCGTGGCCGACCTCGACGGCCCGCATCGCGAGCGGCAGGCCGACGTAGCCCTGCCCGACGATCACCACCCGATCCGGCGTGGCGTGGCTGTCGCTCATGTGATGTCCCTCTGGTTGCCCCGCCGGTCGACTGGAGTTGGGCGACCGTCGTCGGATGTCGGCGGAACCCGGGCGGCGACGGTACCACCGGCGCCGGAGGCAATCGGACCAATTGGTTGACCATGTTCGAGCCGGGACTGAATCAGTCGTCAGATATCAGTCACTCGCAGGATTCAGTCGTGCACCTCCTCCTTTTCGGGGAAACCAGATCGCCCGGGGGCTACGATCCGGCTGCTCGCCCCGCACCGCGAACCGAGGAGCACACCGTGTCCACCACCCACCTGCAGAACCTCGTCGGCGGCGTCGCCGCCGACGCCGCCGACGGCGCCACCATCGACCTCGTCGATC
>CAZUYW010000217.1:0-5367 GCA_964624775.1 uncultured Iamiaceae bacterium
TGAAGATGTCGGCGGCGAGGCCCTGGATGCCGGCGTTCATGGCCTGGCGCTCGCCCGCCTGGCGGATGCGGAAGTTCGACGACGCCAGCTCGGGGATGGGGCGGCGCCGCCCGAACAGCGTCTCGGTGTAGCCCCGCTCGCGCGCCTCGGCCACGGTGCGGTCCATGTACGCCTTCACCGCGGGGAACGCCACGAAGTAGGCGTCGAGGATCTCGGCGGCCTCGGGCACCGGGATCGAGAGCCGCTGGGCCAGGCCGTAGGCCTCCTTGGCGTAGGCGAGCCCGTAGGACACCATCTTCGCCTTGGCGCGCTGGGCACCGGTGACGTCGGCCGGCTCGACGTGGAACACCCGCGAGGCGGTGGCGGTGTGGATGTCGTCGCCGGCGTCGAACGCGGCGATGAGCCCCGGGTCCTCGGCGAGGTGCGCGATGCAGCGCAGCTCGATCTGGTTGTAGTCGGCCACCAGCAGCTCGAAGCCCTCGGCCGGCACGAACGCCTTCCGGAACGCCTTGCCCTCCTCGGACCGCACCGGGATGTTGTGCAGGTTCGGCGCGTCGGAGGACAGGCGGCCGGTGCGGGCGACGGTCTGGTTGAACGTCGCGTGGATGCGCCCGTCGGCGGCGACCTCGGCGAGCAGGCCCTCGCCGTAGGTGGAGCGCAGCTTCTCGACCTCGCGGTAGCGCAGGAGGTGGTCGATGATCGGGTGCTGGCCGGCGAGCTTCTCGAGGGAGGCCGCGTCGGTGGAGTACCCCGTCTTGGTCTTCTTGGTGGGCGTGAGGCCGAGCTTGTCGAACAGGATCGTGCGGAGCTGCGGCGTCGAGTTCACGTTGATCGGCTCGCCGGCGTCCTCCTGGATCAGGGCGGTGAGCTCCTTCACCTCGGCGGTGAAGCGGTCGTTGAGCGCCTGCAGCTCGGCGCGGTCGACGCCGACACCCAGGTGCTCCATGTGGGCCAGCACCGCCACGAGCGGCGCCTCGATCTCGTCGTGCAGGGCGCGCAGGCCGTTGGCGTCGAGGGCGGCGTGGAGCGGCTCGACGAGGCGATCGACCGCGAGGGCGCGGCGGGCGACGATGAGGGACTCGTCGGTGGTGTCGCCGCCGAGGTCGAGCTGGCCCGACGGCGCCGCCGAGCCCTCGGGCAGCTCGAGGTGCGCGTAGCGGCGCAGCACGTCCTCGATGGCGTAGCGGGTCTCGGCCGGATCGAGCAGGTACGCGGCGAGGGTCGAGTCGACCGCGACGCGCGGCAGGGCGCGGCCCGGGGCGAGCACCAGCAGGCTCCGCAGCACCGGCTTGGCCGGATGGGCGGCCAGGCCGCGCTCGGCGAGCACCTCGGCGAGGTGGGCGGTGGTGGCCTCGTCGAGCAGCGCGGCGGGGAACCACGCCACCTCGGCCACGGCGGGATCGACGACCACGGCGAGCCCGGTGAGCGGCGTGCGGCCCTCGATCCCGTCCCACGCGCCCGCGACCGCCACCGGGCCGGTGCCGGCGGCGAGGCGGTCGAGCACCGCAGCAGCGTCGGCAGCCGACGCCAGCACCAGCGGCTCGGCCTCGAGCACCTCGGCCCCCGACGACGCGCCGCCGAGGTCGGCCTTGAGCGCCTCGGCCAGCCGGTCGTAGAGGCTGCGGAACTCGAGGAAGTCGAAGAGCGACCGCACCTCGTCGGTGTCTGGCTGGGGGAAGCCCAGATCGTCGAGCGCGACCGGCACGTCCACGTCGCGGCGCAGCACCATCATCTCGACGTTGCGCCGGGCCTGGGCCTCGTGCTCGGCCAGGTTCTGGCGCAGCTTCGGGGTCTGCTCGTCGACGTGGGCGAAGATGCCGTCGAGGTCGCCGTAGGCGTTCACGAGCTTGGCCGCGGTCTTCTCCCCCACCCCCGGCACGCCCGGCAGGTTGTCCGAGGGGTCGCCGCGCAGCGCGGCGTACTGCACGTAGCTCGTGGGATGGACGCCGGTGCGCTCCACGATCCCGGCCTCGTCGTACAGCGCGTAGTCAGAGACGCCGCGCTTGTTGTAGAGCACGCGGATGTGGGGGTCCTCGACGAGCTGGTAGCTGTCGCGGTCGCCGGTGACGATGATGACGTCGTCGCCCCGATCACGGGCCTGGCTGGCGAGGGTGGCGATGATGTCGTCGGCCTCGACGCCGGCGAGCTCGATCGCGGTCACGCCGAGCGTGTCGACCACCTGGCGGACCAGGCCCATCTGCTGGCGCAGGATGTCGGGCGCGGCCTCGCGGTTGGCCTTGTACTGGGGGTCGGCCTGGTGGCGGAACGTGGGCTCGGGCCGGTCGAACGCGACGGCGATGGCGTCGGGCTCGTGGTCGCGGACCAGGTTTATGAACATCGACGTGAAGCCGAAGACCGCGTTGGTCACCTGCCCCGACGCCGTCACGAGGTCGGTGGGCAGCGCGTGGAACGCCCGGTAGGTGAGGGAGTTCCCGTCGATGAGCATGAACCGCATGGGAGCCGATCGTACGGCCCCTCCGGCGCGGCGCGGTCAGACGGGGGCGAGCTCCCCGTCGATCACCCGCTGGGCCACGACCTTCATGGTCTGGCGATCGGCCATGGCGGTCTTCTGGATGAAGCCGAACGCGGCGGCCTCGGTCATCCCGTTGCGGTCCATCAGCTGACCCTTGGCGCGGTCCACGACCTTGCGGGTCTCGAGCTGCTCCTCGAGGGAGGTCGCCTGGTCGTGCAGCGCCTTGAGCTCGGCGAAGCGGCCGACGGCGACCTCGATCGCCGGGAAGAGGTCCGCCTTCTGGAAGGGCTTCACCAGGTACGCGAGGGCTCCCGCGTCGCGGGCCCGCTCGATCAGGTCGCGCTGGCTGAACGCGGTGAGGATCAGCACGGCGGCGAGCCGCTCGCCGGCGATCTCCCGGGCCGCCGACAGGCCGTCGAGGCCGGGCATCTTGATGTCGAGGATGGCGACGTCGGGCTGGTGGCGCCGGACGAGCTCCACGGCTTCGTCGCCGCGGCCGGTCTCGGCCACGACCTCGTAGCCCTCCTCCTCGAGGGTCTCCTTGAGGTCGAGGCGGATGATGGCCTCGTCCTCTGCGATCACGACACGGGTGGGCACCGTTGCACTCCTGTGTGGTTGATGGGGCTGATGGTCACGGCGCGCCGGCCATGAGGCGGTCGAGGAGCTCGTCCTGGGATGCCTCGAGGCGGCGCAGCTCGGCGACCAGATCGTCGCGGTGGCGGCGCATGGCGTCGGCGTGGCGCTGCGCGGCACGGTTGTCCTGCTCGGCGAGGGGCGTCTCGGACACCAGCGCCCGCAGCCGGGCGTCGTCGGCGTCGTCGGCCAGGTGGGCCAGCTGCTCCTCGGCGACCGCGAGCTCGGCCCCGACCACCTTCAGGCGGGCGGAGACGTCGCGCAGGCGTCGTTCGATGAGGGCTCGGACCACGCCGGGGAGTCTAGGCAGGGGGACCACGGGGAACGGATCACCGCATGCGCACCCGCAGACGGCATGATGTCGCCGTGCCCGGCCCCCACCCCGACGCCGACGACCCGCTCGGCCTCGCCGCGTGGGGCATCGAGGCCGGCTACCACGACGTCCACGGCACCTGGCGGGCGGTCGAGCCCGACACCGCCCGGGCCCTGCGCAGGGCGATGGGAGCGGGCGCGGTGCCCGGCGACGCACCCCCGCCCGGCACCACCCGCGTGGTGCACGCGGGCCGAGCGCCCGATCTCGGCGGCCCCGGCACGATCGTGCTGGAGGACGGCAGCGAGGTGACGGTCACCGCCGCCGCGCCCCCCGACCTGCCGCTCGGCTACCACCGCTGGCATCCTGCCGGCGCGCCCAGCGACCGCGGCGCCCACCTGATCGTCGCACCGAACCGCTGCCCCGTCCCCGACGGCCTGCGCACGTGGGGACCCACCGTGCAGCTCTACGCGGCCCGCTCGCGACGGTCGTGGGGCATCGGCGACCTCGCCGACCTGGCCGCTATCGCCCGCTGGACGCGCGAGCGCGACGGCGGGGTCGTCGGCCTCAACCCGCTCCACGCCCACGCCCCCGCCGCCCACCCCATCGACAGCCCGTACACGCCCAGCAGCCGACGCTGGTGGAACCCGCTCTACCTCGCGATCGAGGACGTGCCCGGGGCGACAAGGCTCCCCGACCTCGCCGAGCGGGCCGCCCAGGCCCGAGCGCTCGACGCCGGGTCCCGGATCGATCGCGCCGCCGTGTGGTCCCACAAGCGTGACGCCCTCGAGGTGATCTGGGCGAACGTCGGCGGTCGACCGGACCCGGGCTTCGCGGCGTTCCGGGCCGAGCACGGCTCCGACCTCGACCGGTGGGCCACGTTCTGCGTGCTGGCGGACCGCCATGGCCCCGACTGGCGAACCTGGCCCGCCGAGCTGCGCCGGCCCGACGGGCCCGCGGCGCGCCGGGTGCTCGCGGAGGAGCCCGACGCGGTCGCGTTCTGGGCGTGGCTGCAGTGGCTCCTCGACGCCCAGCTCACCGCCAGCGGGGCCGACGAGCTCGCCATCGCCGACCTCGCCGTCGGCATCGATCCCGGCGGCGCCGACGCATGGGACTGGCAGGACCTGCTCGCCACCGAGGTGAGCGTCGGCGCACCGCCCGACCTGCTCGGCCCCGACGGGCAGGACTGGGGGCTGCCCCCGTTCGTGCCCTGGCGCCTCGCCGCCGCCGGCTACCAGCCCCTCGCCCGGACCCTGCGGGCGTGCCTGCGCCACGCCCGTGCCCTGCGCATCGACCACGTGATGGGGCTGTTCCGGCTGTTCTGGATCCCGCCCGGCCGCACCGCGGCCCACGGCGCCTACGTGCGCAGCCCCGGCCGTGAGCTGCTCGACATCGTGGCGCTCGAGGCCACCCGCGCCGGCGCCATCGTGATCGGCGAGGACCTGGGCACGGTCGGCCACGGCGTGCGCGAGCTCCTCGCCGAGGCCCGGGTGCTGTCGACCCGCCTCCTCTGGTTCGAGGACCGGCCGCCGGCGCAGTGGCCCGAACTCGCGATGGCGGCCGTCACCACCCACGACCTGCCGACGATCGCCGGGGTGTGGACCGGCACCGACCTGGCCGACCAGGAGGCCGCGGGGGTGACCGTCGCCTACGAGGGCGACGCCGAGTTCCGTCACCGCCTCCGGGTCGCGGCGAGCGTCGACGACGCGGCCGACGTGGACACCGTGATCATCGGCGCCCACCGGCACCTCGCGACCGCGCCGAGCGCGATCGCGACGGCCTCGCTCGACGACCTCGTCGGGGCCGATCATCGGCCCAACGTACCGGGCACCATCGACGAGCACCCGAACTGGCGCATCCCGCTGCCCGTGCTGGTGGACGACCTCGACGGCCACCCGGTGGCCGAGGCCGTGGCCGCCGCGCTGGCCGATCGGTAGCGTCCGGCCGTGCT
>CAZUYW010000218.1:0-5367 GCA_964624775.1 uncultured Iamiaceae bacterium
ACCCACAACCCAGGGATTATGAGTCCCCTGCTCTGACCATTGAGCTACCGCCCCGGGCAAGTCCCTTGTCCCATAAGGGGTTTGGGTAGTTGCGTGACACCCTAGCCGGATAGCACTACGCTTGTAAACCAAGAGACTTGACTACCCCAAGGTGCCCGCCATGCCCGACCCGATCGACGCCCTGCCCGACCCTGTGGCCGCGGCGTGGTGGGACTTCCGGCGTTCCCTGGTCCGCCGCGGTCGCTCAGATGGCACCGCCGCTGTCTACCGCAAGGCGTTCCTCGCGTTCTGGCGATGGGCGCTCGACAACGGCATCGCCCCCGATCCCTCCGCGGTGGATCACCGGGTCATCAACCGATGGACCGACGCCCTGCTCGAGCAGCCCGCCACCCGCAACGGTCGCCCGCAGTACGTCACCGATCCCGACACCGGCGAGCGCGTCCCCAAGCTGATCGAACCTTCGACGCGGCGCATCCTCTACGCCAACCTCCGGCCGTTCTTCTCGTGGTGGTCCCACGAGGTCGACACCGTGAACCCCTTCGACCGGGCAGACCCGCCCGCCACGCCGAAGGATGGCCCGGTGCCGATCGTGCCCCGCTCCGACATCGCGGCCATCTTGTCGACCTGCTCGGATCGGACCGACTTCACCGACACCCGCGACGCCGCGCTGATCCGGCTCCTGATCGACACCGGGGCGCGACGCGGTGAGGTCACCGGGATAGCCGTAGAGGATTGGGACCGCCGACACGACCTGTTGCGCCTCGACGGCAAGTCAGGCCCCCGCGTGGTGTCGCTCTCCCCCTCGACCGGCGAGGCCCTGGCCCGCTACCTCCGCAACCGTGCCCGCCACCCCAAGGCCGACAACCCCGCGCTCTGGCTCGGCGCAAAGGGACCCCTCACCGATTCAGGCGTCGCGCAGATCCTCCGGCGCCGCTGTGAGCTCGCAGGCGTGCCCCACATCAACCCGCACCGCCTCCGGCACACCTGGGCACACATCTTCCGTGCCGAAGGTGGCAGCGAAGGTGACCTCATGTACCTCGCCGGTTGGACCTCGACCGAGATGGCCCACCGCTACGGCCGCTCCGCGCAGATGGAACGCGCCCAGCAGACCGCCAAGCGCATCCGCGTCGGCGACCTGCTGTGAGCGACCTCGACATGAACGCTTATCGGGCCATGGCGTCCCGCGTCCTGCGCGAGCGTGCCGCGATCCGGTGGACGCCCCCGCCCGATCTGGTCGAAGCCCTGGCCGTCGAACTCATGGACAATGACCGCCGATCTGGGCAACCGATGATCGCGGACACGCTCGGGATGCTCGCCGACGCCAGGATCCTCGACCACGTTCACGACCAGCTTGAGGCTGATCCCCGCGCCTTCGGAGTGAGGGCCGAACTCGTCTGCAACGGGTGGGATGGGAGGGGGTGCGGGCGCGTGCTCGGCAGCTACCACGAGACACCGGCAGGACCAGCCATCACCGGCCATTCGATCAAGCCGAAGAAGCCGAAGCCGGGGGGACGGTTCCCCCGCGCACCCTGGGTGATGACGAGCGACTTCCCGGTCGGCTTCTGGTGCACCAAGCATGGGGGTGGACTCGTCACACCCGATGAGGTGGCCGAAGGACTCCCGCCCCCCGGCCACCGTCGCAACCCGGCGCGGTACTACCTGACCCCGATGCGCGACGCCTAGCACAACGTGTTAGGATGAATCCAACTTCATCTCTGGCCCCCGCCGAATGGCGACCCCCGCGGAAGAGGACCGCCGCATAGACACCCGAAAGGGCTTCTATGTCGCTGTCCCCCGCCGAGCGTCAGATGCGAGCATCGCTCGCCGCCCACGTCTCGTGGGCCAACACCGAGGACCCCACCGCCAGGACCGAGCAGGCCCGCCGCGCCTTCCGCGAGCGGTTCGAGGCCGAAGTCGACCCCGACGGCATCCTCGAGCCTGCCGAACGCGCCCGCCGCGCTGAGCACGCCCGCCAGGCCCACTACAAGCGCATGGCGCTCAAGTCCGCCAAGGCCCGCCGCGAGCGCAAGACCGCCCGGGGGGTGATCGGCCGTGAGGTGCCCGCCGCCTGACCCCCGAACGCGGCGAAGGCCGGGGGTGCAGCCCCAGCCCTCGCGAGTCGTGCGCCTCGTGCCTCCGGCGTCCGGTACCCCCGAGGGTACCAGCTCCGACGCGTCCCTGCGCGGGGTGGCGTGATGTCATCCCTTCAGACCAAGTGGCGCAGCATGGTCATCCGTCAGTGTCCCGACCTCACATCCACTCAGATCCTCGTCGCGTGCGGCCTGGCAGACGCGTTCAACGGGGAGACGAAGATCTCCCGCCCGGGAGCGGACCTTCTGGCATCGCGGTTGAACCTGTCCACCCGCAGCGTTGAGCGAGCGTTGAAGGGCCTCAAGGACGCAGGACTGGTGGAGCTCGTCAGCCAGGGCGGAACGCTGGGGGGACCGAGGGCATCCGAGTGGAAGCTGATCCTTAGACCGCCGACCCCCGACTCAGTGTCTGGGGTAACCCCCGACTCAGTGTCTGGGGTGCCAGATGCGACCCCCGACACTGTGTCCACGACCCCCGACACTGTGTCCACGACCCCCGACACAGAGTCGGACCAAGTCGTTGAAGTCGTTGAAGTCGTACTTCTTCCCCGGGCCGAGATGGTCAGGATCGGCAAGCGCCTCGTGCGCAACTTCTACAACAAGGTCCCAGGTGTCATCGCTGAGCTCGTAGCCGACCTGGGGGCCGAGGCCGTCAGCGCGGCACTGCGCGACCTCGACGCCACAGGCGAGAGGTTCCCTGGACAGATCGGGTTGGAAGCGGCCATCAGGGACCGGGCCACACCCGCACCAACCCGCCCGTTCGCGCTGTACCAGCGCCCCGAGTGCGACACCTGCAACGGGTCCGGCATGACCTACGACGAGGACGCCAACGCTGCTCGCCCCTGCCCCGAGTGCAACACGCCGCAGGCGGTGGCCGGATGATCTGCCCGACCTGCCAGACGCCCACCGTGGCCGAGCACACCAGCACCGGCCAGCGCCGCGACCCCGGCGTCCTCGTCGCCTACTGCGAACGCTGCAACACCGTCTACCGCCCCCGCCTCGAGGCCGTCCCCACCGACCGCGACCGGAGGGACCTCGCATGAGGGAGAACGCCGCCGCCAAGGGCCGCAGGTACTTGCTCGAGGGGCGCGTGGTCATCACCGAGGTCAGCCGCCACCGGGTCGCCGCCACCGTCAGGGGTGACGGGCACATGTACCGGGCGAGTTGGGACGGGAGTTGGTCATGCTCCTGCCCCGCTCGCTCGGTCCAGTGCAGCCACTTGCACGCCGTGCGCCTCGTCGTCGCCGTCGACCTGGGGGACCAGCCATGACCGCCGATCACCCCTCCCCCGGGTCCACCCGGAGCGACTTCGAGGTCTGCTCCGATCTCTCTCCGAGCGTTTTTCCACCATTCCCTAGAGGTATCCAGTGACCGCCAGATCGCACACCAGGACCCAGCGGGCAGCACGCCGCCGTGCCCGCCATCGCCTCGACGCCATCGCCGAGGCCGTGCAGGAGCGCCGCGAGCGCCGGGAACACCTGAGCCGCCTACGCGAGCAGGCCAAGCACCCAGGGCCGAAGCCGCTGCCACGACGAAAGGACCGACGATGACCGTTCGCCCCCTCCCCCCACCCCACCCCGAACCCGAGGAGGTCTACCCGTCCGAATGTGTACGGGTTACGAGATCGGGGCCGTCATGAGTGATCTAGCCCCGAATCCGGCCGCTGTGGCCGTTGCTGCCCGGTGCATGACCATGTCGGACCTTGTCGACGCCATCGTCGCCGAAGGCATGGACGAGGCCGTTGCGCAGGCGTGCGCTGATCGTCTCGAGCGAATGTTCTTGCAGCACTTGTCAGTTCAGGCCGAGGTCGGGCGCCGGTTCGTTCCCTTCGTCGGTGCCGACCGGGTTCCGAGTGAACCCCGCGCCGTCATTGAGGCCCGCTTGCTGTCGCTGCTCGCCGACCGGGTCGGGAAACGATGACCACCGACCCCCGAGCGGTCCGCCGCGGCCGTGCGATCACCGAAGGCGTCTGGCAGCTCGACCCGCAGGACATGGCCGTGCTGCTGCTCGCCGCGTGCCACCGCCGCACGCACGAGCCCTTCGACTACCCGGCCGAGTTGACCGCGCAGCTACTCGAGGACTTCGACGCCGTCCACCCCGACCATGCCGCCGATCTCCGGCAGGCCATCACCACCCACGGACACGGATCGTGGGTCGTCCATCTCGCAATGAACCCCCTGCCCGAAAGGCTCCCCCAATGACCACCGAACCCACCCCGACCATCGCCCTGCCGACTCGGCTCGCCGCGTTCCCAGATCCGAAGGTGCTGCCCGCCTCGGTCCGCAAGACCGTCGCCGAGTACGTCGACCTCTACGACCGCCTCGAGACGCTGCACGCCCGCTGGATCGACTCGACCTCAACCCAGGCCCGTGCCGCCGCCGACGCTGCCGACGTGGCCGCACAGGCCGCCGCGGTGC
This sequence comes from uncultured Iamiaceae bacterium, assembly GCA_964624775.1. Classification (GTDB taxonomy): domain Bacteria; phylum Actinomycetota; class Acidimicrobiia; order Acidimicrobiales; family Iamiaceae; genus Aquihabitans. The sequence goes on from CAZUYW010000218.1 coordinate 4,508, forward strand.
GCCAGGGCAAGCCCGCCAGCTCGGCCGGGACCCCCGCCGCTGACCGGCTGACCAAGCAGGCCGAAGCCGCCGAAGCCGAGTTGTGCGCCACCATCGCCGCGTCCTACGCGGTCGCCGACGAGGTCCGCGCCGTGTTCGCCGCCGCCCTCGAGAACCCCGCCACCAGTGGTCAGGACGCAGCCGCCGCCGCGGTCCAGAACTACCGGGACGCCGTCGACGCGCTGATCGCCGCAAGGCGTGCCGCCGAGGACGCGCTCGCCCTGCCCCGGTTCCTGACCCGCGTCGCGCACTACGCGGTGCCCACCGACCTGCCCGCGCCGATCCCCTGGGAGGTCGTGCGCCACCGGATGCCCTCGCCCCGCGACCTCGGCCGCACCTTCGACACCGAAGCCCCGTTCGACTTCGCCCACGTCGCCGACCTCGTCACCTTCGACGCCGACCGCCTCGCCGAGCACGTCGCCAAGCCCTACTAGAGACAGGAACCCCGATGACCCACGACTACCGCACGGTGCGCGACCTGATCGCCGCCGAGACAGCCAAGATGCCCGCCGTCGACCACAACGGCCGACCCACGCCGCAGGTGTCCGAAATCGGGACGCCTGACCCCACGCCTGCCCCCGCAGGTGGGGAAAGTTCCCCACCTGTCCCGACCGGCACGGCGGACCAGGGACCACAAGGGCCCGCGGCACCCACGCCGCCCAAGGCCGACCGGGCCACCCATGACCAGAAGGTCCAAGCGATGTTGCTCGCCGCGTCGACCGGAGTCACCCAAGCGACCGCCCTCGCCACCGTGCTCGGCGATCACCGATGGGGGGGGGGGGGGGGGGGGGGGGGGGGGGGGGGGGGGGGGGGGGGGGGGG
>CAZUYW010000219.1:0-5347 GCA_964624775.1 uncultured Iamiaceae bacterium
TCGCCCTGCCGGTCGTGCCGAGCCTGTCGGTGCCCACCGGCTACCCGGCCTGCCCGGGCCTGCGCGCCCAGCCCTGCCGCACCTACCACCCGCCGGCGAGCTGACGGGGCGTCCCGGCCGGCGTGCACGGCGCGCCGATTCGTGGCAAAGTTGCACCACTCGTGCAAGTAGTGCACGCGATCAGGGGAGGGACACCACCACCATGCGGATCCGCGCATCCATCGCGGCCGGCCTCACGGCCGCGCTCGCCATCGCCGGCACAGCGGTCATCGCTGCGCCCGCCGGGGCAGCCCCGAGCTGCACCAACGGCCAGTCACCCAAGATCCCCGGCGGCAACAGCTCGCTCGGCATCGGCTGCGTCGTCGACGTCAGCGCCACGCCCACGGCCAACGCCGGTGCGCTCGAGGTGCACGACGGCCTCAACGCCACCTGGCACCGCGGCGCCGCCCGCAGCGCCGCCGTCGGCGTCACCCTGAACTCCAAGACGATCACCTACGCGGCCGGCGTGGTCACCGCCGCCGACCTGCGGCGCCCGATCAGCGGCCCCGGCATCCCCGGCGGTGCGTTCATCGTGACCGCCGGTGCGACCAGCGGCACCATCTCCCGCGCTGCCACCGCCACCTCGGCCGCCACCGCCGCCAAGCTCATCGAGCACACCACGGCTCGCGTCCTCGATGACGGGAAGTACGCCGTCGGCGGCGCCACCAGCACCCTCGTCTCCGCCAGCGCGGCCTTCACCGCGGCCGACGTCAACAAGTCCGTGACCGGCGGCGGCTTCGCCCCCGGCGCCCGGATCAGCGCGGTCACCAACGCCACCACCGCGGTCGTCACGCCCGGCACCACCGCTCGGGCCGGTCAGACGCTCACCGGCAACGGCACCAAGACCACCGGCACCAAGAACGTGACCGGCTGGACGGGCGCCGCCCTCGTGGCCGCCTCCGACGTCGGCGCCACGGTCACCGGCGCCGGCATCCCGGTCGGCACCACCATCACCGCCGTCGTGTCCGGCACCGCCTTCACCCTCTCGGCCAACGCCACCGCCTCCGGTGCGGGCGCCCTGACGATCGTCGAGAAGACCGACACCATCGTCCTGGGCGCCACCCAGTACACGGCGGCCTCGCCGAGCGTCGCCCAGACCTACCCGGACACGACCACCCGCCAGCTCACGCTGACGACCGGCGCGACCTGTGCGGCCGGCAAGCTCACCAGCACCACCGCGGGTGGCGGCTTCAAGGCTGCCGACGTGGGCCTGCCGGTCAGCTACGTCAAGAACGGTGTCGCCGTCGCCGGCGCGTGGAAGATCGCGTCGATCACCGCCACCCAGGCGACGCTGTCCCCGCTCACCTGCCCCGCTGCCGGTGCCTGGAGCCACGTCATCATCGGCAAGCCCGGCGCGAACGCCCCGGTCAACGACGACGTGATGACCAAGCTCGGTGCCTCGCTCAACGTCGACCCCGCCATCAGCGGCACCGTCGACAACTGCAACCGCAACACCTACGAGGCCTTCTCGTTCGCCGGCCGCTGGCGCAACCCGGGCGCCTACGACGCCAACGCGTTCGGCACGGCCCCGGCCAACAGCATCGCCCAGATCCTGTTCAGCACCGGGACGCTGTCCTTCGCCGGCTACGTCGTGCCGGTGGCGACCGACGCCCAGCAGGCGGGTCCCCACACCGACATCGTCTTCCCGCTCCTGCCCACCAGCGTCCTCGGCGTGGTGTGCACCCCGGGCAACGGCGTGACCACCGCCTCGGCTGCGGTCTCGGTGTCCTTCCTCGGTGCTCCGGCCTCGCCGCTGGTGAACGCTCCGGCCGCGGACTCGGGCAACCCGTCGTCGTTCTCGATCCGCGGCCTCGGTCCGCAGACCGGCACGTTCGGTCCCAAGATCGTGCTGAAGAACGGTGCGGGCACCGTGCTGTCGACCCTCACGCCCACGCCCTGCGCGTTCGGTGCGGTCACCGTGATCCCGAGCTTCAGCTGCGGTCTCGGCTGATCCGAGCGATCTGACCGACGAATCGTCGGTCCACGGTCCGTGCTCGCGCCGGTCCCCCCAGGGGATCGGCGCGAGCCGCGTCCGGGCCTCCTAGGGTCGCAGCGTTCACCGGACACCGGGAGGCCCCGTGCAACGCAACGTGCTCCTCGCCCTGCACATCGCAGCCGTCGCGGCGTGGCTGGGGTGCAACCTCACCCAGCTGTTCCTCACGCCGTGGTTCGCGGGGCGCGGCGGCGAGGCGGCGGCCACGTGGTTCGAGGCGACGAGCCGACTGGCCAAGCGGTACTACAACGCCGCCGGGGCGGTGCTGGTCACCACCGGCGTCCTGCTGGTGCTGAAGGCCGGCTACGACTGGTCCGCCGGCTTCATCGCCGTCGGCTTCACCGTCGTGATCGTGGGCGCGGTGCTGGGCATCACCTTCTTCGGGCCCGACGGCGAGCGCATGGCGCAGACCCAGCGCGACGGCGGTACGCCCGACGTGCGCCGCTACCTCGTGATGGTGTGCGTCGACACCACGTTCGTGGCGACCGCGGTGCTGGCGATGGTGGCCCGCTGGCGGGCCTGACCCGCCGACCGCTCAGATCGAGAAGTCCTCGCCCGACCACACCTCGGGCTCGGCGGCGTGGGGCGCCTGGGCGAGCGGCGCCCCGTGGAGGCGGGACTCGAGCTCGTCGACCCGGCGCAGCAGGGACTGGAGGGTGACGCCGACGAGGTCCGGCATCAGCGTGTCGTCGAGGTCCGGGCGCTCCTCGCTGACCCGGGGGCGGCTGCGGGCGATGACCTGGCCGGGCACGCCCACCACCACCGCGTCGGGCGGCACGTCGCGCACCACCACCGCGTTGGCACCGACCCGGCTGTCGTGACCGATCACGACCGGCCCGAGGATCTTGGCGCCGGCGCCGATCGTGACGCGGTCCTCGATCGTGGGGTGGCGCTTGACCCGCTCCAGGTTCGTGCCGCCGAGCGTGACCCCGTGGTAGATCGTGACGTCGGTGCCGACCTCGGCGGTCTCGCCGATCACCACGCCCATGCCGTGATCGATGAAGAGGCCCGAGCCCAGGCGCGCGCCCGGATGGATCTCGATGCCCGTCGCCCAGCGGGCGATCGCCGAGCCGACGCGCGCGGGCAGGCGCAGGCCGTGGCGCCAGAGCCAGTGGTCGACGCGGTGCGCCCACAGCGCGTGGAGGCCCGGGTAGGTGCAGATCACCTCGAGGGTGCTGCGCGCCGCGGGGTCGCGGTCCTTGGCCGCCCGCACATCGCGGCGGAAGGTGGCGAGCACGGTCAGTCGGCCAGGCCCTCGAACAGCGCCGTCGACAGGTAGCGCTCGCCGAAGGAGGGGATGACCACGACGATGAGCTTGCCGGCGTTCTCGGGACGGGCCGCGAGCTGCGCGGCAGCCCAGATGGCCGCACCCGATGAGATGCCCACCAGGAGGCCCTCCTCGCTCGCGGCCCGACGGGCCGTGGCGAAGGCATCCTCGTTGGCGACGGTGACGATCTCGTCGATGACGCCGGTGTCGAGGACGGCGGGGACGAACCCGGCGCCGATCCCCTGGATCGGGTGCGGGCCCTTCTGGCCGCCGCTGAGCACCGGCGACGCGGCGGGCTCGACGGCCACGATCTGCACCTCGGGCTTGCGGGCCTTGAGCACCTCGCCGACCCCGGTGATGGTGCCGCCGGTGCCGACCCCGGCCACGAAGATGTCGACCTGGCCATCGGTGTCGGCCCAGATCTCCTCGGCGGTGGTGCCGCGGTGGATCGCCGGGTTGGCGGGGTTCTCGAACTGCTGGGGGATGAGGTAGTTCGGGTCCGCAGCCGCGAGCTCCTGGGCCTTGGCGATGGCCCCGCCCATGCCCTCGGGGCCGGGCGTGAGGACCAGTTCGGCGCCGTAGGCCCGCAGGAGCGCCCGACGCTCCTTGCTCATGGTCTCGGGCATCGTGAAGCAGCAGCGGTAGCCGCGGGCCGCGCACACCATGGCGAGGGCGATGCCGGTGTTGCCGCTCGTGGGCTCGAGGATGATCGTGTCCGGCCCGATCAGCCCCGCCTCCTCGGCGGCATCGATCATGGCGACGCCGATGCGGTCCTTGACGCTGTGCGCCGGGTTCAGGAACTCGAGCTTGGCGGCGATGCGCGCCCCGCCCTCGGGGGCGAGCGAGCGCAGCGCCACGAGGGGCGTGTTCCCCACGAGCTGGGTGATGTCGTCGGCGATCCTCATGGCAGGTCCCTCCTGGGTGGTGGCCCGACGACGCTACTGCCGAACGCGCCGGGACCGGCGCGCCGAAGGCTGCGCCGGTCCCGGTCCGAGCTCGGGTCAGGTCGGGTCAGGGCAGGGTGGCGATCGTCCCTGCGCTCACCAGCGCCTGGTACGACGAGCCGCCCGGGTACCACGCGGCGGTGGTGGTGCCGGCCAGCTCGTCGGCGAGCCAGGCGGTCGAGAGCGACTGAACCACAGCGGTGTTGGACGCGGTCGGCGTCCCGCAGGTCAGCGTCTCGGCCGACGGGACAGCGGTGCCGAACACATCACCGTGGGTGCCCGAGCGCAGCACCGCGCCGTGGAAGCTGCGGGTGGTGAGCTTGCCCGTGACGAGGTCGATGCCGGCGTTGTTGTTGTTGCACGAGCCGCTGGGCGAGGCCAGGGCCAGGATCCGCAGCGACGTGGGGTTGAGGCCGGCGAGCGCGTCGGACAGGTTGGAGCCGATGAACGACGGGACCGGATCCTCGAGCACCAGGCCCTTCAGCTTCGGGAAGGCGCTGGGGTAGGCGGTGCGGATCCGGTTGGCGATGTAGGTGACCGCCTCACCGCCGGCCGAGTGGCCCACGAACGCCCAGTTCGACGGGAAGGCGAGGCCGGTCCGACCGACCTTGCGGGCGGCGTCGTTGTAGCTCGACACGAGGGCGCCCGAGCCGCTTCCGGCCTGTCCGAAGATGGTGGCGATGTTGTTCAGGTAGAGCGTGTTGTTGCCCACGTTCTCCACCGTGCAGCCGAACATGTCGGCGGTGGGCAGCGTGGTGGCGAAGGCGACGTAGCCGGCGGCCGCGAGCTGCGGGCCGTACTGCGTCCAGGCGTTGTTCGACTCGACGAAGCCGTGCTGCAGCCACACGAGGCCCTTCGGCGTACCGGTGGCCGGGAAGTACCAGTCGGTCGGCGTGCTGTAGGTCAGGAACTGGCACTTGATCGAGGTGTTGTTCGACACCTTGAGCGTGCCGACCGCCGAAACCGGCGATGCGGTGACGGTGGCGAGGCCGGCGACGAGCAGCGCTGCGACGCCGGCCGCGGCGATCCTGGTGCGGATCGTGGTCATGTGGGTCCCCCTGGGTCGATGGTGCATGCAACTTAACATCGTTCATCTGTTGCATG
>CAZUYW010000220.1:0-5310 GCA_964624775.1 uncultured Iamiaceae bacterium
CGCGGGCCGGCTGGGCGCGGTCCTCGCGCTGGCGCACCGCGCCGGGGCCGCGGACGTGCACGTGATCGTCACCGACGCCGCCGCCGGCGGGATCCTCGCCCGCCGCGCCGCGTGCTTCGCCGCCCCGCCCCAGGTCTGGCTCGCCGCCGACCGCGCGCTCACACCCGTGCCCGCGGCCCCTGCTGCGGTCGACGCCGCGCCGCATCCCACCGCCGAGCTGTGCCGGGTCGTGCTGGCCGACGCCGGGCTGGACCCGGTGGTCGAGGGCGGCGTGCTCGTCGGCGAGCTGCTCGGCCTCGAGGTGGCCCGCGTGGTCGTCGACGACGACGGCCTGGCCCGCGTCGAGGCCGGCGTCGGCCGGTTCGACCGCGAGGTCGGGGCGATGATGTTCGCCGACCTGGGCGAGGTCGACGCCCTCACCCGGGCGGTCGACATCGTGGCCGGGTACCGCCGCCCGGGCGCCGCCCGCCATCCGCTCAACCAGCTCGTGCCCGAGCGCTGGCTGCGGTCCGTGCTCGTGGCCGACCCGGCGCGGGTGGGCGCGGCGAGCCTCGAGCCGGTCGGCTCGGCCGTGCCTCGGGCGAACCTCACCGAGACCGGCGTCGCCACCGCCGTCGGCGCCGACCTCGAGGGGCGGCCGCTCGTCGTCGTCTGCTCCACCGGCGTGGCCCTCGACCTCGTGCCCTCGGCGGCCGACGACCGCCTGACCCACGCGCCCGACGCCCGGCTGGTGCTCGTCGTGCCCGAGGGCGACGCCGTCCCACTGACCCGCACCCTGGCCGCCGCGCTCGCCGATCCCGCCGAGATCGTGACCGTTGGTCCACACTGGCAGGACCCCACCGACCCGGACCGCTGATGCTCGACAAACTGGAAGCCCTCGAGCGCGAGTTCGCCGACGTCGAGGCCCGCCTCGCCGATCCGGCGGTGTTCGCCGACCAGGACCGCTACCGCGAGCTGGCCAAGCGCCACCACGAGCTCGACGCGATCGTCGTGCGCTCCCGCGAGCTGCGCCAGCGCACCGAGGACGCGGCCACCGCGCGCGAGATGCTCGCCGAGCTCACCGGTGACGACCGCGAGCTGATCCGGACCGAGGTCGCCGAGGCCGACGCCGACGTCGAGCGCCTCACCGCCGAGCTCGAGGTGCTGCTGCTGCCGAAGGACCCCAACGACGGGCGCAACGTCATCGTGGAGATCCGGGGCGCCGAGGGTGGCGAGGAGGCGAACCTGTTCGCCCGCGACCTGTTCGAGATGTACCAGGCGTACTCGGCGCGCCAGGGCTGGAAGCTCGAGGTGCTGAACAGCGCGGTCTCCGACATGGGCGGGTTCAACGAGATCACCTTCCTCCTGAGCGGTCCCGGCGTGTGGACCCGCATGAAGCACGAGGGCGGGCCCCACCGGGTGCAGCGGGTGCCGGTCACCGAGTCGCAGGGCCGGGTGCACACGTCGTCGGCCACCGTGACGGTGCTGCCCGAGGCCGACGAGGTCGAGGTCGACATCGACCCGAACGACCTCCAGATCGACTACTACCGCTCCTCGGGCCCCGGCGGGCAGTCGGTGAACACCACCGACTCCGCGGTGCGCCTCACCCACAAGCCCACGGGCGTCACCGTCTCGATGCAGGACCAGAAGTCCCAGCTCCAGAACAAGGCCAAGGCGATGCAGGTGCTGCGCTCGCGGCTCCTGCAGCTCGAGCAGGATCGCCAGCGCGACGAGCTGTCCGAGGCCCGGCGCGATCAGGTCGGCGGCGGTGGGCGCTCGGAGAAGGTGCGCACCTACAACTTCAAGGAGAACCGCGTCTCGGACCACCGCATCGGGCTCACCCTGTACAAGCTCGACAAGGTCCTCGCGGGTGAGCTCGACGACGTGAGCGACGCCCTCGTCCAGGACGAGCAGACCCGCCGCCTCACCGAGGACGGGTGAGGGGCCGAGGCGCGTGACCGACGGATCAGACCCTGCCGACGATCCGCTCGACGGCACCGTCGCCTGGCGCGAGCTGCTGACCGAGACCACCGAGCGCTTGGCCGCGGCCGGCATCGAGGGGGCGGGCCCCGAGGCCCGCTGGATCATCGAGGCCGCGACCGGTCGCACGGGCGCCGATCTGGTGCTGGGCCTCGACGACCTCGCCACGGTGCGCGGCGTCGCCCACCTCGACGCCATGGTCGCCCGACGCCTGGCGGGGGAGCCCATCCAGCACGTGGTGGGCAGCTGGGGGTTCCGGACGCTCGACCTGCTGTGCGACGGTCGGGCGTTGATCCCGCGGCCTGAGACCGAGCAGGTCGTCGGGGTGGCGCTCGAGGTGCTCGACCGCGTGCTGCTCGGCCGACCGACGGGGCATCGGGCGCTGGTGGTCGACCTCGGCACGGGGACGGGCGCCATCGCCCTCTCGGTGGCGGTCGAGCGTCCCGGCACCGACGTGTGGGCCACCGACGCTTCGACCGAGGCGCTCGCGGTGGCCCGCGCCAACCTCGCCGCGCTCGGCATGGCCGGCACCCACGTGCGCCTGGCCCAGGGCTCGTGGTGGGCGGCGCTCCCCGCCGAGCTCGCGGGGACCATCGACCTGGTCGTCTCGAACCCGCCCTACATCGGCGTCGACGAGGAGCTCGACGCCTCGGTGCGGGACTGGGAGCCGGCCGAGGCCCTCTTCGCCGGCACGGACGGGCTCGACGCCTACCGGGCGATCCTCGCCGACGCCGCGCGGTGGCTCGCGCCGGGTGGCGCGGTCGTGCTCGAGCTGGGCGCGACGCAGGCTGCCGCGGTCGGGGAGCTGGCCCGGGCGGGCGGCCTCGACGCGATCGAGGTGCACCCGGACCACGCCGGGCACGACCGTGCCCTCGTGGCCCTCAACCCTCGATGACCCGCGCCAGCTCCTTGGCCTGTCGTTCGTCGAGCTCGCCGAAGATCGTGAACTCGTCGTCGGCGAGGTCCGCGCCGTTCACGGCGGGATAGGCGAGCACCCGGCCGTCGAAGACGATCGCGACGGCCCCGTGGGGGTCGCTGGTGCCGGCGGTGGGCGGGCAGTTGGCGGCGCCGTCGAAGCACGCGTTGAACACGTCGTTGAGGCGCCCGCGTCCGGCGTCGGTGGCGCGCACGTCGACCGCCCACTGGCTCGAATCGTCGACCATCTGCGACACCGTGGCGGATCCGAGGTCGGCGCCCGTGGCGGCGATCGGCCCCACCCGCAGGCACGTGCTGCCGTCACTCGTGGGCAGGAGCTCGGCCTTCGGCGGTGCGGTGGCCGACGTGGTGGCGCCGGGCGCGGTGGTGCCCTCGAGCGGGTCGCCGCCGGGGTTCGTGGTGGCGCACGGCTGGACGGCGAGCACCGGGCGGAACGTGAGCCGCGCCGCAGCGGGATCTGCGGTGGTCGAGGCGGTCGGCGTGGTGGTGCTCGGGGCCGGACGGGTGCTGGTCGTGGCGTCGTCGGGGCCGACCGTTCCGGTGGTGGCGGGGCGGCCGGCCGTGGTGGAGGGGACCGAGGGGCCGTCGTCCTTCGAGCAGGCGCCCGCGCCGAGGGCCAGGAGCCCGACTGCGAGGACGACGCCGATGCGGTGGCGGGCGGTGGCCGGACGGTCGCTGCGCATGGATCCACCGTAGGTGTGCCGGGCGGGGTCCCGCCGATCGGTACCCTTCCGGACGTGCACGACACGAGGAGCGCGAGGGACGTGGCCGCCGTCCTGCGGGCCGGGGGCGTCGTGGTGCTGCCCACCGACACCGTGGTCGGCCTGGCCGCGTCGCCCGCCGACGCCGTCGCCATGGCCCGCATCGCATCCCTCAAGGGGCGGCCGCCCGAGCAGGCCTGCGCCGTGCTCGTCGCCGACGCCGCTCAGGGGCTCGCCCTGCTCGAGGCGCCTCCTGCGGCGGCGCGGGCGTGGGCCGATCGCTGGTGGCCGGGCCCGCTCACCCTGGTCGGGCGCCGATCCGCGATCGCCGCCGGCTACGCGCTGGGCGGCGACCCGGCCACGATCGGCGTGCGCTGCCCGGCCGATCCCCTCGTGCGCGAGGTCGCCGCCCTCGCCGGGCCGATCGCCGCCACGAGCGCCAACCGCCACGGCGCCCCGACGGCCGCCACCCCGGAGGCGGCTGCCGCCGACCTGACCGGATCGGTCGACCTCGTCGTGCCCGCCGCCTCGGGCGCGGGGGATGTGCCGTCCGGCGTGGCCTCGACCGTGGTCGACGTGACCGTCGAGCCCTGGGTGGTCCTGCGGGCGGGCGATGTGTCGGCCGAGGACCTCGCACGAGTCGGGAGCGCAGGCTCGTGATCCTCGACCGCGAGCAGGAGCTGGCCCGCATCGACGCCTGGCTCGATGCCGTCGCGGCGGGGCGCTCGCCGGTCCTGGTCTTCGAGGGCGCGGCGGGCGTGGGCAAGACCACGCTGCTCGCCGAGGCGCGGACGCGGGCGCAGACCCGCGGCCTGCACGTGCGCACCGGTGGTGGCCTGGCCTTCCAGGAGGACCTCACCTGGCGGGCGGGTGCCGAGCTGTTCGGCCGGCCCGCCCCCGGCCCGGCGGACCCCGTGGGGCTCCTGGGCGCGATCCTCGCCGACCTGGATGCGGTCGGACATCCCGTCGCCCTGCTGGTGGACGATGCCGATCGCCTGGACACCGTGTCGGCCGCGGTCCTGGCCTCGCTCGTGACCCATCCGCCCTCGGGTGGGATCGGGCTGCTCGCCGGGGGCGAGATCGGCGGTTGGCCGCTCGAGCTGGAGCAGGCGATCGAGGCGGCGCAGGCCGACCGGGGCGAGCTGGTCGTGGCCCACCGCCTGCCCGGGCTGGATCGCGACGCCGCGGCCACCCTGCTCGGCGGGGCGGTGCCGCCCGAGTTCCTCACCTCGGTCCACCTCGCCGCAGTGGGCAACCCCTTCCTCCTCAAGCAGGTGCACCACGCCCGGCGGGGCGTCGCCGAGCTGGCCGACGCGCCGCCGACCCCCACCCGCACCTACGTCGACGGCGAGCTCGATCGGTGCTCGATCGCGGCGCGCGTGCTGGCGTCGGCGGGTGCGGTGCTCGGCGATCCGTTCTCGATCGAGCTCGCCGGTGCGCTCGCCGATCTGCGCCGCCGCCAGGCCGACAAGGCCGTGCGCGAGCTCCTCGATGCCGAGATCGTGGTGCCGGGCGCACGCGGCGAGCTCTCGTTCCGCCATCCCCTGGTGCGGCGCGCCGCCTACGAGCGCCCGATCGATCGGTGGCGGGCCACCGCCCACGCCACCGTGGCCGCCCGCCTCGCCGACCGGGGCGCGCCGCCCGAGGTGGTGGCCCACCACTGGGACCGCGCGGCCCTCGCGGAGCGGGCCGCGGCGCGTACCCAGCCCGAGGG
>CAZUYW010000221.1:0-5286 GCA_964624775.1 uncultured Iamiaceae bacterium
GCCGTGGTGGCATCCCCGCCGCCGAGACCGCCGCCCGCGTTCGTGTCGGCACCGGCGGACCCGCCGCCGCCGCCGGCGATCAGGACCGTGGCGCCACCGACCCGCACCAACGTGGCCCCGCCGCCACCGCCGCCCTCGTTCTCGGCGAGGTTGTCGCCGGTCTCACCGCCGAGGCCACCGGTGCGGCCGAGGTTGCCGGTCCTGCCGCCGCCCGTGCTGTTGGCGCGGCCCGAGGCGTTGCCCGACTCACCTCCCTCGCCGATGTAGGTGTCGATCACGGCGCCGGGCTGGACCCGCAGGCGGGTGAGCTGGACCACGGCGCCGTTGCCGGCGCGCCGGGGGTTCGAGCCGCCGTTCTCGTTCTGCTCGCCGCCGCCACCGCCCGCGCCGATCGCGGTGATGGTGGCGAAGCAGGCACCCGAGGGCACCGCCACCGAGTTGGCCGCGTTCGACCAGCCGGTAATGGTCACCTCGGCGCCGACGCCGGGGCTCGGTGCCGCGAGCGCCGTCCCGACCCCGGTGCCGAGGCCGACCACGACCGCGAGCAGGCTGCCTGCGCTCGCTCGCGCCCAGCGGCTGCCCCTGCGGTTGCGAGGGAGGTGGTTCCTGATCTGCACGTCGATCCCCTTCACGTTCGTCCCGATGGCATCGGAAGGGGTGTGCCGGCAGGCGTTCCGATCAGGGAAGTGAACCACAGATCCAGTAGCTTTTCCAGCATGTTCATGTCTTTCCGATATGTCCGAATCCTTTCTGCCGTGACGGGACTCGTGCTCGTCGTGGCGACCGCCGGCTGCAGCCACGACGAACCTGAGGCGTTCGCGCTGCCGGACCACCCCCGCTTCACCCGGGTGGTGGACGTCGCCGACCTGGGGCCGGCGATCGGGGCGACCGAGCGCCCCGTCACGCTGCTGGTCCCGGCCGAGGCGGCCCTGGCGGCAGCGCGCAAGGACCGTCCCGGCCTCTTCTCCGATCCGGCCCTCGCCGCGTACCTCGTGAAGCTGCACCTCCTGGAAGGACGCTTCACCAGGGCCGACCTGCTGGCACGGCGCGGCACCCGCATCCGCACCCTCGCCGGGACATCGGTGATGCTCGGCGGCACGGGCGCGGTGCTGCGGGTCGACGGCGTCACCGTGCGCGGCGCGGTCAGGAGTCCCGGGGGGCCTCCGGGTCTCGCCCTCGACGGCGTCCTCCTCCCACCCCCCGCCATCGGGGGCGGTTGATCCCGGCACCGAGCACCGCCAGGAGCGCCAGCACGAGCAACGGCGGGGTCCACGGCCACGGCCGGTAGCGGAGGGCGACCTGGTGGCGACCGGCGGGGACCGGCACCGCCAGCCAGGTCGGCGCCACCATCACCGGCGCCACCGCCTTGCCGTCGACCGTCGCACGCCAGCGCGGGTTCCAGTTCGCCCGCACGAGCAGGGCAGCGTCCCGGTCGAGGTCGACGGTGGCATCGAGCGCGCCATCGGCCAGGTGCTCGCGGGCACGCACCACCCGGCCCGGATGGTCGGGTTCGGTCGAGGTGGAGGCGGGCACGACCGGCGACCGTCCGCCCAGGCGGACCTCGCGCACCGCGACCGGTCCGCGCCCTCCCGCACGCGCAGGCGCCAGCAGGGTGGCCGCGAGCGCGTCGTTGTCGACGGGGAGCCAGGGCCCGAGCAGATCGACGGCGGCCACCAACCCTCCGAACGGCACCTCCCGCAGCTGGAAGGATCCCCGGCTCGTGACCCACCTGGTGCCGGCCGCGCCCGGCTCGCCGCGGAGTTGGATCACCCAGCGGATCCCGAACAGCTCGAGATCGACGATCGAGGTCGGATCGAGGTAGGTCTCGAGGTCCGCGGCGAGGGCTGAGACCCGCAGCGTGTAGCCGAGCGCGTCGACCTCGTGGTGGGCGAACCAGATCGCCACGGGGACCGAGCCCACCCGAACGGCACGACCGGTGCCGTTCATCGTCCCGGCGAAGAGCCGGCCACCGCCGCGCCGGCGGGCGGCGCGCACGAGGGCTGCCACATCGGCTCCATCCGTGGCGTCGGCAGCGCCCTGGGCCTCCACCCACCGACGGTCGCCATCGAGCAGGCGCACCGTCGAGCGCATCGCCGGTGCCACCGACACGAGGAGCACGATCGCGGCTACCGCGCTGCGTGCCATCGCTGCTCGGCGAGGTCCCCAGTCGCTCGCCGGGCCGCACCGCGCGCCGACGCGAGATGCGAGCACGAGGCCGACGAGGTGCTCCGCACCCAGGCCGAACGCCCACACCAGCCCGAGCTGGAGCGTGGCAACATACCGGTGCAGGAAGACCTGCGAGGCGCCGGGCAGCAGGGCGATCACCGGCCCGAACGGGTCACGACCCACGAAGAGCACGGTCGACGCGGCCACGACCAGCACCACCTCGCGACCACCGCCAGGAGCCGCGCTCCATCGGGCGAGGACCACGAGCAGGCCGACCGCGGCGATCGCGCTCAGCACGGGCACGCGCCCCGCATCGAGGATGTCCCCGGCGAGCAGCCAGCCACCGACCCGGCGCCAGCCGAACGAGTCGGCGAAGGCACCCTGGCTGTTGAACGACGAGTCGTTGACCGCCCACCGATCGACGAGGAACGGCACGAGCACCCACGCTGCCGCGAGGCAGCCGAGACCGGCGATGCGCACCGCCCGCGGGATCCGCGCCCGGCGCTCCCCGGGCGCGGCCAGGCACCACAGTCCCACGGCGAGCACCACGAACCACCCGGTGGGCAGGTGGCACACCAGCGTGAGTCCGACGGCGAGGACGGCCTGACGCATGCCCCGGCCGGTCCGCACCGCCCGAGCCGACCATCCGAGCGCGAGGGGCGCGCACCACATGCCCCACGCCTGGCTCCAGAGCCCGTTCCCCAGCCAGAGGTAGCTGAAGGGCTCGAACCCGTAGCCGGTGGCTGACCGCACGAGTGGCGACGCGACGGCCGCAGCGACCGCGGCCGGACCGCTGAGCCCTAGCGCCCGACCGCCGAGGTACACGGGGATCGGGAAGGTGCCCACGAGCAACCACAGGACCAGGTGCAGCGCACGGTGCGGTCCGGTGACCAGCCCGAGAGCACCCGTCAAGGTGTGCGGGAGGCTCTGGTAGTGGTGGAACTGCGGCAGCCCGCCCGACAACCACGGGAACCACCCGTCGGTGGGGACGTGGCCGCCGCGCCACCGCCGAGTGGCCCAGGAGACCATGGCGTCGTGCTGCGCGAGGTCGTTGGGCCACGACACCACCCGCAACAGGTGCCGGGTCGACCACAGCGACAGCGCGCACGTCACGGCCACCACGACCGCGTCGCACGCGCCGCGGCGGGGCCCGGCCCTCATCGGACCACCACCACGTCGTCCACCGTCCCGCCGCGCAGGCACAGCCGCTCGCCCGACGGCACCCGGAAACCCAGCTGCCCGGCAGCGAACGGCAGCGTGGTGACGACCCATCGCCGCCGGGAGCGTCCGCCCGGGCTGGCGACGATCGGTGTGACCGGCTCGAGGCCCGCGCTCTCGATGGCGAGCTCGGACCACGAGGTACCGGTGAGGCGCAGGTCGAGCACCCACGCCGCGCGCGCGACGGGCACGGTCAGCGGCACCCACACGAGGGCGTCCCCCGACTCGGCGACCCAGCAGCCGCCACGGTGCACCACGCCGGGTGCTCCGACGGCGGTGAAGGCGCTCGCCGGGTCGAGCTGGGACACCGGGCCGAGCCGCACGCGGCGGAGCACGCCACGGTCGTCCGCGCGGTACCACGGTGCGGTGGTGCCGAACCGAAGCGGCACGCCGGTCGGGGCGACGGTGCGCGAGAGGAACAGGTAGGCACCGAACTCGGGGCCGAGCACGGTGCCCGGCACCGCCGTGTCGAGCACGTGGCCCCCCGGCGGGACTGCCCCGGATGAGGCCGTCATGCGCTCGCGGTACCGGCGCGCCTCGTGCCCCGGGTCGCCGACGACCACCACGAGCTGGCCGACGAGCCCGCCGAGTGCAGCAAGGGCGGTGACGGCGACCGTCGCGGGCACCCGCCGGCGGGTGCGCGCCCGCCGGGGCGCCGGGGCGAGGTAGCCGGCGAGGACGACCGGCGCCATCCAGGTCAGGTCCGCGAGGTACCGCAGCTCGACCGCCCGGGACCACCCGAGCACCTCGAGGCGGCCCCAGGCGACGAGCACCCCCCGCAGCCACACCGTGGCGACGACGGCGCCCAGCGACCAGCCGACGCCCGTGCGGAGCCGACCGCGCAGGGCGGCCCACGTTGCGACGCCGACGGCGAGGCCGACCACGACCGCCAGGGCCGGCGACCCGAACGGCTCGGCCCTCCCGGGCGCCGCGCCGGCCCAGGTGGGCACGAAGCCCTGCAACAGGAACGAGCCCGGGAACACGAGCAGGTCGGCGATGCCCGGATGCGGGGGCGGCAGCACGGGAGCCGACGCCGACGCACGCCACGCCCACATCGCGGCCAGCGGCAGGGCCAGCACGCCCCACCCGCGCCGGTCGGCCCACAGGAGCCGAGCACGGACGGCGACAGAACGACCCGCCTCCGTCCGCCCGGCCTCCTCCCACGCGACGGCGAGGGGCAGCACCACGAAGACCGCTGCACCCTCGGTGACCGACAGCGCGACGAGGAGGCCGAGCGCTGCACCCCACCGACCCCACCACCGACCGCGCGCGTGGGTGCGCATCCCGACGAGCACCGCCATGCCCCCCAGGGCCGCCGGCGTGACGTTGAGCGCGGCGGACCACCACGTCGATGCAGACGCCCAGCCCACCGAGGTCGCCGTGACGAGGGCCGCGGCAAGGGCCGGCACGGGTCGGGCTCCGAGCGACCGGGCGGCGGCGAAGGCCATCGGCGGCACCGCGGCTGCGAGCAGCACGATCTCCAGCACGGCCCACCCGTACCGGCCGCCGCCGGCCGTGCCCACCAGCGCGACGGCGAGGTTGGCACCGGGTGTGACGTGCCCGAACACAGGGCGGCCGATGAAGTCCCAGCCGACGCCCATGACCCGCAGGTCCTGCAGGCTCCAGTAGTCATCGGCGTGGAACGCGCCAGCGCGGGCGATCACCCCCGCCACGAGCCCGCTGAGCAGCGACAGCGCCCCCAACGCGCGTCCCACGCCCCGCGCCCGTGCTGCACCGCCTCGTTCGACCATGGTCCCCTTGACCGGGGCGGCCGCCGGTCATGACGGCGACCGCTGATCTCCGGGGGCGCGGCGCCGGATCAGGCGGGTGGCTTCTGCCCCGTGACGGACCAGAACACCAGGCGGGCCATGGTCTCGCGCAGGTCCTCGGCGCGCACGCCCC
>CAZUYW010000222.1:0-5247 GCA_964624775.1 uncultured Iamiaceae bacterium
GAGCGCTGCCTTCACACGGCAGAGGTCACAGGTTCGAATCCTGTTACGCCCACCATCCGGTCCCTGCGGTTCGAGCCACAGACAGGCCTGCCGATGAGCGTCGAGTCCGTCTACGTGCTGATGGTGTTCCGGCGCACCCTCGCCCGGGCCGACCGGCTGGTCGAGGTGCTCGGCGACCTGGCGGACCGCGGCTTCGCGTTGACGGGCATCAGCGATGTCGGGCCGCCATATCAGCCCTATTCGGTCGAGGCGGTGAGGCGGATGCTCCGTGAGCCCGTCCTGCCCGAGCTGCCCTGCCGCACGATGGACGGCGTCGGCCCGAAGCTGTCCATCGTGGTCCGCGCCTGCGTTCCGAACGCGGCCAGCTCTTCGACGAACAACGTGGTGGACCTGGCCGTGAAGCGGCCGAGCGCTGCCCGCATGAACGACGTGCGGGCCCTGTTCGAGGGGGACTTCTTCGAGCGCCATCAGGTGGCGTACGCGATGGCCGACGAATGGGATCGTTACCTGGGATTCCGGTGGGAGGGGACACTGGTCGATTCGCTGCCGGGGGTGTGGTGGCTGAACTGGTTGTCGCGTCCCTACCTGGACCAGCTGGGTGATGACCTGATGGCTCGGCTGCCGTGGCATCGCGTCGACCGGCGCCCCGCCGGCACCCTGTACTGGCTGCACGAGCAGCTCGATGACCCGGGGGTGGACCGAACCGACCGGGCCAAGGTGATCCTCCACGGCATCGGCATCGACCGGTTCAAGCGCGGCCTGTGGCCCGACATCCCCAGGATCGGCACGTTGGACTAGCGGCGGAGGACCACCAAACCGGCGGCGCAGCCCGGCCCGGGCCGGGACCGCTCAGGCGGTCGTCGGCTGCCAGGTCGAGGGGCACTTGCTCCAGGACTGGGTGCCGTAGTCGTTGGGGCCGTTGTTGATGGCGGTGGTCCAACCGGTCGGGTACGCCTGGTTGTTGGGCACGTAGCGGTTGTTGAAGCCGGCGGTGGCGGCGCTGGTGGCACCACCGTGGAGCGGGTCGCGGAACGCGTAGCCGCCGTCCTGGAAGCCGGCCTGGCGCTCGTAGTACTGGAAGCACAGGGCCGGGACCTGCACGCCCTGGACCGGGCCGTAGAGCCAGTAGTTGTAGTTGGCGTTGCCGGCGGAGTCGACGAAGTCCTGGATGTAGCGGCGGGCGAAGTCCCACCCGTACTGGGACCACTGCTGGGAGTGGACCTGCTCGTGGTGGAGCACGCGGTTGTCGAACGAGGCGAGGCTCTGGCCCTCGTTGAGCAGGAAGAGGTTGCCGTAGGTGGTGCCGCCGCGCTGGCTCAGCAGGCCGTTGAGGTTGAACGAGATCGGGTTGCCGGCCCAGTCGCGGTACGGGTTGCCCCAGTCATCGCGCAGGATCACGCTGCCGAGCTCGTTGTCGTTGCAGGTGACGAGCACCATGTAGTCCGCGAACCCGCAGCTGCCGAGGCCCGCCGGGCTGCCGGGTGCGGTGACCTCGAGCGTGGCGATGGCGGTGGTCGTGACGTAGATGTTGTCGAGGAAGACCTCGTAGGGCTTCGACAGGTTCACCGTGCCGCTCAACAGCGCGCTGCGCAGCTGCTGCGGGACGGTCGCGCTGTAGTTGGCCTCGTCGTAGGCGAGCTGCTGCATGAACGCCGCGATCTGGTGGGCGCAGGTGAGGTCGGCGGTGGTCGCCGCGTAGGCCAGCGGCACGTTCAGCCAGTGGGCGTTGACGTTGGTGCCCGGACCGGTGCCGACCCGGGCGCAGGTGGTGGGGATCCCCGTGTCCACCACCTGGCCGTTGATCTTGGTGACGGAGATGTTCGCGGGATCGCCCGAGGCGGTCGCCGCCGGGCCCCCGATCATGCCCGCCACGAGCGCGGCCACCACCAGGCCGCCGCGCACGATGGATCCACGATGCGTCGAAGTCGTCATCGATCCCTTCCCCTGTGATTCGCCCGCCCGCCGTGAGCGCCGCGCCGCCACCGTACCCAGCTTCCCGGGACTGTGCCTCGGATCGCGGGCGCCTGCGGCGCGGCGCCGGTACCCTTCCGCAGATGGGGAACGACGGGCTGGCCGGCCTCGTCACGAACATCTGCGGCGCCATGTGGTCGGTCACGCCCTATGACCGTTGCGACATCCGCTGCACCTACTGCTGCACGCGGGCGCAGGGGGCGTCGGAACCGGTCGGCGACCTCGCCGCCGTGCGGGCCGAGGCGCGGCGCTGGCGCGACCGGGCCGAGGGACAGCTCTTCCTGGTGGGCGCGTTCAGCGACGGCTACCCGAGCCCGGAGGCCGAGCTCGGCCTGACGCGGGCCGTGCTGGAGGAGCTGGTGCCGACGGGGGCGGCGATCACGGTGATCACCAAGAGCACCACGGTGCTGCGCGACCTCGACCTGCTGGTGGCCGCAGGCCCGGCGGCGCAGGTGCAGGTGTCCCTGTGCAGCCTCGACGACGACGTGCTGCGCCGGCTCGAGCCCGGCGCACCGACGGCGGGGGAGCGCCTCGACGCGATCGAGGCCATCCGGGCCGCGGGCGTGCGGGTGGGGCTCAACGCCCTGCCCTGGATCCCCGACGTGACCGACACCGCCGCCCTCATCGACGCCGTGCACCCCGATGTGGAGCTCGTCTTCTCGCCGCTCGCCACTGGCGCCGACCGAGACGCCATCGCCCTGCTCGGCCGACGGCACGAGCGCCCCGCCATCTGGGCCAGGTACCTCCAGGCCTACGAGGCCTTCGGCCACGTGCCCAACACCTCGTGGGTCAAGCCCTCGCTGCCGCCCGACGAGAACCACCCGATCGCCCGGCTGCCCGTCCGCATCGACCTCGGGCCACGCCGCACCGTGCTCGCGAGCCGGCCGTGACGACGATCCCGCTCGCCGTCGAGCTGCCCCTGATCCAGGACCTCGGACCCTGCGGGAGCCTGTCGATCAACCCGTATCGCGCTTGCGACATCCGCTGCGCGTACTGCATCACCGGCGCCCAGGGGCCGTCGGTGCCGCGGTTCGCCCGGGCCGAGGTGGCCGAGCGCCTGCACGCCGAGCTCGCCGAGATCGGTCACCTCCACGATCGGTTGACGGTCGGCACCCTGTGCGACGCCTACCCGAGCGTCGAGGCCGAGCTCGGGGTCACCCGGGCCGTGCTCGAGGCGCTGACCACCGTCGACCGGACCGTCTCGATCGTCACCAAGGGGCTCACGGTCGAGCGCGACGCCGACCTGCTCGCACGGGACGGCTGGCGGGTCACCATCTCCCTGACCGCGCTCGACCCCGACGTCGTCGCCCGCCTCGAGCCGCACGCTCCCTCGTCGCTCGATCGCCTCGCGCTCGTGCACCGCCTGCACGACGCCGGTGCCATGGTCGCGGTGAGCGTGACGCCGTGGATCCCCGGCGCCACCGACGCCGACGCCCTGGTCGAACGGGTCGACCCGGCGATCCCGGTCACGATCGGCCCGCTCAACGTCCGCATGCCCGAGGTCGCCCGCACCGGGTTCGGCCAGCGGTTCAGCCAGGCCGAGATCAACGACAGCTACCTCGACGCGTGGCGTCGTTCCACGCCGCGTCCCAACGTCACGTGGCTGGTGCCGATCCCGGCCGACGGCCACGCCGACCAGGACGCCTGCCACCCCTTCACGGCCCTCGGCACGTCCTAGGCTCGCCCGCGTCCGTCTCGGACCGCCCACCCCGACGCACCTTGGGAGATGTCATGGCCCCATCACGCACGCGCACCCTCGGTGCCGCACTCCTCGCCGCTGCCCTCCTGCTCGCCGGCTGCGGCTCGAAGAGCGACAGCAGCTCGGACAGCGCCGGCTCGACCACCACGGCCGCCGGCTCGTCCGCCTCCTCGACCACGGCGGGCGGCGGGGACACGGGCTCGTCGGGGTCCACGGTGCCGAGCGGGTCGACCAAGGGACCTGACTGCAAGACCGACGTGAAGGCCGCAGCCGAGAAGGCGCTCGGCGCCTCGTCGTTCGACGTGAAGGACCTCGGGGGCGCGTGCACGGTGCGCTTCGGCGAGGAGGGTGCGGCCACCCAGGTCTCGCACCTGTGGAACTACGGCGCCGGCCCGCAGGAGAGCTGGGACGGGCTCGTGAGCATGATGGACAAGGGCCTGAAGCCGGTCTCGGGCATCGGCGACGACGCCCGCGGGGGCGTGGAGAACGGCGCCGCCCGCCTCGACGTGTGGGTGGAGGGCAAGGGTGCGTACCAGCTGACCCTCGTCCCCGCGTACCCGGCCGAGGCGTCGGCGAAGGACGTCGACACGCTCAAGGCCGTCGCCCAGGCCCTGATGGCGGGCTGATCCCGGCGAGCGACGTCGACCGGAGCGCGTGATGCTGCGCCATCGTCCGGTCGACGCCCGGCCGCACCAGCTCGGCGTCGTCGACGCCACCGCCATGGGCATCGGCGGGATGATCGGCGGCGGCATCTTCAGCGTGCTCGGCCTGGCCATCGGCTACGCCGGGCACCTCGCCTTCGCGTGCTTCCTGCTCGGGGCCGTGCTCGCCGCCGCCACCGCCCGCTCCTACGCGGGCATCGCCGAGCGGGCGCCCGAGGCGGTCGGCGCGGTCGCCCAGCTCCGCGAGGGCGGCACCCACGTCGCCGCCGGCATCCTCGTGTGGCTGCTGCTCGTCGGGTACGTGATGGCCATGGGCGTGTACTCGTTCACGTTCGGGCACTACGCGGCGGACGCCCTCGGGGTGCCCGTCTGGGGTGCCCGGGTCGCCTCCATCGCCGTGCTGGTCGCCTTCCTCGGGGTCAACCTGGCCGGGGTCAAGCTCTCCGCCCGGGTCGAGGACGCCATCGTCGCCCTCAAGGTCCTGATCCTGCTCGGCATCGCCGCGGTGGGCCTGGCCCACACCGACGTCCACCGCCTCACGCCCCTCGCCGACAAGGGGGTGAGCGGGCTGATCCTCGGTGCCGGCGCCATCTTCGTGGCCTACGAGGGCTTCGAGCTGATCAGCTACGACCGCGCCGATCTGGCCGACCCGGCCCGCACCCTGCCTCGCTCGCTCTACTGGTCCGTCGGGATCGTGGCGCTCGTCTACGTGTCGGTCACCCTCGGCAGCCAGATGCTCCTCTCCGACGCCCGGATCGTGGCCGGCAAGGAGGTCGCGTTCGCCGAGCTCGGCCAGGCCGCCATCGGGCCGGCCGGGCGCTGGCTCGCCATCCTCGGCGCCGTGCTCGCCACGTCCTCGGCGATCAACGCCACCCTGTTCTCGGGGGCGCGCCTCGTGCGGGACGCGAGCGCGGT